>NZ_JAJNQP010000018.1:0-52469 GCF_022227985.1 Halorhodospira sp. M38
CCCCCCCCCGGGCGCGCCCCCCCCCCCCCCTCCATGGTTTCCGCGATGGTCGCCTCGGCGCGCTCCGGGTCATGGCGGTACTTGAGTTCCAGCGAGCGTGCGGTCTCCGCCAGCCGGGCGTAGTCGGGGAAGGCCGTGTTGATCGGCAGATAGCGGGGCACCGCAAGACCGCCGAAGAGTTCCTCGGCCACGTGGCGCCGGTCGATCAGGCGATTCAGCGCCTCGCGGATGCGCGGCTCGCGGAATGGATTGAGTCGCTGCTCGTCCTCGAAGGCGGCCGGGTTGAGGGTCAGCTCGATGGCCGTGCCGTGGGAAAGGAAGTGGTCGACCTGCTCCGAGTCCTGCGCCTGGCGGAAGATGGTGGCGCTGTCGATACCCTGAGTGAATAGGTGGTGCGAGCCGTGCTCGATGAGCGCGGTGAGCCGGCCCGGGTCGGACTCCTCGGTGAAGATGATCTCATCGACTAGTGCACCGCGGCGTTCGGCCGGGTCGCCCGGTTCGCCCCGGTTGCTGGCGTCGGTGTCCGCGCCGCGCTGTTCGCCGATGATCAGCACGGTGGCGATTGCCCCGGCAATCAGGGCCAGCGCGGCCAGGGGGATATAGGAGCGCGGCGCCATGGGTCGAGCCTGTGAGTCCTCGCTGCGGGGTCGGTTTTTGACCGCAGCTCATGGTGCACCAAGCTTTGCGTGGGGTCCAACCTGCCCTTGGCCCGGGGCGCGCGCAATGCAGCGTGAGCCGGATCATTGTTGAACATAATGCTGCTCCCGTACGAAGCGCGCGGAGAACACGCAGAAAACGCCATGAGAGCTCCTAACATATTGGTTGTTATATGATTTGGGAGGCGGTGAAGCGCTGTTGTAAACTCGCTGAACTAGCCGTCAGAGGTGATAAAAAATGCAGGAATTCACGGCGTGGCGGGTCCCGGAATCCGGCAGGGAGGATCAGGGCGGGGTCGTGACCCTCGGTGCCGCCGATCTGCCCGCGGGCGATGTGCTGGTCCGGGTGGCGTACTCCTCCGTCAACTACAAGGATGCGCTGGCCCTGACCGGCCAGGGCAAGATCCTGCGCCGTTTCCCCATCACCCCGGGGATCGATGCCGCCGGCGTCGTGGTTGAGAGCGACAGCGACGATGTGAAAGTCGGGGCGCAGGTGCTGATCACCGGCTGCGGTCTGGGTGAGGTCCACGACGGCGGCTTCGCCGAGTACGTGCGGATCCCTGCCGACTGGGTCGTGCCGCTGCCCGGAGGGCTGACGCCCCGCCAGGCGATGGCACTCGGTACCGCCGGATTCACGGCGGCGCTGGCCCTGATTCGCATGGAGGCGGCCGGGCAGACCCCGGCGCTGGGCGATGTGCTCGTCACCGGGGCTTCGGGGGGCGTGGGCAGCATCGCCGTGGATCTGTTCAGCAACGCCGGTTACCGCGTGGTAGCGGTTTCCGGCAAGAAGGATGCGGCGTCATATCTCCACGCGCTGGGCGCCGCCGAGGTGGTGAGCCCGGAGGCGCTCGGGCTCAGCGAGCGGCCGCTGGATCGCGCCCGCTTCGCCGGCGTGGTCGACAACGTTGGCGGTCCCCTGCTCGCCGGGCTGCTGCCCCAGGTCGAGGAGTACGGCAACGTCGCCTCCATCGGTCTGGCCGGGGGCGTGAAGCTCGAGACCACCGTCATGCCGTGGATCCTGCGCGGCGTGAGCATGCTCGGCATCAGTTCCGCCAACTGCCCGCGCCCCCTGCGCCTGGAGAGCTGGCGGCGGCTCGGCGAAGACCTGCGTCCGCAGGACCCGGAAGGCTTCGTTACCCGCGAGGTGGAACTCGACGGGCTGCGCGATGCCGCCGAGGCGATGCTCGCCCGGCAGGTGACCGGCCGCACCCTGGTCCGCGTGGGCGGCGACGCCGTCGCCTGACCCGTCCGGCCCGCCCACCCGATCACGACACGGAGCGAACGAAAACATGACCGATCAGTCATCCGCGGGACGCCGCTTCCGCGACGCCGTTACGCAGGAACAACCGCTGCAGGTGGTCGGCGCCATCAACGCCTATTCGGCGCTGCTCGCCGAGCGGGCCGGGTTCCAGGCGCTGTACGTCTCCGGCGCCGGGGTGGCCAATGCCTCGTACGGCCTGCCGGATCTGGGGATCACCCAGCTGGCCGATGTGGTCGAGGACGTCCGGCGCATCACCGACGCCACCCGGACGCCGGTGCTGGTGGATATCGACACCGGCTTTGGCGGTGCCTTCAGCGTCGCGCGGACTATCCGCGAGCTGACGCGCGCCGGGGCGGCCGCGGTGCACATCGAGGACCAGGTCCAGGCCAAGCGCTGCGGTCACCGCCCGGGCAAGGAGCTGGTCTCCACCGCCGAGATGGTCGATCGGGTCCGAGCGGCGGTGGACGCGCGGCCCGATCCGGAGCTGGTGGTCATGGCGCGCACCGACGCCCGCGCCTCGGAGGGTCTGGAGGCCGCCCTGGAGCGCGCCGAGGCGTACGTGGAGGCCGGTGCCGACATGGTCTTCGCCGAGGCCATGCACAGCCTCGAGGACATCCGCACCTTCACCGACCGGCTCTCGGTGCCGGTGCTGGCCAACATCACCGAGTTCGGCAAGACGCCGTACTTCACGGTGGCGCAGCTGCGCGAGGCGGGGGCAGGGCTCGTCCTCTATCCGCTTTCGGCGTTCCGGGCCATGAGCCGGGCCGCCGAGGAGGTCTACGGCGCCATTCGTGCCGAGGGAACCCAGGAGGGCATGCTCGATCGCATGCAGACGCGCGAAGAGCTCTACGAGGTGCTCGGCTACCACGACTATGAGCGCAAGCTCGATGAGCTCTTCGGGCGCGACGTACGAACAGGAGGAGAAGAGCGATGACGGGAAAGAAGACCGGTGCCGGGCTGCGTGGCCAATCCGCCGGGGAGACGGCGCTGTGCACGGTCGGCCAGGAGGGGACGGGCCTGACCTACCGCGGCTACGACGTCCGTGACCTGGCGGCACAGTGCGAGTTCGAGGAGGTGGCCTACCTGCTGCTCTACGGCGAACTCCCCGACCGCGCCCAGCTCGAGGCGTACAAGCGCCGCCTCTCCGGCATGCGCGAGCTGCCGCCGGCGGTCAAGGCGGTCCTTGAGCAGATCCCGCGGGATGCCCACCCCATGGATGTGATGCGCACCGGCTGTTCCATGCTCGGCACCCTGGAGACCGAGACCGATTTCTCGCAGCAGGCCGAGGTGGCGGACCGTCTGCTGGCGGTCTTCCCGTCGATCATCACCTACTGGTACCGATACAGCCACGAAGGTGTGCGCATCGATACCGACAGCGACGAGGACTCCATCGGCGCCCACTTCCTCTACCTGCTCCGCGGTGAGCGGCCCAACGCGCTGCACAAGAACGTCATGCACGTCTCGCTGATCCTCTATGCGGAGCACGAGTTCAACGCCTCCACCTTCGCTGCCCGGGTCTGCGCCTCGACGCTGTCGGACATGCACTCGGCCATCACGGGGGCAATCGGGACCCTGCGCGGCCCGCTCCACGGTGGCGCCAACGAGGCTGCCATGGAGATGCTCGAGCAGTGGTCCAGCCCGGAGGAGGCGCGACGCGAGCTGGCCGGAATGCTCGAGCGCAAGGAGAAAGTCATGGGCTTCGGCCATGCGGTCTACACCGAGGTCGACCCGCGCAACGCCGTGATCAAGGAGTGGTCCCGCGAGCTCGCCGCGGAGATCGGTGACGAGACCCTGTTCCCGGTCTCCGAGGCCGTGGAGCAGTTGATGTGGGACGAGAAGGGGCTTTTCGCGAATGCCGACTTCTACCACGCCTCGGCCTACCGCTTCATGGGGATTCCCACCAAGCTGTTCACGCCGATCTTCGTGATGTCCCGGCATAGCGGGTGGGCGGCCCACGTGATGGAGCAGCGGGCGAAGAACCGCATCATTCGTCCGAGCGCCGATTACACCGGCCACAATCTGCGTGCGGTGCCGCCGATCGATCAGCGCTGACACGCCGTTCAGCCCGGGAACGCCGCCTCCGCCCCGTTGCCGCGGGGGGCCCGGAGTCGGCGGCGACCGTGGCACGATCAACTGCAACTGGTTTTTGAGGAAGCTTGCCCATGTCCGGAGACATCCGCAGCGCCCAGCGCCCCGACCCCGACGCCGAGCTGGTGGCCATCGCCGACTACGTCAGCGCCACCGACATCGACTCCGCCGAGGCGTATCAGACTGCCCGGCACTGCCTGATGGACAGCCTCGCCTGCGCCATGATGGCGCTCGACTACCCGGCCTGCACCAAGCTGCTCGGACCGATCGTCCCCGGCGCCGAGATGCGCGACGGGGTGGTGGTGCCGGGCACCGCCTATCGCCTCGACCCGGTGCAGGGCGCGTTCAACATCGGCGCCCTGATCCGTTGGCTGGACTTCAACGACACCTGGCTGGCTGCCGAGTGGGGCCACCCCTCGGACAACCTCGGCGGCATCCTCGCCGCCGCCGACTACGAGAGCCGCCGGCGGCTCGCCCGGAGCGAGACGCCGCTGACCATGCGCGAGGTGCTCACCGCCGCCATCAAGGCCCATGAGATCCAGGGCGTGCTGGCGCTGGAGAACAGCTTCAACCGCGTCGGCCTCGACCACGTCCTGCTGGTACGGCTGGCCACCACGGCCGTGACCACCCGGCTGCTCGGCGGCAGCCGCGAGGATGTCATCAACGCCGTCTCCAACGCCTGGATCGACGGCGGGGCGCTGCGCACCTATCGCCACGCGCCGAATACCGGCTCGCGCAAGAGCTGGGCCGCCGGTGACGCCTCGGCGCGCGGCGTGCGGCTGGCGCTGATGAGCCTCACCGGCGAGATGGGCTACCCCTCCGCCCTGTCCGCCCAGGGGTGGGGCTTCCAGGACGTGCTCTTCCGCGGCGAGCCGATCCGTCGCTCCCAGGCCTACGCCAGCTACGTTATGGAGCACGTGCTGTTCAAGATCTCGTTCCCGGCCGAGTTCCACGCCCAGACCGCTGTCGAGGCTGCCCTGCAGCTCCATGCCCAGGTGGCGCCGCGACTTGACGAGGTCGACCGGGTCATCATCGAGACCCAGGAGGCTGGGGTGCGGATCATCGACAAGACTGGGCCGCTGAACAACCCCGCCGACCGCGACCACTGCCTGCAGTACATGGTTGCCGTCCCGCTGATCTTCGGCCGCCTCACCGCCGCCGACTACGAGGACGCCGTGGCCGCCGATTCGCGGATCGACGCCCTGCGCGAGCGGATGGAGGTCACCGAAAACGAGGGCTTCTCGCGGGATTACATGGACCCCGACAAGCGATCCATCGGCAACGCCGTGCAGGTCGTCTTCAAGGACGGCTCGAAGACCGAGCGCATCGCCGTGGAATACCCCATCGGCCACCGCCGTCGTCGCGACGAGGGCATCCCGGTGCTTGAGGAGAAGTTCCGCAACGCCGTATCGTCCCGCTTCGCGCCGCGGCAAGCTGGCGCGATTGAGGCTGCGCTCGGCGAGCAGCAGCGGCTGGAGCAGATGCCGGTCCACGAGTTCATGGACCTCTGGCGGGTCTGAGCCCGCTGCCGGCGCCACCCCGGCGGGCAGCCGCCCGCCGGGGGGTGGGTCAGATGTCGAAGAACCCGCCGAAGCCGTCGAACAGGCCACCGTCGTCGCCACCGACATCGCCCACGTCGCCCTCCATCGCGGCGGGGCTGAGGCCGAGATCCCCCGGGCTAAAGCCCATGTCCTCGGCAACGGCTGCAAAGGCCCGCTGCATCTCGGCGTTAAGGGTCATCCCGGCGAGCAGGGTGCCCAGATAGGCACCGCCGCCGACGGCCGCCGCCGTTCCGAGCAGTCCCGGTCCACGTCCGCCACGTCCCGCCCGGGCCTGGCTCGCCTCCAGCAGGTGTAGCCGGTTGATCAGCTCCTGATCGCCCGACTCCAGGATCCTGCGCCGCGCTTCTTCCGCTCTCTTTTGCCGCCGGTTCATCATCGACCTCCTGCGCTGTCCACGCGTGGGTCAGCTTTCAACATCTGAAGCTAGATGCACCGGTGCGTGGCTTCAAGGCAGCCGCGGTACGGTTATCGGGTGGGAGCAGGTCCGGCGAGTGGGCACAAAAAAACGCGGCCCCTGTGGCGGGGCCGCGTCCGTGCATCCGGGCGCCCGAGGGCGCCGGAGGTGTCTCAGGACTCCAGCGGGCGGTAGGCCACCTGCTGGATGAAGTCCACATCGTTGCGGTAGTACGGCTTCTGCAGGTCGCCGTAGCGCTCCACGTTGATGAACCCGGCGTCCTCGAGCAGGTGGGTCATGTAGTCCTGCCGCAGCGGATACATCTTCAGCTGGAAGGTGGAGCCGTCGGCAAAGACGTACTGGAAACGCGCCATCGTCCGGTGCAGCTCGGCCGGGCCCACGTCCACACCCTCGCCGGTGTAGCAGTAGGCGTGCTTGGAGCTGTAGCCGTTGTCGAGCATGTCGTCGTAGTTGCGCTGATCGATGATCAGCATCCCGCCCGGACGCAGCACGCGGTACATCGCCAGCAGCGCGGTGCGGCGGTCCTCGTGATCGAACAGGTGGGTGAAGGAGTTGCCCAGGCACACCGCAGCGTCGTACTGCTCGGTGCCCATGACCTTGTCGAGCTCCAGCCAGTCGACGGCCCGGGTGTCGCTGAACTCCACGCCGTACTTGCTGGCGTTCTCGCGGGCCTTGATCAGCATGTTCTCGGAGCCGTCGACGGCGGTCACCTCGAAGCCGGCCTGAGCCAGCGAGACGGCGTTGACCCCCGTGCCGGTGGCCAGGTCGATGACCTTCTTGGCGCCGTGGGCGCCCACCAGGCGGTTGTAGAAGGCGCCTTCGCGGGCCAGACGCGTCTCCCACCCCACCAGGTCATCCCAGTAGTCGGCAAAACCGGGGGTATACTGCTCGTACTGCCAGCCTGCTTCGGCGTTTAGGGCCTGGGACATTATTGCATTCCTGCGTTGCTTCTCGGGATCGATGACTATGATCGTCGCGATCCATCGGGCGATACAGAATCAGTTTTGGACATTATGAACCGGTACAGTTGCGTTAGACTGGACCGTGATGACCACACCGCTCTACGAACGAGTGGCCGAGACCCTCGCCGGGCAGATCGAACAGGGCGTCTATGCCCCTGGCGACCGGCTGCCCGGACTGCGACGGCTGCGCCGGCACTTCGGGGTGAGCATGGCGACCATCGTCGCCGCCTGTGAACTGCTTGAGCAGCGCGAGATCCTCGAGGCGCGGCCACGCTCCGGGTTCTACGTCCGCGAACGCACCACCGCCGCCGCGGCGCCGAGCGAGCAGGTGGGCGAAGTGGACGCGCCCAGTCTGGTGCTCGGCCAAGAGCGTGTGCTCGATCTGGTCCGCGCCCACCACGAGCCGGACGTGGTCTCGCTGGGTGCTGCCGCGGCGCCCGCCGCTTTCCTGCCGGCGGCGGCCATGGACCGCAGCTTTGCCCGGGTGCGCCGCCGACAGCGCGAGCGCGTCAATGCCTACGACTTCCCGCCGGGCTGTGCCGAGCTGCGCACCCAGATCGCCCGGCGCATGGCCTACGCCGGCTGCAGCCTTTCGCCGGACGACATCGTGCTGACCGCCGGCTGCCAGGAGGCAATCACCCTCAGCCTGCGTGCCGTGGCCGAGCCCGGCGACGTGGTGGCCATCGAGTCACCCACCTTCTACGGCATCCTCCAGGCCATCGAGTCCCAGGGGATGCAGGCCCTGGAGGTCGCCACCGACCCCCACTCGGGGATGATCCCCGAGGCCCTTGAGCGGGCCCTGTCGCGTTGGTCGATCCGTGCCTGCGTGCTCATGCCCACTTTCGGCAATCCGCTGGGCCACGTGACCCCGGAGGCGCGCAAGCAGGAACTGGTGACACTGCTTAACGCCCACAACGTGCCCCTGATCGAGGACGACGTCTACGGTGAGCTGGCCTTCGACGGCACCCGCCCGTGGGCGGCGAAGGCCTTCGATGGCCAGGGCGAAGTGCTCTACTGCAGTTCGTTCTCGAAGATCCTCGGTGCCGGGCTGCGCGTCGGCTGGGTGGCGCCGGGGCGCTACCGGGATCGTCTCGTCTATCTCAAGTACGCGACCAGTCAAGCCACCTGCACCCTGAGTACGCTGGCCGTGGCCGACTACCTGGAGCAGGGCGGCTACGACCGCTTCCTGCGCCGGGCCCGGCGCAACTACGAGCGGCACGTGCGTTGGGTCGCCGGTCTGGTACGCCGCCACTTCCCCGAGGGGACCCGGGTGACCCGGCCACGGGGCGGTTTCGTGGTCTGGGTCGAACTGCCGGCCGGCTGCGACAGCCTGGAGCTGCAGCGCCGGGCGCTGGCCGAGGGGGTCAGCGTGGCCCCGGGGCCGGTGTTCTCGCCCACCGGGCGGTACGGACGCTGCCTGCGGCTGAACTGCGCCCAGGCCGATGTGGCGGCCACGGAGTGGGCGCTGCAGCGGCTCGGTGCCCTCGCCGCCGGCGAGGACCGTGGCGACGTTCGCGGTTGAGCCGGCCCCTCTTGGCCGGCGCGGCCCGGCTCGGCTACCGTGAGGCGGCATGGAACAGCTGCAGAATACCCTCCAGCGCATCGACGGCCGGGGCTACAAGGCGTACAAGGACATCCAGGGCCGCCACGCTTTCCCCGGCTTCACCCTCTGTGTGGACAAGGTCCAGGCCGACCCGTTTGCCGCGCCTTCGCGGCTGCGGGCTGTGGTGCCGTGGGAGCGGGCGGGGCTGCCCGAAGCGGCCTTGACCGGCGAGCCCCGGCGCCGCGCGGCGCGTGACTACATCGCCCGGGCCTTCGAGCGAGCCGCCGCCAGCGAGCAGGCGGTCCGCATCGATTCAGGCGCGCAGACGGTGCTTGATCGCAGTGCCGTGCTGTTCACCGACGCCGGTGTCGAGCTGCGTTTCACCGTCGCCCTGCCGGCGCGCGGGCGGACCATCCTCGGTCGCCAGGCGGCCGAGATCCTTTGCCGGAAACTGCCGCGGATCGTCGCCGCTGCTGCCGAGGCGCAGCAACTCGACGGCGCTTCGCTGGAGCGCCACTGCGCCACGGTTGAGGACCAGCAGGCGCTGCGTGCGCAGCTCGACGAGCGCGGCCTGGTGGCCTTCGTCGCTGAAGGGGCAGTCCTGCCGCGGCGCTCCGGCGTGGACGACCGGCCCCTGAGCGATGCCATCCCCTTCCACAGCCCCGATTCGCTGCGCCTGACGCTGCACGCCCCCAATGCCGGTCCGATCGCCGGTATGGGCGTCCCGGCGGGGATCACGCTTATCGTCGGCGGCGGCTTTCACGGCAAGTCGACCCTGCTCAATGCCTTGGAGCTCGGGGTCTATGACCACGTCCCCGGGGATGGTCGCGACGGCGTCGTCAGCGTCGAGGACGCGGCGAAGATCCGCGCCGAGGACGGGCGTGCCGTCCACGCCGTGAACCTGTCGCCATACATCGGCGAGTTGCCCTTTGGCAAGTCCACCACCGCCTTCTCCACGGACCTGGCCTCCGGCTCCACCAGCCAGGCGGCCGCCCTGCAGGAGGCCCTCGAGGCGGGGTCGCGCACCCTGCTGGTGGACGAGGACACCTCGGCGACCAACTTTATGATCCGCGATCGGCGCATGCAGGCCCTGGTGGCCCGGGATGCCGAACCGATCACGCCGCTGGTCGATCGCATCGCCGAGCTGCGCGATCGCCATGCGGTGTCCACGTTATTGGTGATGGGCGGCTCTGGCGACTATCTGGACAGCGCCGATACGGTCATCCAGATGCAGGAGTACCGTCCGGCCGATGTCACCGCCGAGGCGCGGCGGGTAGCCGCCGAGTACGCCACCGGGCGCCACGCCGAGGTGCGCTCGCCGCTGGCCTGGCCGACGACCCGCGCCGTGGAGGGGGGTACAGTGCGTACCGAGACCAAGCCCGGTAAGCGCAAGGTGCAGGGCCGCGGGCGTGATACCCTGCTGCTCGGCCGGGAGGCCGTCGACCTGCGCGCCGTGGAGCAGATCGCCGATCCCGCCCAGGTGCGGGCCATCGGCCTGCTGCTCGAGCGACTCTCGGACAGCGGCCGGGTCGAGGACCCGCCGGCGTGGCTGGCCGATCTGCTGAACCGCCACTGGGATCAGCTGCTGCCCCGCCCGGACGGGGACCTGGCCCGCCCGCGGACGATCGAGGTCATGGCTGCGCTGAACCGCCTGCGCGGTGCCCGTTTCGGCGGCGTCGCCGACGGCGTAGGCTAGGCCCAGGCAGGCCAGCGACGCGAGCGGAGGGCAGAGGATGCGGGTGTTGATCATCGGGGCCCACGGGCAGGTGGGGCGGCGACTGGTGGAGCGGCTGGCGCCGAGCCGGCACGAGGTGCGGGCCATGGTCCGGGATCCGGACCAGCAGCCGGCCCTGGCGGCCGCGGGGGCCACCGAGACCGTGGTGGCTGACCTCGAGCGTGACTGTAGCCAGGCAGTCCGCGGCGCGGACGCTGTGGTCTTCACGGCCGGTTCTGGCCCGCATACCGGTGCCGACAAGACCGAGGCGGTGGACCGTCAAGGCGCGTTGCGGATCATCGAGCTGGCCGAGGCGGCCGGGGTGCGGCGTTTCGTGATGGTTTCGGCGATGCGCACGGAGTGCCCCGAGCAGGCCCCGGAGCGGCTGCGGCCGTACCTGGCGGCCAAGCGTGAGGCCGATGACCGCCTGCGCGCGACGGCCATGGACTGGACCATCCTGCGTCCCGGGCGTCTGCTCAATGAACGCGCCCGCGGGCGGGTGACCCTCGGCGAGGGGCTGCCCTACGGCGAGATTCCGCGGGATGATGTGGCCGCGCTGCTGGCGGCCCTGCTCGACGCCGGGGTGACGTCGCGGCGCACGCTGGATGCCGTCTCCGGCGAAACCGCCGTACGTGAGGCGGTTCGCCGGCTCGGCGTTAGCTAGGCCTCGGTGCTACTTGGCGCAGGTCTTCAGGCCCAGCGGGATGTAGGCCGGGCAGACCCCGACGATGGCGGTCGCCAGCGGGACCAGGCCGATCCATCCCCAGGCGGTCTGTGGCCCGATGAACGCCAGAGCGATCAGGCAGATGCCCACCACGGCACGGATGGCGCGATCCACGGTGCCCATGTTCCTGCTTACGTCCATTGCGATTCCTCCTTGGGTATCGACTCTCGGGTCTGATATCCGAAGTATTGCATATCAGTCCGGTGCGCGTCGCTGCAGCAGCCGCTCCACCCAGGCGGCGGTGAGTCGGTCGAGGAGTCGGTTCTGCTGTTGCCGTGCAGCCAGGTTACCCAGGTCGATCCAGCCCAGTGGCTGATCCTGTTCGGCGCAGGAGAAGACGGCCCGGGTGCGCTCGCCGGTCTCCGGGTCCACCTGCCACTGCAGGCACTGGGCGCAGACGCCCTTGAGCATGCACTGCATGGGACTGCCCACCGTGCCCACTGCCTCGAGGTGGTCCGGGAAGTATGCCGACAGGCCGTCCGCCAGTGCCTGCTGGAAGCCGAACAGGAGCCCGGTGCCGCCGACGACCAGGATCCGGTCGACCTCGGCCAGCGGTAGCCCCGGGGCATCGGGGGCGATCTCGCCGTCGCCGTAGCGGCGGACCAGGTCGACCATGTCGGCGCTGATCACTGCGCTGTCCTGAGGGCGGCGCGGCTCGAAGGCGGGCTCGCGTGCGGTGGCCCAGACGATCTGGTCGGCGCCGGCCTCCAGCTCATCGGGGTGGTCGATCTCGTCGGCGCTGCCGAAGGCGGCGATGTAGAGCACCCGGTTGCCCGCCGCGCGCAGCGCCGAGCCGATATCGTGCATCACCGCCGCGCCCCAGCGGCCGGCCACCACCATCACCGTGCGGTCTTCGGGGATCTCCGTGGGGGCGCCGGTGGGGCCCATCAGCACCAACGGGTCGCCGGGCTGCAGGCGGGCGGCGATGCGCGGGGCGGCCCCCCACTGCAACAGCATCAGGCGGATGCAGTCGCCGTCGATACCGGTGCCCGAGACGGTCATCAGTGGCACCTGCAGGCGGGTGCCGTCGACCACCGGACTGTGCGTCTCCAGCGTCTGCAGGCGGAAGAACTGCCCGGGCCGAAAACGGGCTGCGGCCAGCGGTGCCCGGACCCAGATCTCGGCCACGGCCGGGCTCGGCTGCTCCACGGAGACCACCCGCGGGGTCAGCCGCGCGGCCAGGTTGTCGAGAAAGGCGCGAGCCTTGCGACCGGGCTGCATGGGAAGCCCGCCGAGGGCGGCGAGCACTTGCGGGTAGCTGCGTCGCGCCGAGGCGATGGCCTGCACCACGCTGCCGGCGAATACCGGGTGGGTGTCGCCGATGAACGAGACCGTGCGCCCGGCCGACTGGTAAGACGTGAACGGGCCGATCTCCGGTGCCTTGCAGTGCTCGCCGGCGGCGATGGGCTGCAGGCCCCTGCGCCGGTAGCCGTAGGGCCGGTAGTGGATGCCCTGCAGCTGAAGGCTGCCCGGGTGCTCGTGGGCGTAGATGGTATTGGGCACGGTCCCGGCGGCGACGAAGATCGAGCGGGCCGCAAGCTCCGTCTCGCGCCCGGTGGCGTACCAGCGGCCGCCGTCGTGGCGCATGCGCCGGAAGACCACCGAGTGGACGTGGTCGTGCTCGTCCAGGCGCACGTGCAGGGGCTCGAGCCCCTCGGCGTAGAGGATGCCCTCCTCCAGGGCCTTGGTGAGCTCCTCATGGTTGCGCACGTAGGCCGGCGAGGCGGTGAGGCCCTTGCGGTAGGCGATGGTGACGCCGCCCCAGGCCTGGAGCAGCGGCGCGAATCGCGGCGCCTCGCCGGCCGCATGGGCGCGCTCGCGCTCAGCACGCACGGCGCGCCCATGGGCCAGGAACTCCTCGAGGATGGCCTGGTCCTCGACGCCGAGCCCGGCCCCGAACCCGGCGCCTTCAGCCTCCAGGGCCTCGTAGTGGGCGAGGACCTTCTCCACCTGAGCAATGTAGTGGGCCTGTACCTCGGTGGCAGTATCGACGGCGGTCAGCCCGCCGCCAATGACCACCGCCGGCATGCGCACCTGTAGGTTGGCAATGCTCTCACTCTTGCCGGCCCCAGTCAGCTGCAGGGCCATGAGGAAGTCGTTGGCCTGGCGCATGCCCCGGGCCAGGCTGTTGCCGACCTCCAGCACCCGGGGGTAGCCGGCCCCGGTGGCGATGCAGACGTGGTCGAAGCCGAGCGCCCAGGCATCCTCTAGGGTGAGGGTGCCGCCCAGCCGGACGCCGCCGTGGACGGCATAGCGCTCGCGCCGGGCCAGGGTGAGGTAGATGAGCTTAAGGAAGTTCTTGTCCCAGCGGTTGGTGATGCCGTACTCGGCGACGCCTCCAAAGCCGTAGAGGGTGCGCGTCTGCAGCGGTTCCCAGACGTCGCCCCAGTCGCGGATCGGTCCGTCCAGCCACGCCTGGGGCAGCGGTTCGATTTTCAGGCCGTCGACGGCCACCACGGTGCACCCGGCCATGGTCAGGTGGTGGGCCATGGTGAAGCCCGCGGGCCCTTGCCCGGCGATCAGCACCCGGCGGCCGTTCTCCTCGGCGGGCAGGTACTGACGGGCGCGCAGCGGGTTCCAGCGCGCGAGGAGGTGGTAAAGTTCGACGCCCCAGGGCAGCCCGAGCACGTCGGTGAGGGTGCGGGTCTCGATCTGCGGGACGTCCACCGGGTCCTGCTTCTGGTAGATACAGGCCTTCATGCAGTCGTTGCAGATCCGGTGGCCGGTGGCCGGAATCATGGGGTTATCCACCATCGCCACGGCGAGCGCGGCCAGCGGGTGGCCGTCGCGGTAGAGGCGGTTCATCTCCGAGATGCGCTCCTCCAGCGGGCAGCCGGTGAGCTGTACCCCGAGCGGATCCGCCTTGTACCCAAGCTCCGGGTCGCCCTTCCTCTCGGGGAAGCCCCGTGAGCAGAAGTCGCCCTCGTGGTCGTGGCAGTAGATGCAGTAGTGGGCCTCGGCGCTGACTTGGCGCTGCGGGGCGCGGCCGTCAGTAAGCTCGAAGCCGTCCCGGCTGCGCCAGCGCGCGCGGGGGGCGTGGAAGCGGACGGGCTGGCCCTGCGCCTCGGTGGCCTCGGCCTCCAGCGCCACCAGGTTGGTGTGGTCCACCCGCTGCGGCAGCCGGAACGCCGCCCAGTCGGCGACGGCGGCCTGGCCCGGCGGGGTGTGCAGGGCCGCGGCACACCAGTCCAGCAGACGCTCACGTTCGGCTTCTGCGTCGCTTTCGGCGGTGTACTGTGCGGCCAGCCGGGCTACGGCCAGTTCGCGGTCCCGGCGGTCAATGCCCCGGGCGTCCAAGGCCTGATCCAGCCACCTGTCGAGTTCGGCGAATGACACCTGGGGGGGGGGCTTGCGTCGGCGGGCCCGCTTCTGGACCCAGTCCCGCCGGAAGGCGAGCACCTCGCCGTCCCGGGTCAGGGCGTCACGGACGGTCTGCAGGGAGGCCTTGATGCCGAAGGCCTCGGCCAGGAACGCCTCGAGGCAGGGTGCCGTGGCGATGAGCCATTCCCCCAGGTCGCGGTCACTGAGGTTCGGGCGGTCCGGGTCGCGGTGCGCCTCGAGCTGCGCCGCCCGTTCCGGAGCCACGGCGCGGAGGTGCGCCAGGAAGCGCCGATCGAGTTCCAGCAGGCCGGTCCGGCTATGCAGATCCCTGTAGTTCAGGCCCTCGAGGCAGATGGGGTCTTCGCTCATTCCTCTCGCTCCACGCGCACCCGGTATTCGAGGGTTGTCTCGTCATCGGCCTCCAGCGCCAGGTCCCACAGCGCCCAACGGCCTTCAGCGCGCTCCGGCTCTTGGCTGGTCTCGAGCAGCTCCCAGTCGCCGGGGAAACGTTCCACGAGCTCGATCCGAGTGGCGGCCTCGCCGCGGTTGCGCAGGCGGATGCGCCAGGCGGCCTCGAAGCCTTCGGTCGTCTCCAGTGCCCGGCGCTCGCGCAGGGTGCGCTCGCCGGTGACGGTGAAGGCGGGGCCCAGCTCCACCTCGATTTCGTCCCCGGCGGCGGTCCCCGGGATGCGCCCCTCGCCCACCGGCTCGGCGGCCCCGGGCGGGCCGGTGAGCAGCGTTACGCGGCCAGGGAGCAGATCGGTGCCGGCCTGCCAGCTGGCTACGCGCCGGGCCGGCGAGTGCTGCGGGCGGTCTGGCTCAGCACCGGCGTTGCTGCGCAGCCGGTGATAGCGGTCGAAGGCGTCGGGCGTCTGGCTGAAGAGCTGGATGCGGTGGCTGCGCCCGGCGAGCAGATCGTGGGGTTCGGCGGTCTGGAACCGGGGCAGGCCGTCGAGTCGATCGGCCGTGACCGACTCGGCCCGGGCCAGGGTGCGGACAGGGGCGTCACCGAGGCTGGCGCCGATCAGGCTCAAGCGGGCCTGTTGCAGGTCGATACCGGTTTCGTTCTCCACGCGGGCGTAGCCGTCCAGGCGCGGCTCGGCGTCTTCGATGACGCGCAGCTGGTAGTCGGGATGCCAGGTCAGGCCCTCGCTGCGGTAGGCCAGGTTAGCGGGGTGGGTGCCGCCGCGCTCGCTGTCGATGGCCAGCTCGAGGGTGGGTCGCCCGTGCAGCCGGGGCGGTCGCTCCGGGAAGGCGAAGCGGGTCTCGCTGCCGCGTGGCAGCGGGTAGACCGCCTCGTCGGTGGCGACAATCACCTCGTCGGCGTCGAAGGCGAGCAGATAGCCACGTTCCCAGGTGCGGTCGGCGCCCGCGCGGTAGCGGATCTCGCTGCCCAAGTGGTGGCGCAGCAGCCCCTCCTCATCGAGGTCGCCCGGCGTGAAGGCAACCGCACCGACCCGGGGGAGGTGCTCGGAATCAAGGCTGACCGTGCCGGCATCGATGTGTTCCGGGACGTCGGTGAGGACGAGCCGCGCCGGCTCGTCGGGGAGCCCGATCTCGCGGGTCTCGCGGAACACCGCCGGCCCCCGCAGGTAGACGGTGACCGCTAGCGCCGTGCGATCCTGTCCGTCGCTGATTACCTCACGCACACCCTCGGGCAGCGTGCGGGTGCCGAGCGGGACCGGTTCCAGCTCCGCCGGCGCGGTCTCGGCGGCGTGGCCGGGGTTGGCGAGAGCGAAGAGCAGCAACGGGGTGACAAGCATGGGCAGCGGGACGGGCGTGGTCATGGTCAGCCGGCGAATCATCGGTGGTCCTGGTGCGCGGCGCGGGTCAGGGTCGAATGTAGCATGCAGGCCAGGCGCCTTTCTCGGGGCACTCGGGGTAGGGTTGTCGCTAGCTGCCGGTGTGCCCGGCCCGGCGGCGGGTGAGGAGGCCGCGCTGCCGCCGGTGGTCGCCACCGTGCCCGGGCTCGATGTGGATCCCGACGCCTATCCGGCGGCGGTCTCCGTAGTCGGCCGGGAGGCCTACGCCGATCGCCGCCGCCTCTCCCTGGACCAGGGGCTCGACCGCGTACCCGGGGTGCACACCCAGAACCGCTACAACGCCGCCCAGGATCTGCGCCTGTCGGTGCGGGGTTTCGGCGCCCGCTCGCCCTTCGGGCTGCGCGGCGTCCGCGCCTTCGTGGACGATGTGCCGTACACGGTGGCCGACGGCCAGAGCCAGCTCGATGCGCTGGACCCGGCCTTCGTGGAGCGCCTGGAGGTCATCCGCGGGCCGGCCTCCGCCCTCTACGGCAACGCCGCCGGGGGCGTCTTTCGCTTCACCACGCTGGAGCCCCCGGACAGCGGTGACTTCCTGGGCGGCGAGGTGCTCTTCGGCAGCCACGGCGAGCGGGCCCAGCGGGTCTGGGGCGGGCGCGCGGAGGAGACGTGGCGGACGGCGGTGACCGCCTCCAATCAGGAGATGGATGGCTACCGGGAGCACGCCAGCTCGGCGCAACGGCGGCTGAACATCAAGCTCGACCGCGATCTGGCCGGGGGGGAGCGGCTGCGTTTCATCGCCAATCTTCTCGACGTCCCGGAGGCGGAGGACCCGGGGGGGCTCAGTCGCCGCGATGTACGGGAGGATCGGCAGCAGGCCGCGGAGAACGCCCTCGATTTCGACGCCGGCGAGGAGGTGGAGCAGCAGAGCGGGGCGGTGATCCTCACCGCCGAGCCGTCGGCCACCGAACGCTGGGAGGGCCGGGCCTTCCTGCAGCGCCGGGACTTCTACCGGCGGAATCCGTTCGGAGGTGGTGGTGATGACCCGGGCGGGATTGTCACCTTCGAGCGCTACTTCGGCGGCGTCGGTGGCCGCCACGTGCGCCGCACCGAGGCCGCCGGGCGGCCGGTGCAGGTCTCCGTGGGTACCGATGCCGAGTGGCAGTACGACGATCGGCAGCGTTATGTCAACGACGAGGGCCGCGAAGGAAAGCCCACCAACGATCAGACTGAGCAGGCCCAGGTGGTGGCCGGCTATCTGCAGGCGGATTGGCAGGTGGCGCCGCGCTGGCGGCTGGTCGGCGGCGGCCGTCTGGACTGGACCCGGATGAGCATCGACGATCGCGAGGCGACGGATGGGGGGACCGAAAGCCAGACCTACACCGAGCCGAGCTACCTGGCCGGGGTGCGCTACGCCGTGGCCGAGGATCACAGCCTCTACGCCAACGCCAGCTCCGCCTTCGAGACGCCGACCCTCTGGGAGCTCTGGGACCGCGATGAAGGGGGCATCAACGACGCCATCGAGCCGCAGCAGGCGCGCTCCCTGGAGGTCGGGGTCAAGGGGCGGGCCCTGGATCGGCGGCTGCGCTACGAGGTGAGCCTCTTCCAGGTGGTGACCGAGGACGAACTGGTCCCGCAGGGGGAGACCGACGGTCCGGAGCGCTATGAGAACGCCGGCGAGACCCGCCGGCGGGGCGTGGAGCTGGGCGTGGAGGCGTTCCCGACGGATCGTTTGGAGCTGACCGCCGCTCTGGCCTACGGGCAGTTCACCTTCCGGGATTACGAGACGCCGGCTATCGGGGACGATGATGCCCCGGGTGAGATCGATGAAGAGGCGAAGTCGGTGGCGGGCAACCGCATCCCGGGCGTGCCCCGCGCCCACGGCTACCTGGAGGCCGCCTGGCAGGCCCCCAACGGCTGGCGTGTGGCCGGTGACCTGCGGGCCAGCGAGGGCATCTGGGCCGACGACCGCAACACCCAGCGCAGTTCCGGCTACGCCGAGGTCGGCCTGCACGCCAGCCGCACCTTCGTCACCGACGCCTACGAGGCGCAGCCCTTCTTCGGGGTCAACAACCTCTTCGACGAGACCTACGACGCCAACGTGCGCATCAACCAGGCCAACGAGTTCGATAATCGGCTCGAGGATGGGGGCTACTTCGAACCCGCCCCGGAGCGCACCATCTACGCCGGGATTCGCTTCGAGACCTACTGAAACGAGGGCCGGGAGGGGTTATCCTCCCGGCCTTCGTCGCGACGCCAAGCCTCCCGCCGGGCCGGCGGGGTCATCCAACAGGGAGTTCAGTCAGTATGCCGCGGAGCGCTGCGCCCTTCGGCGCCCAGGACCGTGCCAAGGGCCTGATGATCGCCGCCGCCGGAGTGACGGCGCTGAGCTTCGATGCGGTGCTGGTGCGCCTGGCCGGGGCCGGGGGCTGGGATGTGGTCTTCTGGCGGGGGCTGCTGATGGCGGTGGCGGTCAGCGCGCTGCTCTTCGCCACCCAGGGCCGCTACACCCTGCGCATCTGGCGCCGGGGAGGCTGGGCCGCGGCGGCCTCCGGGCTGTTCTTCGGGCTGAACTCGATCCTCTTTGTCTTCGCGGTGCTCAACACCCACGCCGCCAACGTGCTGGTGCTCTTCGCGACCGCACCGCTCTTCTCGGCGGTGTTCACCTGGCTCTTCCTGCGCGAGCCGATCCAGACCCGGACCTGGTGGACCATCGCCGCGGTGATCGTCGGCATGGCCGTGATCTTCAGCGCTCCGGCGGAGCCCGGCGGGCGGCTGGGCGATCTGGCGGCGCTGCTGGCCGCCGCCAACATGGGCGCCAACCTCACGCTGCTGCGTGCCCGTCCGGAGATCAACCGCCTGCCGGTGGTGGCCACCGGCGGCGTCGTCGCCGCCCTGTGTGCCGCCCCCTGGGCGGCGCCGTTGGCCCTGGGCTGGGAGAGCTACGCGGTGCTCGGCGTCATGGGTCTGGTGCAGATGCCCCTGGCCCTGGTGCTCATCGCCCAGTCCACCCGCTACCTGCCCTCGCCGGAGGTCAGTCTGGTGCTGCTGCTCGAGGCGGCCCTGGGGCCGGTCTGGGTGTGGCTGGTCTTCGCCGAGGTGCCGCCGGTGCCGTCGATGCTCGGCGGCGCGGTGATCGTGCTGGCGCTGCTGGGGTATTTCGCCCGGGACGCCTGGGAGGGCGCGGTGGGGTGGCGCTTCGGGCGGAGCTGAGGGTGGCACTCAGGCGCCGTCGTGCACGGCGCCGGCGATCTGCGTCTCGGCCCAGTCGAGGACCTCGCGGACACGGGGCGACGCAAGTCGGTACGCCTCGCCCGGCGTGACCCATCGGTACTCGTGGTGCTCCGGGCGGCCGAGTTCCGGGTTGATGCCGAGGACCACGCGCCGCGTGGTGGTCTCGGCGACGTAGTAGCGGGCCACCTTGCCCTGGGCGTAGGGGCCGGTCTCGAAGAACGCGTAGCCCCAGCGGAAGGTCAGCTCGGTGATTCCGGCCTCTTCCTGGACCTCGCGCCGGGCTGCCTCGAGTGGCTCCTCGCCGGGCTCGACCTTGCCCTTGGGGAAGTCCCAGTACTGGAAGGCGCGCAGGAGCAGATAGAGACGCCCCCGCTCGGCGAAGCGCACCGGAATGACGCCCGCCGAGAGGGTACGCCGTCTCCGCCGCCTACGACGTGGCCGAGGTGGCCGCTGCGTCATGGTAGGCCGGGGAGAGTTCGTGAAGGGCACGGATCATGGCGTCGACGTTCTCCGGCGGCGTCTCCGGCTGGATCCCGTGGCCGAGGTTGAAGACGTGGCCCGGCCCGTGGCCGAACTCCTCGAGGCAGCGGGCCACCTCGCGGCGGATTACCTCGGGGTTGGCGTGCAGCATGCACGGATCCAGGTTGCCCTGCAGCGCCACCCGGTCGCCGATGCGGCGGCGGGCTTCGGTCAGTGAGGTGGTCCAGTCAAGACCGACGCCGTCACAGCCGGTGTCGGCGATGTCTTCCAGCCACTGCCCGCCGCCCTTGGTGAACAGGGTCACCGGGATGCGCCGCCCCTCGCGCTCGCGGGGCAGCTGCTCGACGATGCGCTGCATGTAGGCCAGCGAGAACTCCCGGTAGCGCACCGGGTCCAGCGCGCCGCCCCAGGTATCGAAGATCATCAGCGCCTGGGCACCGGCCTCGATCTGCCCGTTGAGGTAGTCGGCCACCGTGTCGGCCAGCTTGGTCATCAGCCGGTGGGCGGCCTCCGGCTCGTTGAAGAGCAGGCTCTTGCTGGCCGCGAAGGTCTTGCTGGAGCCGCCCTCGATCATGTAAGTGGCCAGCGTCCAGGGGCTGCCGGTGAAGCCGATCAGCGGCACCTGACCGGCCAGCTCCTTGCGGCAGGCCGCGACCGCGTCCATGACGTAGCTCAGCTCCTTGTCGGCGGAGGGCTGCGGCAGGCGGTCGATGTCGGCGGCCGTCTTGACCCGGTGCTCGAAGACCGGTCCCTCACCGGAGACGAAGTTCAGCCCCAGCCCCATGGCCTCCGGGATGGTGAGGATGTCCGAAAAGAGGATGGCGGCATCGAGCTCATAGCGCTCCAGCGGCTGCAGCGTGACCCGGGCCGCCAGCTCGGGGCTGCGGCACAGGCCCATGAAGCTGCCGGCCTGGGCCCGCACCTCTCGGTATTCGGCCAGATAGCGGCCGGCCTGGCGCATCATCCAGACCGGGGTCCGGTCCACGGGCTGGCGCTGGAACGCGCGCAGGATTCGATCGTTCTTGAGCTCAGAGCTGCTCACCGCGTCACTCCTATACCTGTAGGTGATCAAGGATGCCCTTGGCTGCCTCACGGCCCTCCCAGACAGCCGTCACGACCAGATCGGAGCCGCGGACCATGTCGCCGCCGGCGAAGATCTTCGGGTTGGTGGTCTGCCCGAAGGTTCCGTCCTGCCGGCTGACCCGCACCTGGCCCCAATCGTCGAGCTCGACGCCGTGCTGCTCCAGCCAATGCGGCGGGCTGGGCCGAAAGCCGAAGGCGATGATGAGGCTGTCGGCCGGCAGCACCTCTTCGGAGCCGGGCACCGGCTCCGGCCGGCGTCGCCCGTGTTCGTCCGGGGCACCGAGCTCGGTCCGGACTACCTTAACCCCTTCGATGTGGTTTTCTCCAATGACTTCGATCGGCTGGCGATTCCAGAGGAACTCGACGCCCTCCTCCTTGGCGTTCTCGACCTCGCGCCGGGAGCCGGGCATGTTCTGCTCGTCGCGGCGGTAGGCGCAGGTGACGCTGGCCGCCCCCTGCCGGATGGCGGTGCGGTTGCAGTCCATGGCCGTGTCGCCGCCGCCGAGGACCACGACGCGCTTGCCGCGCATGTCGATGAACTCGTCCTCGGTGCCCTGCCAGCCCTCCTCGCGGTTGATGTTCGAGACCAGGTAGGGCAGCGCTTCGTAGACCCCGGGCAGATCCTCGCCGGGGAAGCCGCCGCGCATGTAGGTGTAGGTGCCGGTACCAAGGAAGACGGCGTCGTACTCGGCGAGGAGTTCGTCGAAGCTGACGGCCTGCCCGACCTCGGTGTTGAGGCGGAACTCGACGCCGATGCCCTCGAGGATTTCGCGGCGCCGGCGGACGATGTCCTTGTCGAGCTTGAACGGCGGGATGCCGAAGGTCAGCAGGCCGCCGATCTCCGGGTAGCGGTCGAAGACCACCGGCCGGACCCCGTTGCGGGCGAGCACGTCGGCCGCACCAAGCCCGGCGGGACCGGCGCCGATGATCGCCACCCGTTTGCCCGTGTCGACCACGTCGCTGACATCGGGCCGCCAGCCCTGGCGCAGGGCCTCGTCGCTGATGTACTTCTCCACCGACCCGATGGTCACTGCACCGAAGCCGTCGTTGAGGGTGCAAGCCCCCTCGCAGAGCCGGTCCTGTGGGCAGACGCGACCGCAAACGTCGGGCAGGGTGTTGGTCTTGTGGGAGAGTTCCGCGGCCTCGAACAGGTTGCCCTCGGCCACCAGCCGCAGCCAGTGCGGGATGTAGTTATGGACCGGGCACTTCCACTCACAGTAGGGGTTGCCGCAGTCGAGGCAGCGCCCCGCCTGGGCGGCGGCGGTCTGCTCGTCGTAGCGGCCGTAGATCTCGGCGAAGCGGCGGATGCGCTCGTCGACCTGGAGCTTGTCCGGGTCGCGGCGCGGGATCTCGAGGAACTGGAAGACACTGCTGGACATGGCTGACTAATCCGTCCGTGCTCGGGCGCCGCCGGCGGCCGTCAGGCCGCCTGGCGGAGCGTATCGAGGATGGTGTGAAGATCGGCGGCCTTCGGCTTGACCAGCCAGAAGCGGGGCAGGTAGCCGCGGAAGTCGTCGAGGACCGCCCGTCCCCACACGCTGCCGGTCTCGGCCACGAACTCGCGGATCAGCTCGCGCAGGTAGTTGCGGTGAGCCTCCATGTTTTCCGACTGCAGTCGGTGGATGTCGATGAGCTCGTGGTTGTAGCGGTCGGCGAAGGTGCCGGCCTCGTCGAGGACGAAGGCGAGACCGCCGGTCATGCCGGCACCGAAGTTGACCCCGGTGGGCCCGAGCACGCAGACCACGCCGCCGGTCATGTACTCGCAGCCGTGGTCGCCGACGCCCTCGACCACCGCGGTGGCGCCGGAGTTGCGCACACCGAAGCGCTCGCCGACGGTGCCGGCGGCGTAGAGCCGCCCGCCGGTGGCGCCGTAGAGGCAGGTGTTGCCCATGATGGTGGTCTTGCGCGCCTCGAACCGGCTGCCTTCGGGTGGGTAGAGGACGAGCTTACCGCCGGCCATGCCCTTGCCCACGTAGTCGTTGGCGTCCCCCTCGAGCACCATGTGCAGCCCGCCGGCGTTCCAGACGCCGAAGCTCTGCCCCGCGGTACCGGTCAGGCGTAGGGTGACCGGGCTGTTCGCCATGCCCTGGTTGCCGTGGCGGCGGGCGATTTCGCCGCTGAGCCGGGCGCCGATGGAGCGGTTGTTGTTGCGCAGGGTGTAGTGGAACTCACCGCCGGTGCCGGCCTCGATGGTCGGCAGGCAGTCGGCCACCATCCGCTCGGCCAGCTCGCCCTTGTCGAAGGGCACGTTGGACGGCTCCAGGCAGCGCTTGGGCTTGTCTTCGGGGACACCGCCGTCGGAGAGGATCGGCGACAGGTCCAGACGCCCCTGGCGCTCGGTCTCGCCGGGCAGGATCTCCAGCAGGTCGGTTCGCCCGATGAGGTCCTCGAGCCGGCGTACACCGAGCAACGCCAACCACTCGCGGGTCTCCTCGGCGACGAAGCGGAAGTAGTTCGCCACCTTCTCAGCGGTCCCGACGAAGTGCTTCAGGCGCAGGACGTTGTCCTGGGTGGCCACGCCGGTGGCGCAGTTGTTCAGGTGGCAGATGCGCAGGTACTTGCAGCCGAGGGCCACCATGGGCGCGGTGCCAAAGCCGAAGCTCTCGGCGCCGAGGATCGCCCCCTTGATCACGTCCAGGCCGGTCTTCATGCCGCCGTCGGCCTGCAGCCGCACCTTGTCGCGCAGGTCGTTGGCGCGCAGGGTCTGGTGGGTCTCGGTCAGGCCCAGCTCCCACGGGCCGCCGGCGTACTTCACGGAGGTCAGCGGGCTGGCGCCGGTGCCGCCGTCGTAGCCGGCGATGGTGATCAGGTCGGCATACGCCTTGGCCACGCCGGCGGCCACGGTGCCGACGCCGGCCTCGGCCACCAGCTTCACCGAGACCTGCGCCTGCGGGTTGACCTGCTTGAGGTCGAAGATCAGCTGCGCCAGGTCCTCGATGGAGTAGATGTCGTGGTGCGGCGGCGGCGAGATCAGGGCCACCCCGGGCTTGGAGTAGCGCAGCCGGGCGATCATCTCATTGACCTTGTGCCCCGGCAGCTGTCCGCCCTCGCCGGGCTTGGCGCCCTGGGCCACCTTGATCTGCAGCACCTCGGCGTTGACGAGGTAGTGCGGGGTGACGCCAAAGCGCCCCGAGGCGATCTGCTTGATCTTCGAGACCCGGTCAGTGCCGTAGCGGGCCGGGTCTTCGCCGCCTTCGCCGGAGTTCGACCGGCCGCCGAGGCGGTTCATGGCCATGGCCAGAGCCTCGTGGGCCTCTGGCGACAGCGCCCCGAGGCTCATCCCGGCGGAGTCGAACCGGGTGAGGATGTCGTCGATGGGCTGGACCTCGTCCACCGCAATGCCCTGCTCCGGGGCCTTGAGCCCGAGCAGATCACGCAGGGTGGCGGTGGGGCGCTGGTTCACCTCGTCCGCGAACCGCTTGTAGGTGGCGTAGTCGCCGTTCTCCACCGCCTGCTGCAGGTAGGAGACCACCTCGGGGTTGTAGCAGTGGTACTCGCCGCCGTGGACGTACTTGAAGACCCCGCCCTGGTCGAGGAGTTCGGTGGGGCGGTGGGCGCGCCGGGCCAGTTCGCGCGCGTCGGCCTCGAGGTCGGTGAAGTCCATGCCCTGGATGCGGTTGGTGGTGCCGGTGAAGCACAGGTCCACCACCTCGTCGGACAGGCCCACGGACTCGAACAGCTGTGCCCCGCGGTAGCTGGCGATGGTGGAGATCCCCATCTTGGAGAGGATCTTGTACAGCCCCTTGTTCAGCCCCTTGCGGTAGTTGAGGCAGAGCTCCTCGACGTCCCCCTCGATCCGCCCGGAGCGGGCCATCTCGGCCACGACTTCGTAGGCGAGGTAGGGGTAGACGCAGGTTGCCCCGTAACCGATCAGGCAGCCGATGTGGTGGGGGTCGCGGGCGGTGCCGGTCTCGACGATGAGATTGGCGTTGCAGCGCAGGCCCCGGGCCACCAAGCGGTGGTGGACGGCGCCGGTGGCCAGCAGGGCGTGGATGGTCAGCCGGCCGCGCTCGACCCGGCGGTCGGAGAGCACCACCAGCGTCGACCCGGCGCGGACCGCTGCCTCGGCCTCGGCGGCGACGGCCTCGATGGCGCTGCGCAGACTCAGTTGAGCGGGGTCGTAGGTCAGGTCGATGACGGTGTGGGCGTACTCCGGGTCGTCCAGGGCCTTGAGCGCCGCGAACTTTGCGCCGGATAGCACCGGCGAGTCCACGGTAATGCGCTTGGCGTGATCCTCGGACTCGTCGAAGAGGTTCTTTTCCCGGCCCAGACAGGTCTCCAGCGACATCACGATCCGCTCGCGCAGCGGGTCGATCGCCGGGTTGGTGACCTGGGCGAACTGCTGTCGGAAGGTGTCGTAGAGGGCTCGGACCTTGCGCGAGAGCACCGGCAGTGGGGTGTCGTCGCCCATCGAGCCGACGGCCTCCTGGCCGTCCTCGGCCATCACCTTCATCACCTGGTCGCGCTCCTCGAAAGAGACGCCGAAGAGCTTCTGGTGGACTTCAAGGGCCTTGGCATCGAGCTGCGGCGTGCGGCCGTCGTGGCCGGCGAGGGGCTCGAGGCGGCGCAGGTGGTCGCTGAGCCAGACCTTATAAGGCTTGCGGCGCATCAGCCGCTCGTCGATCTGCTCGGGAGTGAGCAGCTGTCCGGTTTCGGTATCGGCGGCGAGCATTTCGCCGGGCTTGAGTCGCCCCTTGGCCACCACCTCGGCCGGGTCGTAGTCCCAGACGCCGATCTCCGAGGCCAGGGTGATGTGGCGATCGCGGGTCATCACCCAGCGTGCCGGCCGCAGGCCGTTGCGATCCAGGGTGCAGGCGGCGTGGCGGCCGTCGGTGAGGACGATGCCGGCCGGACCGTCCCAGGGCTCGCAGTGCATGGAGTGGTACTCGTAGAACGCGCGCAGATCCGCGTCCATAGAGTCGACGTTCTGCCAAGCCGGGGGCATGAGGAGGCGCATGGCGCGGAAGATGTCCATCCCCCCCTGGAGGAGCACGTCGAGCATGTTGTCGAGGCTCGAGGAATCGGAACCCTCGCTGTTGACCAGCGGGTGCACCGCTTCCATGTCAGGGATCAGCGGGGTGTTCAGCGTGAAAGCCCGGGCATTGGCCCAGTTGCGGTTGCCCTGGATGGTGTTGATCTCGCCATTATGGGCCAGGTAGCGGAACGGCTGGGCGAGGCGCCATTGGGGCAGGGTGTTGGTGGAGAAACGCTGGTGGAAGACGCAAAGGGAAGAGGCGAGGCGCGGGTCCTGAAGATCCTGGTAGAAGGAGGGGAGGTAATCCGGCATCACCAGCCCCTTGTAGGAGAGGACCCGGCCCGAAAGGCTGGCGACGTAGAAGACCTCGTCTTCGCTGCTGATTGCCTTCTCGGTAAGTCGGCGGGCGATGAACAACCGCCGTTCCAGGTCCTGGGCCTCCATCCCCGGATCGGCGTTGACGAAGACTTGTTCGATCCGGGGACGGGTTTGGAGGGCCTGGGCCCCCAGCGCCGAGGGGTCCACCGGGACCTCGCGGAATCCGGCCGGCTCCAGCCCCTGGCTGCGCAGCGCCTCACGTAGGGCCTCGCGGGCGGCTTCCGCGCGCTGGTCGTCGGGGTGGAGGAACAGGCTGCCCACGGCGTACTGCTCGCCGAGTTCCAGGCCAGCCTCCTCTGCCACGGCGCGCAGGAAGGCGTCGGGCTTGGTCAGCAGCAGGCCGCAGCCGTCGCCGGTCTTGCCGTCGGCCGCCACCGCGCCACGGTGAGTGAGTCGCCCGAGGGCGGCTACAGCGGTTTCGATGAGCCAATGGCTGGGGTTACCATCCATATGGGCAATCAGCCCGAAACCGCAGTTGTCTCGTTCGAAGCTGGGCCGGTACAGGCCGGGTGCGTTTTCGTCCGTCACGGTCGCCTCTGGGATGCTGCGGGGTCGTTTTTTTCAGGGGGCGGCCGGCCCTCTGGGCGCGGTGCGCCGCCGGTGTCGATCACCCGCCGACAAAAGCGGGACGGTAGTATATGCACGAGCCCCCGTGGGCGCAAACGCCGATTGCCGGCGGTCCGGCACGGCGTCCCACTGGCCTTTTTGCACCCGCGCGTGTCAGAGTGACAACCCAGTCACCATCCGTATTTACCGCGTTCAACGACGGCGAGCGGGAGCAAGAAGCGCATGGTTCATGAGCTGCAGGGGTACTGCGTCGAGGATCTGGAGCCGGGGATGGCGGGATCCTACACGCGGACCGTCACCGAGGCCGACCTGGTCCTCTTCGCCGGCCTCTCCGGGGACAATAACCCCGTGCACATCAACGAGGAGTTTGCCTCGACGACCTTCGCCAAGGGGCGCATCGCCCACGGGCTGTTCCTCGGTGGGCTGATCTCCTGCGTCCTCGGCACCCGCATGCCGGGGCCGGGGGCCATTTACCTCGGTCAGCAGCTGCGCTTCCAGGCGCCGGTGCGCATCGGTGACACCGTGCGCGCCGAGGCCACAGTCATCGAGGTGGAGCGCGAGCGCCACCGCGTGCGCCTGGATACCCGCTGCTACGTGCGCAAGCGCACCGTGCTCACCGGTGAGGCCGAGGTCATGGTCAACAGCCGCGAGGCCTGAGCGGCCCCGCGCGTAGACAGGCGGTTCAGGCCCCGCCGCGCAGCGCCTCGATGACCGGAGCAGTCTGCGGGTAGGTGCCGCGCCAGAGATAGAACGATTCCGCTGCCTGCTCAACGAGCATGCCCAGACCGTCGCAGACCACGGCGGCGCCGCGCGCCCGTGCCCAGGCCATGAACGGCGTGTCGCCGTCGGCATAGACCAGGTCGTAGGCGGCGGCGCCGGGGGCGAGCAAGTCGTCGGGCAGGGGTGGCATCTCGCCCTGCAGCCCGGCGGCGGTGGTGTTCAGTACCACGTCAAAGGTATGCCCGTGCAGCGCTTCGAAGCCGCAACCGCGGATGCGCGTGTCGGCGGAGGCGAGGGCCTCGGCGCGACTCACCGTGCGGTTGGCGATGACCAGCGTCTGTGGCCCCTCGGCGAGCAGCTCGCTCAGGACCCCTCGGGCGGCGCCGCCGGCGCCGAGCAGGAGCAGGCGCCGGCCGGCCAGCTGGACCCCGTGATTGTCGCGCAGGTCGCGCAGCAGGCCGATACCGTCGGTGTTGTCGCCGAAGCGGCGACCGTCGGCCTCGGCGCGCAGGGTGTTCACGGCGCCGGCGGTTCGGGCCCGCTCGCTGAGGGTGTCGGCGAAGGCACAGGCTGCCTCCTTGAACGGCACGGTGACGTTGAGCCCGTGGCCGCCGCCGGCGAAGAACGCTTGCGCCACGGCGTCGAAGTGTTCCTCCGGGGCCCACAAGCGCTGGTAGAACAGGTCGGCCCCTACCTCCGCGGCGAAGCGGGCGTGGATTTGGGGTGATTTGCTGTGGGCAATGGGGTTGCCGATGACGGCGTAGTGATCGCTCATGAGTGCGTCCCGGATCAGCCGAAGCTCCAGTAGAGCAGGTAGAAGAAGACCACGGCGAGGATGCCGCCGGCGGGCAGGGTGACGAGCCACGACATGAACACCCCGGTCACCACCCGCAGGTCGATGGCGGCCAGTCCACGGGCCAGCCCGACGCCGAGCACGGCCCCGACCAGGGTGTGGGTGGTGGAGATGGGCAGGCCGATGCCCGAGGCGGTGACCACGGTCCCGGCGGTGGCCAGATTGCAGGCGAACCCCCGGCTCGGGGTCAGCTGGGTGATGTTCTTGCCGACGGTGGCGATGACGTGACGGCCGAGCATCAAAAGGCCGGCGACAATGCCCACGGCGCCGAGGACCAGTACCCACACCGGGACCGGGGCCTCGGGCTGGATCTCGCCGCTGGTCACGGTGGCGACCACCGCGGCCACCGGCCCGACGGCGTTGGCTACGTCGTTGGAGCCGTGGGCGAAGGCCATGGCGCAGGCGGTGATGATCATCAGTACGGCGAAGACCCGTTCGACGTTGCGGAACTGGTAGCGCCGGTGAGGGCGCTCGTCGAAGCGGGTGCGATGGATCGCCAGCTTGCCGGCCCAGGCCATGACCAGGCCGATGGCGAGCGACAGCAGGAGGTTGGTGGCGAAGCCCAGCTCCAGCCCGATGTGCTGCAGCCCACGGAAGAGGGTGATGACCGAGACGAAGAACCCGGTGAGGAAGATATAGAAGGGCACCCACTTCTTGGCCGCCTCCAGCGGATGGCGGCGGTCGAGGACCAGCATCTGCACTGAGCGGAACAGGGCGAAGCTGACCACCGCAGCGATCAGCGGCGAGGTGACCCAGCTGGCGGCCACCTGCCCGACGGCCGGCCAGTGGATGGCCCCCCAGCCCAGTCCGGCGATACCGAAGCCGACCAGGGCGCCGATGATCGAGTGCGTGGTGGAGACCGGCCAACCTCGCCAGGAGGCCACCAGCAGCCAGCAGCCAGCGGCGGCGAGGGCGGCGAGCATGCCGAAGACGAGGATCTCCTCCTCGCCGACCAGTGATGAGGTGTCGACGATGCCGCCGCGGACCGTGGCTGCCACCGCGCCGCCGGCGAGCACCGCGCCGGCGAACTCGAAGATGGCGGCGATCACCACCGCCTGGCGAATGGTCAGTGCCCGCGAGCCCACCGACGTGGCCATGGCGTTGGCCACGTCGTTGGCCCCGATGCCCCAGGCCATGAACAGTCCGAACGCAGCGGCGAGGGCCAGGTAGACGACGGCGTATTCCATGCCTCAGCGCGCGAGCAGGATCTGAAAGCGGGCGCCCGTCTGCTGGGCACGGTCGGCGAGGGTGCCGAGGGCCTCGATGATCTGGTAGAGGAACATGACATCCACCGGGTAGAGCTCGCGCTCGATCTCGAACAGCTGCGAGCGCAGCTGGACCTGCATGCGGTCGGTTTCGGCCTCTACGTCGTCGAGTTTGTCCAGCAGGCTCTCGACGATCTCCAGCTCCGCGCCGCGGAAGCCGGCCTCGACCAGCTCATCGAGCTCGCGTACCGAGGCCTTGGCCTGGCGGGCCGCCTCGATGCCCTGATCGAGCAGACCCAGGGTGGCCTCTTCCAGTGCCGCCGGCCACTGCATCTGGCGGCCGATCATCAGCCCGGCGATGTCCTTGCTCTTGTTGGCGATCCGATCCTGGGCGCGCAGCAGCTCGAGGAAGTCACGCCGGTCCCACGGCATGAACAGATCCGGCGGCAGGTGTGCGCGGATCTCCTTCTTCAGGCGGTCCGCCTCGTGCTCGTGCTGGACGATCTGGCGGTGGGCGTCGCGCATGCGCTGCACGTCGCCCGCCGCCGAGGCCCGGAAGAGTTCCGGCAGCACCTCCACGCAGTCGACCACCTCGGCCATGTGTTGCTGCAAAGGTGCGACCGGCGAGGAGCCGAAGATCCGGGCGAAGTAGCTCTTCAAGATCTCAGTCCTCTTCGCGCATCCACTGAGCCGCAGCCCGTGCGTGGTAGGTCAGGATGCCATCGGCGCCCGCCCGGCGCAGCGAGAGCAGCGCCTCGAGCACGCACTCGCGCTCGTCGAGCCAGCCGTTCTGGGCGGCTGCCTTGAGCATGGAGTACTCGCCGCTGACCTGGTAGGCGAAGGTCGGCACCCCGAATTCGTCCTTGATCCGCCGGATGACGTCCAGGTAGGGGAGGCCGGGTTTGACCATGAACATGTCGGCCCCCTCCTGCAGATCGAGGGCCACCTCGTGTAGGGCCTCGTCGCTGTTGCCCGGGTCCATCTGATAGCTGTCCTTGCCCGGTCCGGCCACGCCGCTGCCGAGGTTGTCCGAGGAGCCCACGGCATCGCGGAACGGACCGTAGTAGCAGGAGGCGTACTTGGCCGCGTAGGAGAGGATGCGCACATTGCGGTGGTCGTGGGACTCCAAGGCGCTGCGGATCGCCCCCACGCGGCCATCCATCATGTCGGAGGGGCCGACCACGTCGGCTCCGGCCTCGGCGTGGGAGAGCGCCTGGCGGACCAGGACCTCGACGGTCTCCTCGTTCATGACGTAGCCGGTTTCGTCGATCAGCCCGTCCTGGCCGTGACTGGTGAACGGGTCGAGGGCGACGTCGGTCATGACGCCCATCCCGGGGACCGCATCCTTGACCGCACGCACGGCGCGCTGGGCGATGCCGGTCGGGTTGTAGGCTTCGCGCGCGTCCTCGCTTTTCACTTCGGCGGGGGTCACCGGGAAGATGGCGATCAGCGGGATGCCGAGGGCGTGCAGCTCCCGCGCCTCCTGGACCAGTCGGTCGATGGTCATGCGCTCGACGCCGGGCATGGAGGGCACCGGCTCGGTGCGATCCTCGCCGTCGAGGACGAAGACCGGTTGGATCAGATCCTCCGGGCCGAGCCGAGTCTCCCGCATGAGTCGGCGGGAGAAGGCGTCGCGGCGCATCCGGCGCGGGCGCCGTAGGGGGTAGCCGCCATTGAACTGCGGTTGGGAGCTCCGTGTCACGACCGCCTCCATTGTTTCACGCTGCCGTTGAAGGCCTTGATTATGCCCGCTCCCCTGGCCTCGCCCAAGGGTGCGTCGGCGGGGAACTTGACGCAGCATGCCGGTGTCGGTGTGATTGAGGCGTGAACACGAGATTCACGTGGACGGATTTCAACACGCTTGGAGAGGAGAAGATCATGCGCAAGCTGGCAACCATCCTGGGGGTCCTGACCATCGCCGGCGGGCTGACGCTGGCGGGCTGCGGCGGCGGCGACGACTTCGAGGAGCTCGATGAGTTCGAGGAGATGCCGGAGGGCGATGAGCCGGCTCCGATGGACGAGGACGAGGCCTTTGACGACTTCGAGGACGACGACTTCGAAGACGACTTTGAGGACGACTTCGAGGATGACTTCGGCGACGAGGATCTCGAAGAGGAGTTCTGATCGGTGACAGCCCGCCCCGGGCGGGCCACACCAGAAACGAGAAAGGGGGCGTCACCCAGGGTGGCGCCCCCCTTTTTTTTCTTGTGGTGCGTGTTTGCCGTTGGTGCGCCGCCGTCTAGCGGGCTCCCTTGAGCTTGCGGCTGCGCTCGACGAACTCGTGGATGATCGGCGTCATGATCAGCTCCATGGCGAAGCCGGTCTTGCCGCCGGGGACCACCATGGTGTTCCGCCGCGACATGAAGGAGTCGGGGATCATGTTCAGCAGGTACGGGAAATCGATCCCGAAGCGCTCCGGCTGACGGAAGCGGATCACCGTAAAGGACTCATCCGGCGTCGGCACGTCCCGGGCGATAAACGGGTTCGAGGTATCCACCGTGGGTACGCGCTGGAAGTTGATGTCGGTCCGCGAGAACTGCGGCGTGACGTAGTTCACGTAGTCCGGCATGCGCCGCAGGATGGTGTCCACGGTCTTCTCGGCTGTGTAGCCGCGCTCGGCGCCGTCGCGATGGATCTTCTGGATCCACTCCAGGTTGACGATGGGCACCACGCCGACGAGCAGGTCCACGTGCTGCGCCACGTTGTGCTCCTCGGTCACGACGCCGCCGTGCAGCCCCTCGTAGAAGAGCAGATCGCTGTCCTGGCCGGCGTCCTCCCAGTCGGTGAACTCGCCGGGGCGCAGTCCGTAGGGTTCCGCCTCCTCATCGCTGTGAAGGTACCTGCGGCGTCGACAGATGCCCTCTTGGCCGTACCGGCGGAAGGAGTGCTCGAGCTCGTCGAAGACGTTGGCCTCCGGCCCGAAGTGGCTCAGGTTGCGCCCCTCCTCGGCGGCTCGGGCCAGCTGGTCGCGCATCTCCTGCCGGTTGAAGCGGTGGAAAGCGTCGCCCTCGATCACCACCGGGGTGACCTGTTCCCGGCGGAAGATGTGCTCGAAGGCGTTCTTGACGGTGCTGGTCCCTGCCCCGGAGGAGCCTGTGACCGCAATGATGGGATGCTTCTCGGACATGGCTTGATCCTCTTGCTCGCTGACTAGAAATTCCCTTGAACGCGAGCTCAACCGGCGCGGTGCGCAGCCTCGAGCTCCTTGCGCATATCGGCGATGGCCTGGCCGTAGTCTTCGGCCCCGAAGACCGCCGAGCCGGCCACGAAGGTGTCCGCGCCGGCCTCGGCCACCTGACGGATGTTCTCGGCCTTGATCCCGCCGTCGACCTGCAGGCGGGCGTCCGGGTTCAGCTCATCGATCAGTTGCCGCGCCTCGCGGATCTTGTCGATGGTCCCGGGGATGAACTTCTGCCCCCCGAAGCCGGGGTTGACCGACATCAGCAGCACCATGTCGACCTTATCGGCGACGTAGCGCAGGCAGTCGAGCGGCGTGGCCGGGTTGAAGACCAGGCCGGCCCGGCAGCCGTGCTCGCGGATCAGGCTCAGGGAGCGGTCGACGTGCTCGCTGGCCTCGGGGTGGAAGGTGATCCAGTCGGCCCCGGCCGCGGCGAAATCGGGGATGATCCGGTCCACCGGCTTGATCATCAGATGCACGTCAATGGGCGCAGTGATGCCGTGATCGCGCAGCGCCTGGCAGACCAGCGGGCCGATGGTCAGATTGGGGACATAGTGGTTGTCCATGACATCGAAGTGGATGGCATCGGCGCCGGCCCGGAGAACGGCGTTGACCTCATCGCCCAGGCGGGCGAAATCGGCGGACAGGATGGACGGTGCGATCCACGGCTTGTTCATGGGTACTCCTCCCGGCTTGAACCCAGGGCGCCCCGGCAAGCTAAGCCCGGGGCGCCCCGCGGGGAACTAAGGATTGATGATTATTGGAATAAACGGGCTCACGGAACGGCCTGCAGCGGCGGTTCCTGCGGGGGCGCAACCCCTGGCGTCTCCGGGACCTGCCAGTGCCGGTGGGCCTCGTCGAGGATGAACTGACGGAACGCCTCCGCCGCCGGCGAGAGGCGCTTGCCCGAGCGGTGGACCAGGTACCACTGCCGCTCCAGAGGGAAGCCCTCGACGTTGAGCACCCGCAGCCGGCCCAACTCGAGCTCCAGGGCTACGGTGTGGATGGAGACGACGCCGAGCCCGAGTCCGGCCTGTACCGACTGCTTGATGGCCTCGTTGGAACTCATTTCGAGCCCGCCGCGCAGGTTCATGCCGCGTTCCTCGAGCACGCGCTGGACCGCGTTGCGGGTGCCCGAGCCCTGCTCGCGCAGCACGAAGAGCTCGTCCTGCAGGCGTTCGAGTGGGATCGGCGAGCCGTCTGCCAGTGGGTGGTCCGGCGCGGCGATGATCACCAGCGGATTCGGCATGAAGGCCTCGGCGGCGACATCCAGCCCCTCCGGCGGGCGACCCATGACCGCCAGGTCCATCTCGTTGTCCTGAATGCGGCGGATCACCCCCTCCCGGTTGGTGACCTCTAGCTGGAACGTCACCCCGGGCTGTCGCCGGGTGAAGGCGGCGAGCAGGTCGGTGGCGAAGTAGTTGGCGGTCGAGGCCACCGTCAGTCGCAGTCGGCCGCTGTTCAGCCCGCGCAGGGCTTCGAGGCCGTCGGCGAGCTCGCGCAGTTCGGCGGAGATGCGCTGGGCATAGCGCCGCACCTCCTCGCCGGCCTCGGTGAGGTAGATTCGTTTACCGATCTGCTCGAACAGGGGCAGTCCGACCTGCTGCTCGAGCTGCTTGATCTGCATGGAGACCGCCGGCTGCGTGAGATACAGCTCCTCGGCGGCACGGGTGAAGCTGAGATGTCGGGCTACAGACTCGAACACCTGTAGCTGCCGTAGTGTGATGTTCATCCTCCTGGGCCTCCCCCAATGCTTGTTAATAATGGAAAACTTATCCAAGCACCAAAAACAATTTCTTTTTCTTCTTGAACTGCAAGGCTATGCTGTCTGGAGACATGCCGCAAGGGGCAGCCACAAGAACCGGTGCTGCTCATCAAAGCCCCGGGGCGTGTTTGGACTTACGAGCAGAAACGCTTGAGGAGAGGATCGATGGCTAGCAAGACGTACACCGCGGGCGTCAAGGAGTATCGGGAGACCTACTGGGAGCCCGATTACAAGATCAAGGATAGCGACCTTCTGGCCGTGTTCAAGGTGACGCCGCAGCCCGGCGTGGACCGCGAGGAGGCGGCCGCCGCCGTCGCCGCCGAGTCCTCCACCGGGACCTGGACCACGGTCTGGACCGACCTGCTCACCGACCTGGAACACTACAAGGGTCGCGCCTACAAGGTCGAGGACGTGCCGGGCGACGACGAGGCCTTCTACGCCTTCATCGCCTACCCCATCGACCTCTTCGAAGAGGGCTCGATCGTCAACGTCTTCACCTCGCTGGTGGGCAACGTCTTCGGCTTCAAGGCCGTGCGCGCCCTGCGCCTGGAGGACGTGCGCTTCCCGCTGCACTTCGTGATGACCTGCCCCGGGCCGCCGAACGGCATCCAGGTCGAGCGGGACAAGATGAACAAGTACGGCCGGCCGCTGCTCGGCTGCACCATCAAGCCCAAGCTCGGCCTCTCGGCCAAGAACTACGGCCGCGCGGTCTACGAGTGCCTGCGCGGCGGTCTCGACTTCACCAAGGACGACGAGAACGTCAACTCCCAGCCCTTCATGCGCTGGCGCGACCGCTTCGAGTTCGTCATGGAGGCGATCCAGAAGGCCGAGGAGGAAACCGGCGAGCGCAAGGGCCACTACCTCAACGTCACCGCCCCGACGCCGGAGGAGATGTACAAGCGTGCCGAGTTTGCCAAGGAGATCGGCGCGCCGATCATCATGCACGACTACATCACCGCCGGCTTCTGTGCCCACCAGGGCCTGGCCAACTGGTGCCGCGACAACGGCATGCTGCTGCACATCCACCGCGCCATGCACGCGGTGCTCGACCGCAACCCGAACCACGGCATCCACTTCCGGGTGCTGACCAAGATCCTGCGCCTGATGGGCGGCGACCAGCTGCACACCGGAACGGTGGTCGGCAAGCTCGAGGGTGACCGCCAGTCGACGCTGGGCTGGATCGACCTGCTGCGCAAGCCTTACATCGAGGAGGACCGCTCCCGCGGCCTGTTCTTCGATCAGGAGTGGGGCGCGATGCCGGGCGCCTTCGCCGTCGCTTCCGGCGGGATCCACGTCTGGCACATGCCGGCTCTGTTGTCGATCTTCGGTGACGATGCGGTCTTCCAGTTCGGCGGCGGTACGCTGGGCCATCCCTGGGGCAATGCCGCCGGCGCCGCGGCCAACCGCGTGGCCCTGGAGGCCTGCGTCAAGGCCCGCAACGAGGGCCGCGAGCTCGAGAAGGAGGGCAAGGAGATCCTCACCGAGGCCGCCAAGAGCAGCCCCGAGCTGAAGGCCGCCATGGAGACGTGGAAGGAGATCAAGTTCGAGTTCGACACCGTGGACAAGCTGGACACGGCGCACCGGTAAAGGGGAAGGAGACTGAGCAATGAGTGAGATCCAGGATTACAAGTCCAAGCTGTCCGATCCGAACAGCCGTCGCTTCGAGACCTTCTCCTACCTGCCGGAGATGAGCGACGCGGACGTCCGCAAGCAGGTCCAGTACATCGTCGACCAGGGTTGGAACCCGGCCATCGAGCACACCGAGCCGGAGAACGCCTTCGACCACTACTGGTACATGTGGAAGCTGCCGATGTTCGGCGAGACCGACGTGGACGCTATCCTCAAAGAGGCCGAGGCGTGCCACAAGGAGCACCCGGAGCACCACGTGCGCCTCATTGGCTACGACAACTACCGGCAGACGCAGGGCACCGCGATGGTGATCTATCGGGGTCCCATCGACGCCTAGTGGCCGGGGTGTGCCCGGCGATCGCCGCCCGCGCCGGGCGGTGGTCGCCGGGACCGCACCGCTGCTTTTCGAATGGTGGCCGGGATCGCCCCCGTCGCCATTCGAAAAGCCAGTACCCGAGCGGAGGGGCCGATGACCGAGCACGATGTGGACCAGTATCGCGTCACTGAAGCGCCGTACTACCGGCCGGTCAGTGACGAGGTCGATCTCTACCAGGCCGCCTACCAGGCCCGCATGCCGGTGATGCTCAAGGGGCCGACCGGCTGCGGCAAGTCTCGTTTCGTCGAGTACATGGCCTGGCAGCTGCAGCGTCCCCTGGTTACGGTGGCCTGCAACGAGGATATGACCGCCGCCGACCTGGTGGGCCGCTACCTGCTCGACGCCAATGGCACCCGCTGGCAGGACGGGCCGCTGACCACCGCGGCGCGGATCGGCGCCATCTGCTACCTCGACGAGGTGGTCGAGGCGCGTCAGGACACCACCGTGGTGATCCACCCCCTGACCGACCACCGGCGCACCCTGCCGCTCGAGAAGAAGGGCGAGCTGGTGCACGCCCACCCGGACTTCCACCTGGTGATCTCCTACAACCCCGGCTATCAGTCGCTGATGAAGGACCTCAAGCAGTCCACCAAGCAGCGTTTCGGCGCCCTCGACTTCGACTACCCGGAGGCCGCGGCCGAGGCGGAGATCGTCGCCCACGAGACCGGCGTCGACAGCGATATCGCCGACAAGCTGGTGCAGATCGCCCACCGCGCCCGCAACCTCAAGGGCCACGGGCTGGATGAAGGGATCTCCACGCGTCTGCTGGTCTACGCCGGCAACCTGATCGCCAAGGGCATCGAGCCGCGCTCAGCCTGCACCATGTCGCTGGTGCGCCCCCTGACCGACGATCCGGACATGCGCGAGACGCTGGATCAGGCGGTGGCGACCTACTTCTGAACGACCGGGTGATCACCCGGGGGCAGTGCGGGGGATTGCGATGACGGTGCGCCTCGAGGACTACCGTGAGACCCTGGTGGCGGCGGATCCGCGGATCGCCGAGACGCTGGAGGCGAGCTTCGCCGAGGCGTCGCGGGTGATGTCGCCACGGGGGCTGCACAACTACCTGGAAGGGGCCCGGGCCCTGGCCGAGCTGGGCCGCGGCGCCGACCTGGTCATCTGCTACCTGGAGGCGATGCCTGCGGTGGCCAAGGAAGTGGGCGAGGACGTGCTCACCGAGGTGGTCACTGCCGCCATGAAGCTCTCCTCGATGGTCAGCGGCCAGGTGATTGCCCTGCTGCTGGCCGGCTTACCCACTGCCGCGCGACGGCTCGGCGATCCGGAGCTGCTGCGCCAGTTCCTGAACCTCGTCCACCAGCTTTCGGCCAAGGCTCCGCGCGGCCTGCGGCCGATGCTCGAGAACCTCGACGAGCTCTTCTCCAAGCTCACCCTGGGCGGGTTCCGGCGCTGGGCGCTGTGGGGCGCCCAGGCCCACGCCCGCGATTTCGAGCAGCAGCGCGCCTACTTCGGCCTGCAGAGTGCCGACAGTCAGGCGATGCTCCAGCAGGAGCGCCGCGGCACGCTGCTGGTGGATAACCAGCGCAAGCTCAACTTCTACCTGCGTGCGCTCTGGGCCCGGGACTTCTTCATGCGGCCGACCTCCGGGGACTTCGAGACCCGCGAGGGGTACAAGCCGTTCATCGAGCAGCGGGTGATCCATCTGCCCGACGCTTACGACGACTACCACGGGCTGCCGGGCAAGGACCTCTATCGGGCCGCGGCCGCCCACGCGGCCGCGCACCTGGTCCATACCATCGAGCCGCTCTCGCCCGAGATGCTTAATCCGGCGCAGATGGCCGTCATCGGCCTGATCGAGGACGCCCGGGTCGAGGCGCTGGCCATCGACGAGTTTCCGGGGCTGCAGCGGCTGTGGCTGCCTTTCCACCGGGCCCGGGCCGCCGAGCGCGAGGCGGAGCTGGATCCGGTGGTCGAGCGCCTGGAGCGGGCTGCCCACGCCCTGCTTGACCCGGAGTACGCCGACGACGACCCCTGGGTCCAGCAGGTGCGCGAGATCTTCCACTACCACTTCGCCGATCGCCCCCGGGACGTGGGGCTGTCGTGGGAGCTGGGCATGGAGCTGCACAATAGCCTGGCGCAGCGCTACCCCATGCCCTCGGCCCGCGTCCTGCAGCGGATGGCCGTCCCTTACCGCGACGACAACCGCTACCTCTTCGCCAGCGATGAGGAGGAGTGGCTCGATGCGGAGTACATCCCGGCCAGCCACCGGCAGGTGCGCCGCCAGGTCAACCTGATGGAGTTCGTCAACGAGGTTGACTGCGAACTCGCCGGCGACGACGCGCAGGAGGTCTGGGTCCTCGGGACGGAGCTCTTCCCCTACGAGGACTTCGGGGTCAGCTACAACGAGATGGAAGGGGTGGAGCCGGCCAGCCCGCCGTTCCATTACCCGGAGTGGGATTACCAGGTCCAGCTCAATCGCCCCGACTGGGTCACGGTGGTCGAGCGCCGTCCGAAACGCGGCGACCCCGAGGTCATGGACCAGGTCCTCAAAGACTACCGGCCGGTGGCCAGCCGCCTGCGCTACCTCGTCGACGCCTTGCAGCCCCAGGGGGTGATCCGCGAGCGCCGACAGGAGGACGGCGACGAGCTGGATATCGACGCCGCCGTGCGCTCCATGGTCGACCTGCGCCTGGGCATGAGCCCCGATCCGCGCATCAACACCCGCTACATCCGTAAGACCCGGGATCTGTCGGTGCTGCTTCTGCTCGATCTCTCCGAGTCCACCAACGACGCTATGGGCGGCAGCGAGAAGACCGTCATCGAGCTGACCCGCGAGGCCACCTCGCTGCTCGGCTGGGCCATCAACGGCATCGGTGACCCCTTCGCCGTCCACGGCTTCTCCTCGGACGGTCGGCACGACGTCCAGTACTACCGGTTCAAGGACTTCCATCAGCCGTGGAGCGAGGAAGCGAAGTCCCGCCTGGCTGGGATGCGCGGGCAGTACTCGACCCGCATGGGCGCGGCAATGCGCCACGCCGGGGCCCACTTGGTGCGTCAACCGCAGCGGCGCAAGCTGTTATTGATCGTCACCGACGGAGAGCCGCACGACGTCGACGTGCGGGATCCGCAGTACCTGCGCCACGACGCCCGCAAGGCTGCCGAGGAGCTGTCCGCCCGAGGGGTGACCAGCTACTGCCTGACCCTGGATCGGGACGCGGACGCCTACGTGTCACGGATCTTCGGGGCCAACGGCTACTCGGTGGTCGAGCACGTGGAGCGCCTGCCGGAGCGCCTGCCGGCGGTGTTCGCCCAGCTGACCCGGTAGCCGCTTATTCGGACGATCAGGAGGGTTTGCTTTTGCTGATCGTTCGCGATCCGTAAAGTTTCGGGGCAGTATGGCGGCATGCTCGACCCGAGCCGCAGCAGAACAATATTCCATTGAGGGAGGTAGAACATGGCGTCGACCGAACTGAGCCGACGAGAGCTCGCCAACGGCATTCGCGCCCTGGCCATGGACGCTGTCCAAAAGGCCAACTCCGGTCACCCGGGGGCACCGATGGGTATGGCGGACATCGCCGAGGTGCTGTGGCGGGACTACATGCGCCATGCGCCCCAGCGGCCGGGCTGGTTCGACCGCGATCGTTTCGTCCTCTCCAATGGTCACGGGTCGATGCTGCAGTATGCGCTGCTCCATCTGACCGGCTACGACCTCACCACCGACGACCTCAAGAACTTCCGCCAGCTGCACTCCCGGACCCCGGGGCACCCGGAGTACGGCTACACGCCGGGCGTGGAGACCACCACCGGGCCGCTGGGCCAGGGGCTGGCGAACAGCGTTGGCCTGGCGCTGGCCGAGCGGATGCTGGCGGCGCGCTTCAACCGCCCGGGCCACGAGATCATCGATCACTACACCTACGTCTTCATGGGCGACGGCTGCCTGATGGAGGGGGTCTCCCATGAGGCGTGCTCGCTGGCCGGCACCCTGGGGCTGGGCAAGCTGATTGCCTTCTACGACGACAACAGCATCTCCATCGACGGCAACGTCGAGGGCTGGTACACGGAGGATGTCCGCAAGCGTTTCGAGGCCTACGGCTGGCAGGTGATCGGCCCGGTGGATGGTCACGACGGCGAGGCCGTGCGGCAGGCCATCGAGCAGGCGCGCGCTGATACCAGCCGCCCGACGCTGATCGACTGCAAGACGGTGATCGGCTTCGGTGCGCCCAATCAGTGCGGCACCGCTGGCGTGCACGGTGCCCCCTTGGGCGAAGAGGAGATCGCCGCCTGCCGCAAGCAGCTGGGCTGGGAGCACGGCCCGTTCGAGATCCCCGAAGCCCATTACAAGGCGTGGGATGCGCGTGCTGGTGGCGAGCAGCTGCTCCAGGAGTGGGGCGAGCGCCTCGAGGCGTACCGCAAGGAACACCCCGAGCTGGCCGACGAGCTGGAGCGGCGGATGCGCGGTGAGTTGCCGGGCAACTGGCAGGAGCTGGTTGCCGAGGGCCTGGAGAAGTTCGCCGGCGGCAAGAAGGACGCCACCCGCAAGTCTTCCCAGGCGGTGCTCGGTCACTTCGGGCCGCAACTGCCCGAGCTGCTCGGCGGTTCCGCCGACCTGACAGGCTCGAACAACACCTGGTGGGACGGTTGCTCGACGGTCAGCCAGGAGCAGCCCGACGGCAACTACGTCTTTTACGGCGTGCGCGAGTTCGGGATGACCGCCATCATGAACGGCATCGCCCTGCACGGCGGGTTCATCCCCTACGGCGGTACCTTCCTGATCTTCTCCGACTACGCCCGCAACGCCGTGCGTATGGCGGCGCTGATGAAGCAGCGGGTGGTGATGGTCTACACCCACGACTCCATCGGCCTCGGCGAGGACGGACCCACGCACCAGCCTGTCGAGCAGCTGGCCAGTCTGCGCCTGATCCCCAACCTGCACGTTTGGCGTCCGTGTGACGCCCAGGAGACTGCAGCGGCCTGGGCGGCGGCCATCGCCCGCGAGGACGGACCGAGCGTGCTGGCACTGTCGCGCCAGGGCATGGAGCCGCAGCAGCGCAGCGGCGACCAAGCCCGGTCCATCGCCCGCGGTGGCTATGTCCTCAAGGAGGCCGGCTCCGGCAAGCCCGAGCTGGTCATCCTGGCCACCGGCTCCGAGGTGGATCTGGCCATGGCGGCCCGGGACCGTCTCGAGGGCGAGGGGCGCAGCGTTCGCGTGGTCTCCATGCCCTGTGTCGAGGCGTTCTGCGCGCAGGACGAGGCCTACCGTCAGCAGGTGCTGCCCGGTGATGTACCGCGGGTGGCCGTCGAGGCCGGTGCCACCGGCCTGTGGCAGGGCTGGGTCGGTCAGTGCGGCCTCGTAGTCGGCCTCGACACCTTCGGCGAATCGGCGCCGGGGCCGGAACTCTACGAGCACTTCGGCCTGACCGCGGACAGCGTGGCTGATGCGGGCCGGCGGGTCCTCGGCTGAGGGCCCCCGCCCGCGGGCGCAGAACCAGAATCGACTAGAGGAGAGTGGCCGTGAAAGCGAAGCGCATGACCGATCTCGACCTGGCGGGCAAGCGGGTGCTCATCCGCGAGGACCTGAACGTCCCGATCAAGGAGGGCCAGGTCGCCGACGATACCCGCGTGCGCGCTGCCGCCGAGAGCATCCGCCAGGCCATGCAGGCCGGTGGCCGGGTGCTGGTGATGTCCCACCTCGGGCGGCCCAAGGAGGGTGAATACGACGCCGAGGCCTCGATGGCCCCGGTGGCCCGCCGTCTGGGCGAGATCCTCGGCTGCGAGGTGCCGGTGGTGCGTGAATGGCTCGATGGCGTCGACGTTGCCGAGGGCGGCGTCGCGCTGGCGGAGAACGTGCGCTTTCAGCCCGGCGAGACCAAGGACGACGAGGATCTGGCCCGACGCATGGCGGCACTGTGCGATGTCTTCGTCATGGATGCCTTCGGCACCGCGCACCGTGCCCAGGCCTCCACCCACGGCGTGGCCCGTTTCGCGCCCGAGGCGTGTGCCGGTCCGCTGCTCGCCGCCGAGCTGGAGGCCCTGGGCAAGGCGCTGGACAACCCGGCCCGGCCGATGATCGCCATCGTCGGCGGCTCCAAGGTCTCCGGTAAGGTGCAGGTGCTGGAGGCGCTCACTCACAAGGTGGATCAGCTCATTGTCGGCGGCGGGATCGCCAACACCTTCATTGCCGCGGCGGGATACTCCGTCGGCAAGTCCCTCTATGAGGCTGACTTCGTCGAAACCGCCAAGCGCCTGATGCAAGAGGCCCGCGCCAAGGGTGGCGAGATCCCGATCCCCGAGGATGTGATCACCGCCAGGGAGTTCTCCGCGGACGCCGAGGCCAGCGTCCACCCGGTGGAGGCCGTGCCCGACGACGAGATGATCCTCGATGTCGGGCCGAAGACCCGTGCCCGCTACGACGGCATGCTGCGCAATGCCGGTACGGTGGTCTGGAACGGCCCGGTGGGCGTGTTCGAGATGGCGCGCTTCGCCGGCGGTACCGAGGCACTGGCCGAGGCCATTGCCGCCAGTGACGGCTTCTCGATCGCCGGCGGCGGTGACACCCTGGCCGCCGTGGAGCAGTTCGGCATCACCGAGCGGGTCTCCTACATCTCCACCGGCGGTGGCGCCTTCCTCGAGTTCCTCGAGGGTCGCGAGCTGCCCGGTGTTGCGGCCCTCGAGCAGCACGCGGCGGCGCATTCGTGATCGACGCGGTACTCAGTCAGGGAGCCGGTGGCGTGATGCCCCGCAGAACCAAGATCTTGGCGACCCTCGGGCCGGCGACGGACCGGCCCGAGGGCCTGGAGGCCGTCCTCGCCGCCGGGGTGGATGTGGTGCGCATCAACCTCTCCCACGGCGAGGCCAGCGACCACCGCCAGCGGGTCGAGGCCGTGCGCGCCTGGGGCGAGGCCCATGGTCGCCGTGTCGGGGTGCTGGTGGATCTGCAGGGGCCGAAGATCCGCATCGAGCGCTTTCGCAATGGCCCGATCCAGCTGCGCCGCGGCGACCCCTTTATCCTCGATCCCGCCGTGGATCCGGATGCCGGGGACCACACCCGCGTCGGGGTCGCCTACCGGGCCCTGCCGGATGACCTGCATCCCGGCGACGAACTGCTGCTCGACGACGGCCGCCTGGTGGTCCGGGTCGAGCGCATCGAGGGGACCGCCGTCCACACCACCGTGCAGGTTGGCGGTGAACTCAGCGATCGCAAGGGCATCAACCGCCGCGGTGGCGGGCTCTCCGCACCGGCGCTCACCGACAAGGACCGGGTCGATATCGTTACGGCCGCCGAGTTGGCCGCCGATTACGTGGCGGTCTCGTTCCCGCGGTGCGCCGACGACATCCACGAGGCCCGGCGGCTGCTCACCGAGGCCGGTGGGCGCTCCGGGATCGTGGCCAAGATCGAGCGCGCCGAGGCGCTGGACGCCGCCGAGGAGATCATGGATGCCGCCGATGCCATCATGGTCGCCCGCGGCGATCTCGGCGTGGAGATCGGCGATGCTGCGTTGCCCGAGGTCCAGAAGCAGCTCATCCAGACCGCCCGGGCTCGCAACCGGGTGGCCATCACGGCGACGCAGATGATGGAGTCGATGATCGACAACCCCATCCCGACGCGGGCCGAGGTCTTCGACGTGGCCAACGCCGTGCGGGACGGCACCGACGCCGTGATGCTATCGGCCGAAACCGCCACCGGCTCGTTCCCGGCCGAGACGGTGGCCGCCATGGACCGGGTCTGTCGGGCGGCCGAGCGCAGTCGCACGGTGACGGTTTCCCACCACCGGCTGGACGAGCACTTCACACAGGTCGACGAGACGGTGGCCATGGCGGCGATGTACGCCGCCAACCACTTTTCCATCAAGGCGCTGATCGCCATCACCGAATCCGGGGGAACGGCCTCGTGGATGTCGCGGATCAGCTCGGGGCTGCCGATCTACGTCCTGACCCGCCACCCGGAGACCCGGGGGCGGGTGACCCTCTACCGCGGCGTCTATCCGCTGGAGTTCGATGCCGAGCAGGAGGACCTCAACGCCCTCAAGAGCCGGCTACTGGCGCGCCTCTCCCGTCAGGGACTGGTCAACCAGGGCGACTACGTCCTGGTCACCCACGGCGAGGAGCTCGGTGCCGCGGGCGGTACGAACACGTTGCGCATCGTCTGCGTGGACGATTATCTCTAGAGTGAATGCACAGATAGCGGAGGAGTCGAGACTATGGCGATGATCACCCTGCGACAGCTGCTGGATCATGCAGCCGAGCACGGCTACGGCATGCCGGCGTTCAACGCCAACAATATGGAGCAGCTCCACGCCATCATGGAGGCGGCCAAGGAGTGCGATAGCCCGGCTATCGTCCAGGCGTCCGCCGGGGCCCGCAAGTACGCCGGCGTCCCCTTCTATCGGCACCTGATGGAGGCCGCCGTGGAGTCCTATCCGGACGTCCCGCTGGTGGTCCACCTGGACCACGGTGCCAACCCCGGTGCCTGCATGCGCGCCATCCAGTCCGGGTTCACCTCGGTGATGATGGACGGCTCGCTGAAGGAAGATGGCAAGACCCCCGCCGACTATGACTACAACGCCGGAGTGACCCGCCGCGCTGCCGAGATGGCGCATGCCGGCGGTGTCTCGGTCGAGGGCGAGATCGGCGTGCTCGGCTCCCTCGAAACCGGTGAGGCCGGCAAGGAGGACGGCGTCGGGGCCGAGGGCAAGATGGACAAGGACAAACTGCTCACCGACCCGGAGGAGGCGGCGCAGTTCGTCCGCGATACCCATGTCGACGCCCTCGCCATCGCCTGCGGCACCAGCCACGGCGCCTACAAGTTCACCCGTCCGCCCACGGGCGACATCCTGGCCATCAGCCGGATCAAGGAGATCCACCAGCGCCTGCCGGACACCCACCTGGTCATGCACGGCAGCTCCCAGGTGCCGCAGGAGTGGCTGGAGCTGATCAACCAGTTCGGCGGTGAGATCCCCGAGACCTACGGCGTACCGGTCGAGGAGGTCCAAGAGGGCATCCGCAACGGGGTGCGCAAGGTCAACATCGATACCGACCTGCGCCTGGCCTCCACCGGCGCGGTGCGCAAGCACCTGGCCGAGAACCCGTCCAACTTCGACCCGCGCAAGTTCCTGAAGGCCTCCACCGAGGCTATGAAGGAGATTTGCAAGGCCCGCTACGAGGCCTTCGGCTCGGCGGGGATGGCGTCCAAGATCAAGCCGGTCCCCCTCGAGACCATGGTCGAGCGTTACGAGTCCGGCGAGCTCGCCCCCAAGGTGAGCTGAACCGGGAGCTGTCCCCAGAGCCTTGGGGGGGGGGGGCCCCCCCCCCCCCCCGCCAAAGCCAGCGGGGAGCAATACCATGCGCAGGATTAGCGGTATTTTCCTCAAGGGGCTGCTGGCGGTTCTGCCGGCGGTCGTCACCCTCTATCTTCTCTACTGGCTGATCATGACCGCCGAGCGGGCGCTCGGGAGCGTCGTGCAGCTGATCATCCCCGAGACCTGGTATCACCCCGGCCTGGGCGTGGCCCTGGCACTGGCCGGCATCTTCGCCATCGGCGTCCTCCTCAACTTCTACCTTCTGCGCCGCCTGTGGGAGTGGTTCGAGCAGATCCTCCTGCAGCTGCCGGTGGTCAAGACCATCTACGGGGCGGTGCAGGACCTGACCGGGTTTGTCTCCCGGGCCGAGGAGCTGGGCGACCAGGTGGTCACGGTGCCGCTGCCCGGTAGCGATTACCGGGTGCTCGGCGTGGTGACGCGCAGGCAGTGGGCGGGGGTGGCCGAAGGGCTCGGTGACGAGCACACCATCGCCGTCTACACCCCCATGAGTTACCAGGTGGGTGGCTACACGCTGCTGGTTCCGGCCTCGGTGGTTGAGCCCGTCGATATGAGTGTCGAGGACGCCATGCGCTTTGCGGTCACCGCGGGGATGTCGACGCGCAAGAGCGCCTCGCTCGACGAGCTGCTCGAGGAACCGCCCGAGGGAGCGGAGAGGCAGCCGTGACCTAGCGACGACAAGAACAACAAAGCTCGCCCGTCTGCGGGGATCCCCCGGGGGCCCACAAGGCCGCCGGGTGCGGGACGGCCACCCGCCGTGTCGCGCCCCGTGGGTCCCGGCGACTCTTAACCAGGAGGTGGACCATGAAATCGATACCCGAGTTGCGCGACGATCCGGATCCGGAGGAGATCCAGGAGTGGCTCGACGCCCTGGATGCGGTGATCGAGCACGAGGGGCCCGAGCGGGCGCAGCAGATCCTCGAGCACCTGGTCAGCAAGGGCCGGCGCCGGCTCGGCCATCTGCCCTTCAAGGCCACCACCGGCTACATCAACACCATCCCCCGGCACCTCGAGGTGCGCCCGCCGGAGTACACCGATCACCACCTGGAGTGGCGTATCCGGGCGCTGGTGCGCTGGAACGCCATCGCCATGGTGGTTGCCGCCAACCGTGAGCACGACGGCATCGGCGGGCACATCGCCAGCTACGCCTCGGCCTGCACCCTCTACGAGGTCGGCTTCAACCACTTCTGGCGGGCGCCCAACGAGGAGCAGGACGGCGATCTGGTCTTCCTCCAGGGGCACTCCGCGCCGGGGATCTACGCCCGCGCCTTCCTCGAGGGGCGGCTCAGCGCCGAGCAGCTGGCCGGTTTTCGTCAGGACGTCGACGGCGACGGCATCAGCTCCTATCCCCACCCTTGGCTGATGCCCAACTTCTGGCAGTTCCCCACCGTCTCCATGGGCCTCGGCCCGATCCAGGCGGTGCAGCAGGCGCGCATGATGAAGTACCTGCACCACCGCGGGATCGAGGACACCGCAGACCGCAAGGTCTGGTGCTTCATGGGCGACGGCGAGATGGACGAGCCGGAGTCGATGGGCTCGATCGGCCTGGCCGCCCGCGAGCAGCTCGACAACCTGATCTTCGTGGTCAACTGCAACCTGCAGCGCCTCGACGGTCCGGTGCGCGGCAACGGCAAGATCATCCAGGAGCTCGAGGGCGAGTTCCGCGGTGCCGGCTGGAACGTGATCAAGGTGATCTGGGGCTCGCGCTGGGATCCGCTGCTCGAACTCGATCACGAGGGGCTCCTGCAGCAGCGCATGGAGGAGGCCGTCGACGGCGAGTACCAGGCGTTCAAGGCGCGCGGCGGTGATTACACGCGCAAGCACTTCTTCGCCAAGTACCCGGAGTTGGAGAAGATGGTCGCCGGCATGTCCGACTACGACATCTACCGGCTCAACCGCGGTGGTCACGACCCGCACAAGGTCTACGCGGCCTACCACGCCGCGGTGAACCATACCGGGCAGCCGACCGTGATCCTGGCCAAGACCGTCAAGGGCTACGGCATGGGCGAGGCCGGCGAGGGGCAGAACATCACCCACCAGCAGAAGAAGATGGGTGAGAACGCCCTGCGCCGGTTCCGCGACCACTACGAGATCCCCATCCCCGACGAGCAGCTCAAGGAGACGCCCTTCTACAAGCCCGATGACGACGCCCCGGAGATGCGCTACCTCCACGAGCGTAGGCAGGCCCTGGGCGGCTACATGCCGGTGCGCTACGAGCGGGCGCCGGCGCTCGAGGTCCCGCAGCTCTCCGCCTTCGACGCGCTGCTCAAGGACAGCGGCGAGCGGGAGCTGTCCACCACCATGGCCTTCGTGCGCGCGCTGACGGTGTTAACCCGCGACAAGCAGATCGGCCAGCGGGTGGTGCCCATCATCCCCGACGAGGCGCGCACCTTTGGGATGGAGGGGCTGTTCCGTCAGCTCGGCATCTACTCCAACGTGGGGCAGCTCTACGAGCCCGAGGACGCCGATCAGCTGATGTCCTACCGCGAGGCGCAGACCGGGCAGATCCTCGAGGAGGGGCTGGATGAGGCCGGTGCCATGTCCTCGTGGATGGCGGCGGCCACGGCCTACGCCAACCACGGCGTCAACATGATCCCCTTCTACATCTTCTACTCCATGTTCGGCTTCCAGCGGGTGGGGGACCTGTGCTGGGCCGCCGGGGATATCCAGGCCCGGGGTTTCCTGATTGGTGGCACCGCCGGCCGGACCACCCTCAACGGCGAGGGGCTGCAGCACCAGGACGGCCACAGCCACGTCCTCGCCTCGACCATCCCCAACTGCGTCTCCTACGACCCGGCCTTCGACTACGAGCTGGCGGTGATCGTCCAGGACGGGCTGCGCCGGATGTACGCCGAGCAGGAGAACTGCTTCTACTACCTGACCGTCTACAACGAAAACCACACCCATCCGGCGATGCCCGAGGGGGCCGAGGAGGGCATCCGCCGCGGCATGTACCTCTTCCGCGCCGGCCCCAAGAAGAAGGGGCCGCGGGTGCAGCTGATGGGCTCGGGGAGCATCTTCCGCGAGGTGATCGCCGCCGCGGAGCTGCTCGCTGGCGATTTCGGCGTCCATGCCGATATCTGGAGCTGCCCCTCGTTCACCGAGCTGGCCCGCGACGGCATGGCCTGCGCCCGGGGCAACCGCCTCCACCCGGAGTCCGAGCGTCGGCAGTCGTACCTGCAGGCGTGCCTGGAGGGCTACAGTGGCCCGGCCATTGCCGCCACCGACTACATGCGCGCCTACCCGGATCAGATCCGTCCCTACATCGGACGCAAGTTCTGGTCCCTGGGGACCGATGGCTTCGGCCGCTCGGATACCCGCGAGAAGCTGCGGCGCTTCTTCGAGGTGGATCGCTACCACATCGCCGCGGCAGCCCTCTACGCCCTGGCCGATGAGGGCGAGATCGAGGCCGGGAAGGTCAGCGAGGCCATCGGCAAGTACCAGCTGGCGGCGGATGCCCCGAACCCGTGGGAGGTGTGACCGTGGCGGAACAGGAGCTCAAGGTACCGGATATCGGCGGCTTCGAGGCCGTGGAGGTGATCGAGGTCCTGGTCGCGCCCGGGGACCGGATCGAGCCGGAGCAGTCGCTGATCACCCTCGAGTCCGACAAGGCAAGCATGGAGGTGCCGGCGGAGGTCGGGGGCGAGATCCGGGCGGTGCACATCGCCGTCGGTGATATGGTCTCCGAGGGGAGTGTGATCGCCACCGTCGACACGGCCGCCGCCGATGCCGCATCCGGGCCGGCTGAGCCGGCGGCACCGGCCGAGGCCCCGGCCGCTGAGGGCGCCCCGGCCGAGGAAACGGCCGAATCGTCCGGAAGCGAGAAGCCGGCTGGCGGATCAGCGCCGGTGGCCCCCGCGCCCGCCCCGGCGGGCAGCGGCACAGGCCCCGCCGCGTCCAGCGGCGGGCAGCCGCCGATCGATCGCGACGGCCACCGCGCCGCCCACGCCAGCCCTTCGGTTCGTCGCTACGCCCGCGAGCTCGGCGTCGACCTCGGGCGCGTCAGCGGCAGCGGACGCAAGGGGCGTATTCGGCGCGAGGACGTGGAGGCCTACGTCAAGCGCGTGATGCAGGGCCAGGAGGTCCCGCCAACGGGTGCCGCCGCCGGCGCCCCGGCCGGCGAAGGGGCCGGGATCCCGCCGATCCCCGAGCAGGACTTCAGTCGTTTCGGCGAGGTGGAGCGGGTGGCGTTGACCCGCATTCAGCGGCTCTCGGGGCCGCACCTGCACCGCAGCTGGCTGAATGTCCCCCACGTCACACAGTTCGATGAAGCCGACATCACCGAGATGGAGGCCTTCCGCCAGTCGTTGAAGAAGGAGGCCGAGGCCCGGGGCGTGAAGCTCACCCCGCTGGCCTTCCTGGTCAAGGCGGCCACCGCGGCCCTCGCCGAGTACCCGCGTTTCAACGCCAGCCTCTCGGCGGACGGGCAGGAGCTGATCATCAAGCACTACTGCCATATCGGCGTGGCCGTCGACACCCCCGAGGGGCTGGTGGTCCCGGTCCTGCGCGACGCCGATCAGAAAGGTGTGCTGCAGATCGCCGAGGACCTCGGCGCCCTCTCGGCCAAGGCCCGCGACGGCAAGCTCTCTCCGGCGGACATGCAGGGAGGCTGTTTCTCCATCTCGAGCCTCGGTGGCATCGGTGGTACGGCGTTCACGCCCATCGTCAACGCCCCGGAGGTGGCGATCCTCGGCGTCTCCAAGTCGGAGACCCGGCCGGTGTGGGATGGGCAGGCCTTCCAACCGCGGCTGATGCTCCCGTTGTCGCTCTCCTACGACCACCGCGTCATTGACGGCGCCATGGCCGCCCGGTTCACCACCTACCTGAGCCAGGTCCTCGGCGACCTGCGCCGGCTGGTGCTGTAAGGGGCGCCCAGCGGGCGGGGGCGGCCGCCGGCCGCCCCCGCGCAAACCAGCGCCGGCGTGCTGCGCCGGCGGACTCGGCAAGGATTGGAGCACGGCATGGCTGAGCAACAGGTCAAGGTACCGGATATCGGCGGCTTCGAGGCCGTGGAGGTCATCGAGGTGCTGGTCGGACCGGGGGATCGGGTCGCGTCCGAGCAATCACTGATCACCCTGGAATCCGACAAGGCGAGCATGGAGGTCCCCGCATCCGCGGCCGGGGTGGTGCGTGAGGTGCACGTGGCGGTGGGCGATACGGTCTCCGAGGGGTCTCCGATCCTGACCCTCCAGGCGGAAGAGGCCGCCGGCGGTGATCCGGCTGCCGGCGAGGGCGCGGCCGGTGGGGTCGCCACCGGGGCACCCGCCGAGCAGACCCCGGCGGACGAAGGGGTGGCCGCGGCCGCCACCGATGCCCCGCAGGAGGCGGACTGCGACCTGGTCGTCCTCGGCGCGGGGCCGGGGGGGTACAGTGCCGCCTTCCGGGCCGCCGACCTGGGGCTGAAGGTGATGCTGGTGGATCGGTACCCGGTCCTCGGCGGCGTCTGCCTGAACGTCGGCTGCATCCCCTCCAAGGCGCTGCTCCACGCCGCCAAGGTGGTGGACGAGGCGGATCAGTTCGCCGCCCACGGAATCGCCTTCGGTAAGCCGAAGATCGATCTGGAGCGGCTCAACGACTGGAAGCGCGGCATCATCAAGCAGCTGACCCAGGGGCTGGCCGGCATCGCCAAACAGCGCAAGGTTGAGGTGGTCACCGGCGAGGCGACCTTCGCCGATGCCCACCACCTGCGGGTGGCCGGTGAGGAGGGAACGCGGACCATCAGTTTCCGGCACTGCATCATCGCCGCCGGGTCGCGGCCGGCGATCCCGCCGTCGCTGGCCGTGGACGACCCGCGGGTGATGGACTCCACCGGTGCCCTCAAGCTCGAGGAGATCCCCGAGCGATTGCTGGTGGTTGGCGGCGGGATCATCGGCCTGGAGATGGCCTCGGTCTACTCCGGGCTGGGCAGCAAGGTGACGGTGGTCGAACTCTCCGACCGGCTCATGCCCGGGGCCGACCCGGATCTGGTCAAGGTCCTGCGCAAGCGCCTGGCCAAGCGCTGCGAGGCGATCCACCTCAACACGGAGGTGACCGGGGTCAAGGCGAACAAGAAGTCGCTGACGGTCACCCTGAGCGGTGCGGATGCCCCGGAGAGTGACCGCTTCGATCGCGTCTTGGTGGCGGTGGGCCGCCGTCCGAACAGCGACAGCATCGGCCTTGAGGCCGCCGGACTGACGCCGCGCGATGACGGCTGCCTGAGCGTGGACGAGCACATGCGCACCGCAGTGCCGCACATCCACGCCATCGGCGATATCGTCGGCCAGCCCATGCTGGCCCACAAGGCGGTGCACGAGGGCAAGATCGCCGCCGAGGTGATCGCTGGGGAGAAGAGCGCCTGGGACGCCCGGGCCATCCCCTCGGTGGCCTACACCGATCCGGAGGTCGCCTGGGTGGGGGTGACCGAGGAGCAGGCGAAGGCCAAGGGGATCGCCTACGAGAAGGGGGCCTTCCCGTGGGCGGCCAACGGTCGCGCGCTGTCGCTCGATGCCAGCGATGGCGTCTCCAAGATCCTCTTCGATGCGGACACTGGGCGGGTGATCGGCGGCGGCATCGTGGGCCCCGGTGCCGGCGATCTGATCGGCGAGATCGGCCTGGCCCTGGAGATGGGGGCGGATGCCCACGACATCGGTCTGACCGTCCATCCCCACCCGACCCTCTCCGAGACGGTGGCCATGGCGGCGGAGATGGCCAGCGGCAGCATCACCGATCTGCTGCCGCCGAAAAAGCGCAAGTAGCCGCCGCTCGTCGC
>NZ_JAJNQP010000019.1:0-51905 GCF_022227985.1 Halorhodospira sp. M38
TGTACGCCGGGAGAGATGCGGACCCAACCGGCCTGCGCCGGCAACGGGCGGCGCGCACTATCGAGCCCCCCAACGCACGGGAGCCCCACGGGCATGGATTCCACGAGGGACCCGGCGGCTCCAGCCGCTGGCGGCCGCTGCGCCGGTTGCGGACCCTCCCGACCCCCACACACTACCCCGATACGCCGCATGCCTCCGCATCCTCAGCCACCGAGCAGGAAGCCCTGCACCTGCTCAGCGCCCTGGGCGTAGTGGCGGCGCAGGCCCGCGACCTCGATGAACTGCTCGAGCACGGCCTGGCACGACTCATCGAGCAGACGGGGGCCGCCGCGGCCGCCGTGCGCCTCTTCGACGAGCAGGGTTATCTGCGCCTGGTCGAGGCCAACGGACTCAACGCCGGCTTCATCGACGCCGAGCGTCGTCAGCCGGCGGAGGGCTGCCCCTGCGCCATCGCCGGAGAACGCACCGCGGTGCAGTTCCGCGGCGACCTGCGTCAGTGCATCCGGCGCAGCGGCTGCAACCCGCTGCCGAACCGACCACAGCTGGCCATGCTGGCGGTACCGATTCTCGATCCGGGCGGCAACGGCGTTGGCATCTACAACCTGTACTTCGAACCGCACGAAGCACAGCGCTGGATGCACCCGCCGCGCATGCTGGAGTGGATCGGCCGTCAGCTCGGCGCGGCCATCGCCCGGATCCGCGAAGAGTACCGCACCCATCACAGCGCGCTGCAGGAGGAGCGCAACCTCCTCGCCCACGAACTACACGACACGGTCGCCCAGGAGGTGGCCACGCTGCGCCTGCGGGTCCGGCAGCTGGAGGAACGGGTCAGCAGCGGAGCCGACACCGAGGCCCTGCTCGCCCCGCTGGAGGATCTGCGCACCCGGCTCGACCACACCAACGACCAGGTCCGGACGGTGATGCAGCAGTTCCGCACGCAGGCGTTGGGCACGCCGCTGGAGACGGCCCTGAGCCGACTGGTCAACCGGTTCAGCCGGGACAGCGGCATCGAGGTCCGACTGATCCACCGCTGGCCGGAGCTGGCCCTCGGCGAGCGCGAGCAGCTGCACATCCACCGCATTGTCGAGGAAGCCCTGTCCAACGCCTGGCACCACGGCGGCGCCCGCAATGTCCGCCTGCAGCTGGAGACCCCCGGCGGTGACCTCTGCCTGCTGATCGAGGACGACGGGGGCGGCTTCGTGGTGGACGAGGTACCCGATTCGGACCCGACCCAGCCCCGCGGACACGGCCTGCGGGGGATGCGCGAGCGCGCCCGGCACCTGGGGGCGATCCTGAGCGTGGAGAGCGAGCCGGGCCAGGGCACTGCCATCCATCTGCGCCTGCCGCAGCCGCAGCGCCTGACGTGGACCACCAAGAGCCTTCACCAAGCGGGGTTCAACGACCATGCGTATCCTGCTTGTCGATGATCATCAGCTCTTCCGCGCCGCGCTGCAGGAGCTGCTCAACGCCCAGGGGCTGACCACCGCGAGCGGCTCCGGCCAGGACGACGTGCTCGCCCTGGTGGCTTCGTTCGGACCCGATCTGGTGCTGCTCGATCTGCGCATGCCCGGACAGGACGGGCTAACGGTCCTGCGGCGGATCCACGATCAGCACCCCGGGCTGCCGGTGGTGATGCTCACCGGCAGCGAGGAGGAGCGCGACTTGTTCGACTGCCTGCGCGCCGGGGCGCAGGGGTACCTGCTCAAACACAACGACCCCGATTACCTGATCTCCGCCTTGCACCAGGCCACCGACGGTAAGATCGCCGTGGCGCCCCAACTGACCGACACCCTGGCGCGGGCCCTGGGGCAGCCGCCTGATCAGCGAGCCGACGACACCCCGCCGGACCCCTTCGCCGGCCTCACCCCGAGGGAACGGGACATCCTCGAACGCCTGGCCGCCGGCGAGAGCAACAAGGTCATCGCCCGGCACCTGGGAATCTCCGACGGGACCGTCAAGCTCCATGTCAAATCGGTGCTGCGCAAGCTCGGCGTCCACTCCCGGGTTGAGGCGGCTATCAAGGCCGTGGACTTCGGGCTGACCCGTCGCCCCACCACCTGAGACGCCACCTCGGCTACCCTCTCCCCCGCGCGGGGGGCCGTTCAGCGACTGCAGTCCCCCGTTTGGGATATTCCGGGCAACGCTTGCACGCTGAAGAATGTGCCGGGCAGAGACGCAGACCGCCCGGCGCCGCCGGGCTGCCCTCCTGAACCGACGCTGAAGGGTCGCACAGTTATGGTCTTCGATTCCTTTATCGCAGCGCACTGGACGATGCTCGGCACCGTCTTCGCCATCGCGGTGGTCCTCGGTGCCGTCGTCAACAAGAGCAACTTCTGCACGATGGGCGCCGTCTCCGACATCGTGAACATGCAGGACTGGCAGCGGATGCGCATGTGGATCCTGATCATCGCCGTGGCGATCCTCGGCGTGGGGCTGCTCGAGCCACTGGGGCTGATCAATGCCGACGAGAGCATGCCACCATATCGCAGCGCCGACTTCGCCTGGGCCGGCTACCTCGTCGGCGGCCTGCTCTTCGGCATCGGCATGACCCTGGGCAGCGGCTGCGGCAACAAGACCGTGGTGCGCATCGGCGCCGGCAACCTCAAGTCGCTATTCGTGGCCGCGATCCTGGGCACGGTGGCCTTTTTCATGGTCAATCCCCTGCCGCTGGTCGACGCCTCGCTGCGCGATCTGCTCTTCGGATGGGTCCAGGCGACGGCCCTGTCCCACAGCCACGGCCAGGACCTGGGCAGCCTCATCGCCGGCGAGGCGGGGCACTGGGTGCGGCCGCTCCTGGCCCTGTTCATCGGCGGCGCCCTGCTCTACGCCGTGCTGCGGGTGACCGGCTTCCGCCGGGACCGCAACGCCGTCTCCGGGGCCCTGATCATCGGCGCCTGCATCGTCGCGGTCTGGACGGTGACCAGCAACGTCTACGTGGCCGACGAGATGGGTCAGCGGGATACCCTGCAGACCTACGCCACAGACTGGGACTTCCACCACCCCGACACCGACACCGGCCGCCCGGAGAGCACCCGCTGGCTGGCACCGCAGGGGGTCAACTTCGTTGGTCCGCTGGTGCAGAGCACCGAATACACCGCCAGCGGCTTCGATCCGGCACTGGTCACCGTGGGCGTGATGGTCATCGGCGGCGTAATCCTCGGCTCTTTCCTTTGGGCCCTGATCAGCCGCAGCTTCCGCTTTGAGTGGTTCGCCGACCGCCAGGACTTCAACCGCCACCTCAGCGGTGGCGTCCTCATGGGCATCGGCGGCCCCCTGGCAATGGGGTGCACCTTCGGCCAGGGCATCACCGGCATGTCCACTCTGGCCCTGAGCGCACCTCTGGCCCTGGGCGGACTGATCCTGGGCAGTGCCCTAACCATGAAGGTCCAGTACTACAAGCTCCTCTACGAAGACGAGGCGACCTTCGGCAAGGCCTTGGTCACCGGCTTGGTGGACCTGCGCCTGTTACCGGCATCGCTGAGGCAACTCGATGCGCTTTGACGGCAGCGGGCGGTGGGCCCCCGCCCGCCGCCTGATCCCCTGTCGCGAGTGGCCCCGTCCAACCCCGGCGAGCATCCGGGCCGACCTGATCGCCGGCATCGCCGTGGCGCTGGTGCTCATCCCCCAGTCCATGGCGTATGCGGCGCTGGCCGGTATGCCGCCCTACTACGGCCTGTACGCTGCCTTCCTGCCGGTGATCGTCGCAGCCGTATGGGGCTCCTCGCCGCAGCTGGCTACCGGCCCGGTCGCTGTAGTGGCCCTGCTAACGGCCTCGGCACTGACCCCGCTGGCCGAGCCGGGCAGCGGCGAGTTCATCACCCTGGCTATCGCCCTCGCCTTCCTGGTCGGCGTGATCCAACTGGTGCTCGGACTCTTCTCCCTGGGCACTCTGGTGAACTTTCTCGCCCACCCGGTCATCCTGGGCTTCACCAACGCCGCTGCCATCGTCATCGCCCTGTCCCAGGTCAACGACCTGCTCGGCGTTCCCTTGGACCGCGACGCCGGAATGCTGGTGGCCTTCGCCGACGTCCTCGGTCGGCTGGAGAATGCTCATCTGCCCACGCTGGCTATGGGGCTCGGCGCGCTGGCTCTGATGCTCGCCGCCCGGCGCTGGCTGCCGCGGATCCCCGGCGTCCTGCTGGCAGTGGCCGTCGGCGTGCCGGTGAGCTACCTGGTGGGGTTTGAAGACCTCGGCGGGGCCGTGGTGGGTACGGTGCCCGAGGGCCTGCCCGCGCCCGCGCTGCCCGAGCTGAGCTGGGACCTGGTGGTCACCCTGCTCGGCACGGCGGCGGTGATCGCCCTGGTCGCCTTCATGGAGGCGATCTCCATCGCCAAGGCCCTGGCGACGCGTACCCGCGACCGCATCGATCCCAATCAGGAGCTGGTCGGCCAGGGGCTGTCCAACCTCACCGCCAGCGTTTTCCAGGCCTTCCCGGTCAGCGGCTCGTTCTCGCGCAGCGCGGTGAACCACGACAGCGGAGCCCGCAGCGGCCTGGCCTCGGTCTTCACGGCGGCGCTGGTGGGCCTGACCCTGCTTTTCCTCACCCCGCTGCTCCACCACCTGCCCGAGGCAATCCTGGCGGCGATCATCATCATGGCGGTGATCGGACTGGTGAACATCCGGGCCCTGGTACAGACCTGGCACACCCACCGCCATGACGGTATCGCCGCGCTGGTGACCTTCGGCGGGACCCTGATCTTTGCCCCCCACCTCGACTACGGCATCCTCCTCGGCGCCGGGCTGGCGATCGTGCTCTACCTGCTGCGCACCATGCGCCCACGGGTGGTTATCCTCTCGCGCCACCCGGAGGACGGAGCGCTGCGCGACGCACGCTTCTTCGACCTGCCCGAGAGCGAGCACATCGCCGCGCTGCGCTTCGACGGGCCACTCTATTTCGCCAATGTCGGCCACCTAGAGGACACGGTGCTGCAGATCAACAACGAGCACCCGCAGGCGCGCTTCCTGCTGCTCGTCGCCGACGGCATCACCTCCATCGACTCCTCCGGGGTGGAGAGCCTGCACGGGCTGCGGGAGCGGCTTGACGACAATGGCGTGACCCTGGTGCTGGCCGGGGTCAAGCTTCAGGTCCGGGAGGTGATGCAGCGCGCCGGGCTGGAGACCGAGATCGGCGCGGAGAACATCTTCCGCCACGAGGACGACGCCATCGAGGCCATCCACCAGCGGATCGATGACCCGACCTTCGATCCAGCCCGGTGCCCCCTGGCACCGCAACGGGGCGCCGCAGTCTGATGGCGCCCCGTCACCTCAGTCGATATCGAAACGGTACATCAGGTCGAGGCCGCTATCCTCACCGCTGACCGCCTCGAGGTAAAGCTGCCAGGTCAGGTAGTAGCGCAGGGTCACGGTATTCACCGGGCTGAACACGGCCACCCCGTACGCGACGTAGAGCCGCGGAGTGATGTACCCGGAGAGCACCACTTGGGCGTCCTCGCCCTCGCCGGCAGTGTCGATGTCGAAATCGCGTATACCCACCTGCTCGGCCGCCGCGGTGACCACGCCGGCGCCACCGTAAAGCCCGAGGGCCAGGGCCGCCGAGGCGAGCATTTCGTCGGTCCCGGGGCCCTCGGCCCCCATCGGCCGCCCCCGGATCAGGTAGGACAGGGCGTTCTCCTGGGACATGGTCGGCTCGCTGAACAGCGTGACCTGGGGCTCGTCAGCAAAGCCGCCGACGCGGATGCCGGCCGTTACCCGGTCACGCTCGATCCGCCGCACAGCCTCGATATCGAGCTGCGGCCGATCCAGCGGACCAGCAAACAGCACCAGCCCCCGCCGGATGGCCAAGCGCTGCCCGTAGGCACGGTACTCGCCATCCTCGACGCGCAGCTCGCCGTAAGCCTCGGTGGATCCATCCGGCTGCTGGAGCACACGCAAGGCCCCGCCGAGGCGCCCGCGCACCCCGAAGGCGGCAAGGGTGACCGCATCGCCGAGGGCCAGCTCCACATCCCCCTCTACCTGCCAGCCTTCGGGCATGGCGTCGGTCAGCGCCGGCGCCTCTTCGTCGCGGCGAACCACCACCACATCGCGCGAATGCCCTACCGCCCGGTCCGGAAGCTCGCGTATGGCGATGGCGCCCCGCGGCACCTGCACCTGTCCACCAACGCGCACCTGGCCCGGGCGCACTGCCAGGTTCAGCCGCGGACTGACCGCCAACTCGGCGAACGGGGGCACGTCCGCCCATAGCTCGTCCCCGTCCAGGCCCAGGTCCACGCGCCAGTCATCCCCGTTCCAGGCGGCGTCCCCCTGGATCCGCGCCTGGCCGTCGCCGACCCGGAAGCCGCCGCCGATATCGGCCTGATCGCCGTCGAAAGCGACCCACAGCCCCAAGTCCTCCACACGGCTGGCGGACTGCGGCGCCGCTACGATGCCATCCCGCAGCTCGACCCGCCCGGCCAATCGCGGATCGCTGCGTGTACCGGTGAGCTGTGCCCGAGCATTGACCTCACCGGCCAGTTCGCTGAGGTCGGGCACAAGGGGCCGGAAGAAGCCCACGCGCAGGCCGTCGACCCTCAGTTCGCCGGCAACGGCCTCACCGTCCGCACGCGGATCGCCGCGGACCCGGAGCGCCGCATTGCCCGCATCGGCGGCCTCAAAGTCGAGCTGGGCCTCCGCCTCGTCAGGGCGATAGCGCCCCTGGACAGCCAGGCGCTGATAGTCGACGTCGCGAATCACCGGATCCCCATCGTCGAATTCGTCGTGTAGCGTCAGGGCCAGGCGCCCATCGAGGCTTTCCGCCCGGACCCGGGCGTCCACACCCTCCTCCGGGGTCCAGCGGACCGCGCCGTCCCCGGACAGGCCGCCCTCCCAGTCGACCCCGGCGGGGAGCCAAGGCTCTACCCAGGCCAGGTCGAAGCCCTCGAGGAGGAATCGCAGGTCGGCCCCCTCGGGGCCAGCGCGCACACCGTCGGGCAGCTGCAGGCGCGCGTCCCGGTAACGCCAGCACTGCGCCCCAAGTTCAAGCTCCTCGTCGGCATAGCGCATCGGGAAGGGAGCATCCAGGCGAACCCGGTGGTCGCGGAACTCGCCGCCGGCGTCCACGAGCAGACCACTCCACCCGAATTCCGGTTGCCAGCCCCCGGCCACCCCCAGGTGGCCCTGCCCCTCGGGGGCGTGCAGGCGCACCCCTAAGTGGTGGGCGGCGCGGCTGCCGGTGGCGCGCATCTCGAGTTCGTCGACTCCCCCCTGGGGCAGCTCGATACCTCGGGCCTGCACGACGGCATCGCCCGGCTGCTGCGCCAGCGCCGGGACATCGGCCTGCCAGTCCAGGGCATCGATGTGGTAGGCGTCGTAGCGCAGCCCGCGCCCACGGCCGGCACTTTCGATATCCAGGGCGCCGGGGGCGCCGCGCACCCGTGCATGGGCCTCCAGGGCGCCGCCCAGACGCTCGTCCAGCGCGCCGAGATCAGACAGCCGGGCGCGTAGCTCTACGTCCCAGGTCTCCGCCAGGGCACCGTCCAGCAAGACCTCCCCACCATCGACCCGCGCCTCGATGCCGCTCAGGCGCCAGACCTCGTCCAGGGTGTGCTCGCCACGGCCGCGGACGGCCACCGCGCGCCCGTGCAGCTCGCCACTCAGGCCGGGGGTATCGATGGTCAACGCCCACCCCTCCCCGCCGGCCTGACCGCGGACGCTGAGCGGTCCGCTCACCCCTTGCGGGGCCTGCGGCCATTCCAGCGACGGATCCAAGGCGACGGCCTCGGCGGTCACGTCCCAACGCACCCCGTCGGCGTCCCAGCCGAGCCGCGCCTGCCCTTCGAGCTCGCCGCCGAGCAGCTCACCCCGCAAATCGGTAAGACGCGCCCCCTCGGCATCAACCTCGAACCGGCTGCGCCAGTACCCGCGGGGCACGTGCTCACCGGTCAGATCGGTGTCCAGGGTGCCGCGCAGGCCGTCGAGATCCCCCTCGGCAGTCAGGTTCAGCCCTTCGGCGGCCACGACCCCCCGGGTATCCAGGGGCCAGCCGCCATCCAGATCCTCGGTCTCGATCCGCAGAGGCAGCTGCGGATCGAGCGGCTGGATATCCAGATCGATCGCGCCGCTGACCGGCCCAGCCAGGGTGCTGGTCACCCGCAACGCCGCCACGCTGCCGCCGAACCGCGAGGCGAAACGGAGACGTTCCGGCAGCCCGGGGGCTGCCGCCGTGCCGCGCACAAACAGGGACAGCGGATAGCTCTCGGCGGTATGCAGCGAGCCCTCCAGCTCCACCCGGGCGTCGTCCCGCTCGACCAGCAACCGATGGATGCGCCACTCGGTGCCGAAAGCCGTCCACGCGGTCTCCAGACGCTTGATCCGCTGCGCCGGGGCATCACCGAAGGTCAGGGTCACCTGCTCGACCAGCAGTTTCTCGACGTCGACGGCGAGGGGCAGCTCGATGCGGGGCAGGGTCAGCGGCTCGTCCCGGGCCTCCGGGTCGGCTTGGACCGGCGGCTCCTCTCCCTCGGCCACGGTCACCTCGACCCCACTGACCCGCAGGGAATCGACCCGCGCCTCACCGGCAAGCAGGCGCTGCGGCTGCCAGACCAGGGCCGCGCTCGTCACGGCGACGTCGACCCGTTCATCGCGCCAGCCCACGTCCGCCACTTCAACGCCCCGCGCGAGGTTGCCGCCGGTGACCCGCAGCTCCAGCCGCGGCTCCACCGACTCGGCCACGGCGGCGGCCAGGCGCGCCCCCGAGGTGGTCATCAGCAGCCAGGCAAGCGCCAGCAAAAGCAGGCCGAGCACCGCCAGAAGGATCGTGCCGGAAAGCTTGAACAGGCGACGCAGAGTGATCACAGGTCCGACCCCATGGAAAAGTGGAGACGCCAGGAGTCATCCGCCTCCCCCACCGTCGAGGCGAGATCGAGACGGACCGGCCCCACCGGCGACGACCAGCGGATGCCGAAACCGGCCCCGGTTTTCGCTTCGCTGCCGAGGTCGTCCCAGTCGGCGTAGGCATTGCCGCTGTCGAGAAAGACCGCCGGGCGCCAGTTGGGCGTAAGCTGGTAACCGTATTCGACACTGCCTACGGCCAGGTAACGCCCGCCGATCACCGTGCCGTCCTCCTCCGGCCCCAGCGTCTGGTACTTGTAGCCGCGCACGCTCTGATCACCACCGGCGTAAAAGCGCAGCGACGGCGGTACATCCGCGAATGAATCCGTGGCCAGCGCACCGACTTCACCACGGACGAGGAAACGGTGCCGCTCGCCCAGCGTGCGCACCCAGCGGGTGGCGGCACGCACACGGCGCAGCTCAATGTCCGAGGCCAGATCGGGGTCCGCCACCTCCAGGGCCAGCAGCTGCCGGTCGCCCCAGCGCGGATCGAGCCCGCCGCGGCTGCGCACCCGGCTCCAGCTGACGCCCGGGATGTAGAGCTGCGTCGTGCGCCGGTCGTCATCGATGCGGTATCGCTCGCGCTGGGCGCGCAGGGACAGGACCTGCTGCCAGCCACTCTCCAGCCGATGCCGGTGCTGAACGGAGGCGGTGATCTGCTCGGTATCGATGTCCGCCACGTCCTGGGCCTGGACCCCAAGCTGGTATTCCAGCTGGGTGCGCAGGGGGTCGCGCAGCGGCACCGTATAGGTGCCGCTCAGGTTCTGCCGGCGCTGGGCGATCTCGCTTTCCACCGCCAGGGAGTGACCCCACTGGTTAACCCAGGGCCGACGCCAACCCAGACGAATCCGGGCACCGAGGTCCGTGGTGTAGCCCACCCCGGTGGTGATCTCATGCCGGGCCCGGGTCGAGAGGTCCACGTCTACCGGCACCTCGCCCTCGTCCGTGCCATCGCGCTGCGGGCGAACGCGCACGTCGGAGAAATAGCCGCTGTCGAGCAGCTGGCGGTTGAAGGCCGCCACCTGCTCGGCGGTGTACGGCTCGCCGCGCTCGAAGGGGACCAGGCGCTGCAGGAACTCTTCGGCCAGGGGGGCTTCGGCGAACTGCACCACTCCGAAGCGGTACCGTATGCCGCTGTGGTAATGCAGGATCACCTCGGCCTCGCGGGCCTCCGGGTCCACCTCGACCCGGCGGGTGACGTAGCGGCCATCGAAGTACCCCCGATCCAGCGCGAGGTTCTGGATCGCCCGGCGCGCCGCCTCGTAGCGCCCGTGGTGGAGGACATCCCCCTCGGCGAGGCCGAGCCGCTGCTCGATCCCGGCGAGGGCCGGATCCGTCCCCGCCGGCCCGGTGATTAGCACGTGCACACGGCTCAGGCGGACCGGCTCACCCGGATCCACCAGCACGGTCAGCCGCACCTGCTCTTCGTCGATCCGCTCGCGACGCACCTGGACCTGCGAGTCGTAATAGCCCACGGCCTGCAGTCCGCGCTCGGCCCGCTCCGGGGCCCGCCGGCGGAAGGCGGCAACAACCGCGGGGTCGGCGGATGCCGGTTCGCCGATATGGCCGCGCACCTGATCGGCCAACTCGCCGCTGACCCCCTCGATGACCACCTCCACCCCGGCTTGGGCCGTACGCCCGGGCAGTGCCAGCAGGATCAGCAAGAGCACGACCGGCAGCCAGACCGGGGGGGTCACCAAGGGCCGGCACAGGCTTGTATACTCGGGGGCCGCGCCCCCCCGGGAGCGCCTTGGCCGATCAGAAGAGGGGATCACGAGGTCCATGCAAGAAGAGCCGGAAACGGAACGGACGGAACAGGATGAGCACCACCTGCGCCTGCGCAACATGGTCCTCGAGGACTATGACGATGTCGCGCGCATCATGGACCAAGTGTATCCCGATATGGACGGGGCGTGGTCCCGGGAGCAGTTCGCCGCGCAGATCAACCGCTTCCCGGAGGGGCAGATCTGCATCGAGGACAATGGTCGTGTGGTTGCCGGCGCCATCACGCTCATCGTGGACTACGGCCGTTTCGGCGACAAGCACACCTACGAGGAGATCACCGGCGGGGGCTACCTGACCACCCACGACCCCAACGGCGACGTCCTCTACGGCGTGGACATCTTCGTCGATCCGGAGTACCGCGCCATGCGCCTCGGCCGTCGGCTCTACGACGCGCGCAAGGAGCTGTGCCGGCGCCTGAACCTGCGCGGCATCGTCGCCGGCGGGCGCATTCCCGGCTACACCCGGCACGCCGACGAGATGTCGCCCGAGGAGTACATCGAGCTGGTCAAGCGCCGCGAGATCCACGATCCGATCCTCTCCTTCCAGCTCGCCAACGACTTCCACGTGCGGCGGATCATCACCGACTACCTGCCGTCGGACCGCGACTCGCACGCCTACGCCACCCTGGTGCAGTGGAACAACATCTTCTACGAGCCCAAGGAGCAGCCGCTGATCACGCGGCGCAAGGCCGTGGTCCGGGTTGGCACCGTGCAGTGGCAGATGCGCCCGATGAGCTCGGTCGATGAACTGATCGACCAAGTCGAGTTCTTCGTGGACGCCCTGGCCGGCTACAACGCCGATTTCGCCCTGTTCCCGGAGTTCTTCAACGGCCCGTTGCTGTCATTGTTCAACCAGGAGAACCCGGCCGAGGCCATCCGCGGACTGGCGCAGTACACCGACGAGATCGTCGATGAGATGTCGCGTCTGGCCGTCTCCTACAACATCAACATCATCGCCGGCTCGATGCCGGTCTACCAGGAGCAGTCGCTCTACAACGTCTCCTACCTGTGCCGGCGCGACGGCACCACCGACGAGCAGCACAAGCTGCACATCACCCCCGACGAACGCTCCTACTGGGGCGTGCGCGGCGGCGACGAGCTCAAGGTCTTCGAGACCGACATCGGCAAGATCGGCATCCTGGTCTGCTACGACTCCGAGTTCCCGGAACTGCCGCGAATCCTCAACCAGAAAGGGGCGCGCATCCTCTTCGTGCCGTACTGGGTGGACACGCAGACCGGCTACCTGCGCGTGCGCCGCTGCGCCCAGGCCCGGGCCATCGAGAACGAGTGCTACGTGGCGATCACCGGATCCGTCGGCAACCTGCCCAAGGTCGAGAACATCGACATCCAGTATTCACAGTCGGCCGTGTTCTCGCCGGCGGACTTCGCCTTCCCCCACGACGCCATCGTGGCGGAGACGACGCCGAACACGGAGATGACCCTGATCGTCGACCTGGACCTGGACAAGCTCACCGAGATCCGCAACGAGGGATCCGTCCGCAACTACAAGGACCGCCGCCTGGACCTCTACCGCATCCAGTGGCTGGGCCGGGACTGATCGGCCCGGCCCCGGAAATCAGGCGATCAGCGCCAGCAGCACGAGTACAGCGCAGACCACGGCGGTGAGCCGCCCGCGGAGCTGGCGGTACCAAGGCGGGAAGCCGGTCCCCGGATCGGCGAGGCGCTCGTAGCCGTACCAGGCGGCGAACCCGGCGGCCAGCAGCAGTGCCCCGGCGGCAGGGGCGGCAACAACCCCGAGCCCGGCACCCAGCCAGCCGACCAGCGCCGGCAGGACACCGACTGTCATGACCGGCCAGGGGCGCTGGTCCCGCAGCAGCGCCACCCCCCAGTGGACCCCGCCGAGGAACGCCAGGATGGCGGCGCCGTAGGCCAGGGTGGCGGCCACCGCCTGCTCGTGGACCCCCGCGGGAGCGGCGGCGGCCACCAGCAGGCCGACCACGAACGGGATCAGCCCGGCATAACCCAGCGCGCGGCCCGGGCGCTCGGCCCGTGCCGACGCTGCGGTGTCACCGCCGACCACCGGATGCTCGAGGAGCTCATCGGGACCGCCGACGAAGGCGCCGTGGACGAAGATCTGGGGCAGGCTCCGCCAGCCGGTCATCTCCTGGAGCTGGTGGAATCGGTCGCGCATCTGCGCCGATCCCATGGGCATCTCGACCTCCCGGTAATCCACCCCGCTGCGGTGCAGCGCCCGCACCACCGAACGGGTATCGGTCAACCCCGAGCGGAAGATGACCACCGTCGCCGAACTCAGCTCACGGGCCAATGCGGGATCGCCGCCGCCCTGCCGTATCGTGCCGTCATCTGTCATGCCAGCTCCTCCGGTTGCATCGCGCCCCCAGTGTAGGGGATCCGGCGCGGCACCGTCGCCGGACATGCGGACTCTGAAAGTCCACTTTTGCTAGCATGAATCGTCCGCCACACCGTTCAGCAAACCCGGGGATCCGAGCCATGTACGCACCCAAGGGCGAACCCATCACCTTCCAGCGCGACTGCGAAGCCGTGGTCATCCCCGCCGGGGACACCGGCATCATCCCCGCCGGCGCAGAAGGGGTGCTGACACAGGCCCTCGGCGGGAGCTACACCATCTACCTGCAGGGCTACCTGTTCCGCATCGACGGCGCCAACGCCGACGCTATCGGCAAGGAACCACCCCAGCCCCCGGAACTCCCGGAAGGCGCCGGCGACGAGGACGTGGAGCGGCTGATCTGGGAACAGATGGCCACCTGCTACGACCCGGAGATCCCGGTCAACGTGGTCGACCTCGGGCTGATCTACCGCTGCGACATCCACAAGGACGAGCACGGGCAGCGCCATGTGGACATCGACATGACCCTCACCGCGCCAGGCTGCGGCATGGGCGACATCCTCGCCCACGACGTCCGGGTCAAGGTGCAGATGGTGCCCACCGTCGCCGAGGCCCAGGTGAACCTCGTCTTCACGCCGCCGTGGAGCAAGGAGATGATGTCCGAGGCCGCCAAGCTGCAGGTCGGCCTGATGTAGTCGCAGACACTGGCGCCGCCGCGGGGGCGTGCCCCCGCGGCGGCGCGGACATCCGGCCGCGATCAGAAGCCCTGCTTCTCCATCCAAGGGATGATGCGATCGAAGGCGCGCTCGATATCGTCCATGGAGGCCGCGTAGCTGATGCGCAGCGAATTCGGGCAGCTGTCACCGAAGGCATCGCCGGGGACCACGCACACGCCGGTCTCTTTGAGCATTCGCGTGGCCAGATTGGTGGCGTCGGTGTTCGGCGGCAGCGACGGGAAGATGTAGAACGCCCCCTGCGGCCGATAGCTGGTCATATGCGGGGTGTTGCTGACCAGCTCCACAATGCGGTCACGACGCTGACGGTAAGCGTCGAGCATCTCGTCGACGCACGCCATCCCCCCCTTGAGGGCGGCAACCCCGGCCCACTGGGCCGGCGTGTTGGCGACCGTGGTGGTGAAGATGTGGAAGCGCTGGAGCTTCTTGATCGCCCCCTGGCTGGAGATCAGCCAACCGATGCGCAGACCGGCCATGCTGAAGGTCTTCGACAGGCTGGAGACCGCCATGACGTGGTCTAGGTCCGAGGTGCAGCGCAGCACACTCGGATACTCCATCTCGTCGAGCACCAGGTGATCGTAGACCTCGTCACTGAAGACGTAGACCCCGCGGTAGGCGGCCTCCTGGACGATGGCCTCGACGGTCTCCCGCGGGTAGACCGTGCCGGTGGGGTTGCTCGGCGAGTTGAGGATGATGCCGAAGGTGCGCATGCCGATGTTGTCGATCACCTCCTGCGGATCGATCTGATGACCGTGCTCCGCCCGGGTGGGGATCGGCTTGACCTCCGCGCCGTTCATGCGGATCAGGGGGGCGTAGAGGGGGAAGGTCGGATCCGGGACGAGGAACTGCCGCCCCGGCGCCGCCGTGGCGGCGATCGCCAGGTACATCGCCTCGGTGGCGCCGGTGGTGATGAGCACGTTCTCCGGGGCCAGCGGGCGATCGTAGCGCTCGCTGTAGTACTCCGCCACGGCCTCGAGCATCTGCGGCAGGCCGGCATCCATGGTGTAGCCGGTCTTGCCGTCGCGCAGGGCCTGGATATGCGCCTCGACCACGTGCTCCGGCATGGGGAAATCGGGCTGGCCGATGGACAGGTGGATCACGTCGTCCATCTCGGCCGCCATGTTCACCATCTTGCGGATGCCGGGGATGGGCAGGGCCCGGATCGAAGGGCTCCATACCGGCTCGCGCTCGTCGTCGGGATCGATATCGTCGGGATAGGCCACGGCACGCTCCCTGCGTTTCCTCGCACTGGACTCGCGGGTGGCGGCTGCTTCGCCACTCGCCCCTGACTGCAAAGTGTCATCCTTTCCAGTCCGCTTACAAGACCCCCGCGGCCGAAAGCCGGGCAGTCGCGCTCCTTGTCCCTCCCCCGTCCACCCGATACCTTGGACAGAAATAACCGCCAGGAGGTCGAGGGGTCATGGCCGACGGAGCACGACCTGTCATCGCCCTGCTCACCGCCCCGGACGAGGGACCGCCGCCGGGGCTCGAGCAGCTTGAGGACCGCGCCGAGGTCCGCCACGCCACCACCCGCGAAGGGCTCACCGAAGCCATCGCCGATGCCCGGGTCCTGCTGGTGACGGATTTCCGCACCCGCTTCGTCCGCGATGCCTGGCCCCACGCCCGTCAGCTCGAATGGGTCCACGCCACCAGCGCCGGCGTCGATGCCCTGCTCTTCCCCGAGATGGCCCGCTCCTCGATCCCCCTGACCAACGCCCGCGGCATCTTCGACCGGGCCATCGCGGAGACGGTGCTGGGGATGATCCTGCTCTTCGCCAAGGACATGCGTACCACCCTGGCCCTGCAGGAGCGCCGCGAATGGCGCCACCGTGAGACCGAGCGCATCCAGGGCAAGCGGGCGCTGGTCGTCGGGGCCGGATCCATCGGCCGGCAGATCGCCCGGCTACTGGACGGCGCCGGGCTGTCCGTCGACGGCGTGGCCAGCCGTCCGCGCAGCGACGACGCCGACTTCGGCACGGTCTACGGCACAGCGGACCTGCACGAGCAGCTGCCGCGGGCGGACTACGTGATCATCGCCGCCCCGCTGACCGACGCCACCCGGGGGCTGTTCGACCGCCGTGCCTTCCGGGCCATGGACCCCGGCGCGCGCCTGATCAACATCGGCCGCGGGCCGATCGTGGTCACCGAGGATCTGGTCGCGTCCCTGCACGACGGGGAAATCGCCGGCGCCGCCCTGGACGTCTTCGAGGAAGAGCCCCTGCCGGCGGCCCACCCGCTGTGGGACATGCCCAACGTCTTTATCTCGCACCATATGGCCGGCGATTTCGTCGGCTGGCGCAAGGCGCTGATCCATCAGTTCATCGACAACTTCGAGCGGTGGTCCACCGGCTCACCGCTGTGCAACGTCGTCGACAAGCAACGCGGTTACGTGCCACCGGAGAATCCAGCATGAGCAGCAACCCCAACGCCATCGCCGAACTCACCGCCAGCGAACTGCTCCGTCGCTACCGCGGCGGCACCCTTTCCCCCGTCGAGGCCACGGAGGCGGCCCTGGCGCGGATCCGGGCCCACAACGAGACGGTCAACGCCTTCTGCCTGGTGGACGAAGAGACGACGCTGGCCGCTGCCCGGCGCGCCGAGCAGCGCTACCACAACACCTCGCCGATGGGCGAGCTCGATGGCGTGCCGGTGGCCATCAAGGACGTCTTCCTGACCCGCGGCTGGCCCAATCTCAAGGGCTCCAAGACCGTCGACCCGGCCGGCCCCTGGGAGCAGGACGCCCCGGCGGTCTCGGCGCTGCGCCGCCACGGCTTCGTGCCGCTAGGCAAGACCACCACGCCGGAACTCGGCTGGAAGGGGGTCACCGACTGCCCCTGCTACGGCGTCACCCGCAACCCCTTCGACCCCGACAAGACGGCCGGTGGCTCCAGCGGCGGCAGCGCCTCCTCGGTGGTACTGGGCATGGGCCCGCTGGCCCTGGGCACCGACGCCGGCGGCTCGATCCGCATCCCGGCCGGCTTCTCGGGCCTGGTCGGGCACAAGCCAACCCAGGGCCGGGTGCCCCTGTGGCCGGCGAGCCCGTTCGGGCAGCTAGCCCACCCGGGCCCGATGACCTGGACCGTGGAGGACGCCGCACGGCTGATGAACGTCATCGCCGAACCCGACCCCCGGGATCCGACCCTGCCCGCGGCCGGCGGCGACTACGTGGCCGCACTGGCCGGCGGTGTCGGCGGCCTGCGCGTGGCCTTCAGCCCCAACCTCGGCTACGTGCAGGTCGATCCCGAGATCGCGCGCAGCGTGGCCGAGGCGGCGCGCCTGTTCGAGGCGCTGGGCGCGCAGGTCGAGGAGGTGGATCCGGGCTTCGCCGACCCGCGCGAGGCCTTCGATCTGCTCTTCTTCGGCGGTGCCGCCAACGCCCTGCGCAGCATCCCCGAGGAGCGCCACGCCGAGATGGACCCCAACCTCATCGAAGCGGTGGGCAGCGTTCGCGACGCCTCCATGCTCGACTACCTGGCGGCGATGAACGAGCGGGCCGCGCTCATCGAGCGCACCAGCCTGTTCCACCAGCGCTACGACCTGCTGCTCACACCGACGCTGCCCATCCCGGCGTTCACGGCCGGGCTCGAGGTGCCGGAGGGGTGGCACGACCGCCGCTGGCCCAGCTGGACCCCCTTCACCTACCCGTTCAACATGACCGGCCAACCGGCCTGCTCGGTACCGTGCGGCTTCACGGCCCAGGGCCTACCCATTGGCCTGCAGATCGTTGGCACCCGGCACGCCGACGCGCTGGTCCTGCGTGCGGCCCACACCTACCAGCAGGCCGCGCCGCTGACTGACCAGCGACCAGCCTGGGCCCACTGACCGGCGGGCACCGGCTCCGGAATACCGAACCACGACTCCGCTGCCAAGAAGGTCAACATGATCGATTCTCCGCTACTGCCCGAATTCAACTCTTACATCGCCGGCAACTGGGTGGGCGCCGACAACGGCGCCACATTCCAGATCACCAACCCGGCCAACGGCGAGCTGCTCGGCGAACTCCCGGCGCTGGGCGCCCACGAGGCCAACCGGGCGGTCGATGCCGCCGATGCCGCCCTGGCGGAAACGCCGGACCTGGAGACCCGGCGTGGCTGGCTGCAGGCCATCGATGCCGCACTGCGCGAGCACCAGGAGGAGCTCGGGCGCATCCTGACCCTGGAACACGGCAAACCCCACGCCGAGGGCCAGGGCGAGGTGCTCTACGCTGCCGGCTTCTTCGCCTACGCGGCCCGCAACCTCGATGCACTCGCCCCGCGGACCCTGGAGGAACAGCCCCGCGGCTGCACCTGGACCGTACACAACCGTCCAGCGGGCGCGGTGGCCTTGGTCACGCCGTGGAACTTCCCCATCGGCATGATCGCCAAGAAGCTCTCCGCCTCCCTCGCCGCCGGGGCGCCGGCGGTGGTCAAGCCGTCCTCGAAGACGCCGCTGACCATGGTGGCGCTGTTCACCCTGCTCCACCGCGAGCTGGACCTGCCGCCGGGCATGGTCAACCTGGTCACCGGGGCCGCGGGCCCCATCGGCGATGCCCTGCTCGCCGACCGGCGCATCCGGGTGTTCAGCTTCACCGGCTCGACCGGCGTCGGTCAGCAACTGATCCGCGCCAGCGCCGACGACTGCACGCGCCTGGCTCTGGAACTCGGCGGCAACGCACCGTTCATTGTCTTTGCCGACACCGATCTTGACTGGGCCGCGGATCAGCTGATGGCCAACAAGTTCCGCGGCGGCGGACAGACCTGCGTCTGCGCCAACCGCATCCTGGTCGAGGCGTCGGTGATCGACACCTTCTCCGAGAAGGTGGCCGAGCGCGCCGCCCGGCTGACCGTCGGTGATGGCATGGCCCCCGGGGTGGATCTGGGGCCGCTGATCGACCGCAGCGGTTACGACAAGGTCCGCCGCCACTACCTGGACGCCGTCGAGCAGGGCGCCACGCCGGTGCTCGGCGAAGACCCGGGCCCGCTGGAGCACGAGCACGGCGCCTACTTCCCGCCGACGGTCGTCCGCGGCGTCACCGCCGACATGGCCTGCTGGCAGGAGGAGACCTTCGGGCCGCTGGTGCCCATGGCCGCCTTCGGCGATGAGGCCGAGGCGCTGGCCATGGCCAACGATACGGAGTTCGGCCTAGCCGCCTACCTGTTCACCGGTGACGACGCCCGGGCCGAGCGATTCATCCGGCGCCTGGCCTTCCCCCACGTGGGCTGGAACACCGGCAGCGGCCCGACGCCGGAGGCCCCCTTCGGCGGCATGAAGCTCTCCGGCTACGGCCGCGAGGGCGGCCTCGAGGGGCTGTTCGAGTTCATCGATACGCAGACCGTGCCCCGCGGCGGCTGACCCTCCGCGGCGCCCCGGTGGCCTGCGGCTGCCGGGGCGCCCCACCCCGCCTACCCGTCGGCCCCGCGCACCTCGCGGAGCGACGAGGCGCCCAGCGCCAGCGCCAGGAGCCGATCCACCCCCAGCGCCACACCGGCGCAATCGGGAACGCCCTGCTCGAGCGCGGTGAGCAACCGCTCATCGAGCGCGTGTACCGGCTGGCCGGCACCGCGGCGCTCGGCCTGCTCGGCCCGGAAGCGCTCGCGCTGCGCCGCCGCATCGGTGAGCTCATGGTACCCGTTGGCGATCTCCAAGCCGTCGATGAAGAGCTCGAAGCGCCGGGCCGTGCGCGGGTCGGCGTCGTCCAGGCGGGCCAGGGCGGCCTGGCTGGCCGGGAACCCATCGAGAAAGGTCAACTTACCGTGGCCCAGGGCCGGCCCCACGGCGTGAGAGAGCAGCAGATCGAGCGTCTCATCGCGCCCCGCCGGGACGCCCCCGTGCAACTCGATGCCCTGGTCCGCCAGAGCGTCGCGGAGCACGTCATCCGCGTCGGCCAGGGGATCGACACCGGCATAATGACGAAAGGCCCCTTGGTAGGACCAGCGCTCCACCGGGCGATCACCGACAAGCAGCGCCGCCAGCGCCGCCACCTCGTCCATCAGGTGGTGGTGATCAAAACCAATGCGATACCACTCGAGCAGGGTGAACTCGGCGGCGTGCCAGCGCCCGCACTCGCCACCGCGCCAGGCCGGACCGAGGTAGTAGATGTCGCCACTGCCGGCGGCAAGCATCGCCTTCATGGCCGATTCCGGCGAGGTCTGCAGGTAAGCGGTGGCGCCGTCAGCGGCGGCGCCTGGCACCGAGATGCTCTCCAGCGCCGGGTCCATGGCCGCAGGACCGAGACACGGCGGCTGCACCTCCAGCACCTCGCGCTCGGCCAGGAAGCGGCGGATCCGTGCCAGCTCCCGCCCCACCCGGCGCACGGTGGCACCATCGGCGCCGCCGCGCGGAGCGCCGGCCGCCATCGTCAGTCCTTGGCGCGGCTGACGTACTCCGCCTTGCGGGTGTCGACGCGCAGCACCTCACCCTCCTCGATGAACAGGGGCACCCGCACCGTGGCTCCGGTCTCCAGCTTGGCCGGCTTGGTGCCGCCGCTGCTGGTATCGCCACGCACACCCGGATCGGTCTCGATGACCTTGAGGTCGACGAAGCTCGGCGCCTCGACCTGCAGCGGCGCGTCGTTCCAAAGGATCACGGTGCAGGTATCCTGCTCCTTGATCCACTGGGCCACATCGCCCACGGCGCTGGCCGGGGCGGCCTTCTGGTCGAAGGAGTTGGGATCCATGAAGTACCAGAACTCACCGTCGTTGTAGAGGTACTGGAGTTCGGTCTCCATGACGTCCGCCGCCTCGACGCTCTCGCCGGACTTGAAGGTCTTCTCGACGACGCGGTTGGTCTTCAGATTACGCAGCTTGACGCGGTTGAAGGCCTGCCCCTTACCGGGCTTGACGAACTCGTTCTCGACGATGGTGTAAGGATCACCGTCGAGCATAATCTTGAGTCCGCCCTTGAATTCGTTGGTGCTATAGGTCGCCATAATCCCCTCGGGTATGCGAAGTTGAAGCGATGCTAACCGATACGGCCCGACAGCCCAAGCCAGGCAGGCAACGCCGCGCCAACGAGCGCTGGCGCCAGGAGCTGATCGGCGCGATCCGCCAACCCGCCGAGCTGCTCCACCGCCTGGACCTGCCCGAGGCCCTGCTCGCCCCGGCGGAGCGGGCGGCGCGGTCATTCCCGCTGCGGGTTCCAGTTCCCTATCTGGCACGCATCCGGCCCGGGGATCCCCACGACCCACTGCTGCGTCAGGTGCTCCCCATCGATGCGGAACTCGAGACGCACCCCGGCTACACCGCGGATCCCCTGGCCGAACAGGACGGGCACCCCGGCAGCGGCGTCCTGCAGAAGTACCAGGGCCGCAGCCTGCTCATCGCCACCGGGGGCTGTGCCATCCACTGCCGCTACTGCTTCCGGCGCTGCTTCCCCTACAACCGCGAACCCGGCTGGCGCACCGCCCTCGACCGGCTGGAGCAGGCGGGAGCGCCGGAAGAGGTGATCCTCAGCGGCGGCGATCCGCTGCTGCTCGATGATCAGGCCCTGGGCGCCTGCCTCCGGCGCCTCGGTGAAATCGAGGCGGTACGCCGGGTGCGTATCCACACACGGCTGCCGGTGGTGATCCCGTCCCGGGTGACGGCCGCCCTGGCCCGCCATCTGGGACAGACCCGCCTGCAGACCGTGGTCGTCGTTCACGCCAACCACCCCAGGGAGGTCGACGCGGAGGTGGGCTCGGCGCTGGCCCGTCTGGGCAATGTCTGCTCGACAGTGCTCAATCAGACGGTCCTCCTGCGAGGGGTCAACGACGACAGCGCCACTCTGGCAGCGCTCTCCGAGCGGCTGTTCGCCGCTGACGTCCTGCCCTATTACCTGCACCTGCTCGACCCGGTGGCCGGCGCCGCCCACTTCGACGTCGACGAAAAAACCGGGCAGCGGCTCTGGGCGGAACTCGCCCGGAGACTGCCCGGCTACCTGGTCCCGCGCCTGGCCCGCGAGGAGCCCGGCGCGGCGGCCAAGACGGTGATTACACCGGACGCGCCTTGAGCGCCTCGATGCGCTCATCCAGCGGCGGGTGCGACATGAACAGCCGCTTGATCGAAGAGCCGCCCATCCGGCCATTGATGCCGAAGGCCTCCATCTCGTCCGGCATGTTCTGCGGCTCCACCGAGCGCTTGAGCTTCTCCAGCGCAGCGATCATCTTGTCGCGCCCGGCCAGCTTGGCGGACCCGGCGTCGGCCCGGAATTCGCGCTTGCGCGAGAAGTACATGGTAATCATCGAGGCCAACACGCCGAGGACCATCTGGGCGAAGATCATGGTGATCCAAAAGCCGGGGCCGTGGCCGTCCTCGTTCTTGAACACCACCCGGTCGACGAAGCGCCCGGCGACGTGGGAGAGGAAGATCACGAAGGTGTTCACCACGCCCTGAATCAGGGTCAGGGTGACCATATCCCCGTTAGAGACGTGGGCCACCTCGTGGGCGATGACCGCCTCGGCCTCGTCTCGGGTCATGTTCTGCAGAAGCCCCGAGCTCACCGCCACCAGGGCGCTGTTGCGCCGGGCGCCGGTGGCGAAGGCATTGATCTCCGGGGCGTCGTAGATCGCCACATCGGGCATGCCGATGCCCTCGCGCTGGGCGAAACGGCGCACCGTCTCCACCAGCCACTGCTCCTGCTCGCCGCGCGGGCTCTCGATGGGCCGTGCGCCCATCATCTTCATCGCCATGTACTTGGACATGGCCAAGGAGATGAACGAGCCGGCGAAGCCGATCCCGGCGGCGAAGATCAGCAGCGTGACCATCTCCGCGTCGATACCTTGCTCGCGGAGGAACTGCTCCACGCCGAGCAGGTTGAGGATGATCGACAGCACCAACACGACGGCGAGGTTGGTCGCCAGCAATAACGCGATCCGGGTCAGCATCGTTGAGAACGCTCCTCTTTCGTCAGACTGCGGGATCCACTTCCTGGCGCTTGGATTGGGTTCGGCGGCAAAGGTTTCAAGACCCCGTCACCGCACTCAGACGTCGACACGCAGGCCGCGGACCTGGCGCAGACCCCGCGGCAGCTGAACGCCACGCCGCCCCCGGGCGGCGCGGAAGGCCTCCAGGTCGTCGCGACTGAGCCGCTTGCCGGTCTTGCCGGCCTCCACCCGCAGCGCCGCGCCGGCGGGCAGCACGGCCACAGCCACCACCACCTCCTCGCGGCTGCGCAGGCGCTGGGCGGGGATACCGATGAGCTTGTTGCCCTTGCCGCGGGCCATCTCCGGCAGTTCCTCCAGCGCGAAGACCAGCAGCCGCCCGTCGGAGCTGGCCACGGCCACCTCGGCGCCCTCGAGCTCGGCGGGTAGCTCCACGGGGGGCAGCACCGCCGCCCCTTCGGGCAGGGTCAGCACGGCCTTGCCGGAGCGGTTGCGCGAGAAGAGCTCGCGCAGGGGGACACGGAAGCCGTAGCCGGCGTCGGAGGCGAGCAGCCAGCGCGACTCCGGGTCGCCGGCGAGCACCGATTGGAAGCGTGCCTTCTCCGGCGGGGTGAGCCGCTTGGTCAGCGGCTCGCCCTGGCTGCGCGCCGACGGCAGCGTGTGGGCCGGCACCGCGTAGGCCCGGCCGGTGGAGTCGAGGAAGACCGCCGGCTGGTTGGAGCGCCCCGGGGCGTGATCCAGGTAGCCGTCACCGGCCTTGTAGGAGAGCCCGGAGGGATCGACCTCGTGCCCCTTGGCCGCGCGCACCCACCCCTTCTCCGAGAGGACGATGGTCACCGGCTCGCTGGGCATGAGCTCGGTCTCATCCATGGCCCGCGCAGGGCCGCGGTGGACCAGCGGCGAGCGGCGCTCGTCGCCGTGGGCCTCGGCGTCGCTGAGCAGCTCGCTCTTGACCTGCTCACGCAGCCGCGCCTCGTCGCCGAGGGTGGCGCGCAGCTCGTCGCGCTCGCGCTCCAGATCCCCCTGCTCACCACGGATCTTCATCTCCTCGAGCCGCGCCAAGTGGCGCAGGCGCAGCTCGAGAATCGCCTCGGCCTGGGCATCACTAAGCCCGAAGCGCTCCATGAGCACCGGCTTGGGCTCGTCCTCTTCGCGGATGATGGCGATGACCTCATCGATGTTCAGGTAGGCGGTCAGCAGCCCCTCGAGGATGTGCAGCCGATCCTCCACCTTGCCCAGGCGCCAGGTCAGGCGACGGCGGATGGTCTCGGTGCGGAAGCTCAGCCACTCGGCAAGCAGATCGCGCAGGGAGAAGACGCGGGGGCGGCCGTCGAGGCCGATCACGTTGAGGTGGACGCGGTAGCCGCGCTCCAGGTCGGTGGTGGCGAACAGGTGATCCATGACCCGCTCCGGGTCCTGGCGCCGGGAGCGCAGCTGGACGACGATGCGCACCGGCGCGTCGTGGTCCGACTCATCGCGCAGGTCCTCGACCATGGGCAGCTTGCGCGACTGGATCTGGGCGGCGATCTGCTCCATGACCTTGGCGCCGGCCACCTGGTAGGGGAGCGCATGGATGACGATCTGCGCCTGCTCTCGCTCGTACTCCCAGCGCGCCCGGGCGCGCACGGTGCCGTGACCGCGCTCGTAGATGGTGCGCAGCTCCTCGCGCGGGGTGATCACATCCGAGGCGGTGGGGAAATCCGGCGCCGGGACGTGCTCGCAGAGCTCGGCGGTGGTGGCCTCGGGATGGTCGAGCAGGTGGACGCAGGCGGCGACCACCTCGCGCAGGTTGTGCGGGGGGATGTCGGTGGCCATGCCCACGGCGATCCCCGAACCGCCGTTGAGCAGCACGTTGGGCAGGCGCGCCGGCAGGCGCTCCGGCTCCTGGAGGGCGCCATCGAAGTTGGGGATCCACTCCACGGTGCCCTGCCCCAGCTCGCTGAGCAGGACCCGGGCGTAGGGGGTCAGACGCGCCTCGGTGTAACGCATGGCGGCGAACGACTTCGGGTCGTCCGGCGATCCCCAGTTGCCCTGGCCGTCGATCAGCGGGTAGCGGTAGGTGAACGGCTGGGCCATGTGGACCATGGCCTCGTAGCAGGCGGCATCGCCGTGGGGGTGGTATTTGCCGAGCACATCGCCGACGGTACGCGCCGATTTCTTGTGCTTCGACGCCGCCGAGAGGCCGAGCTCGGACATGGCGTAGACGATCCGCCGCTGCACCGGCTTGAGGCCGTCGGAGACGTGGGGCAGCGCCCGGTCGAGGATGACGTACATGGAGTAGTCGAGATACGCCCGCTCGGTGAATTCACGCAGCGGCTGGGTCTCGAAATCGGGGGCGACGGGATCGGACATAGTTTCTCGGATTCAGTGCTTAGGTTTGCGGGGGTCCGTGCTCAGGGTTCGTCCAACGCCTGAACACTAGATGACAATCTCCGCCAGGTTGCCCTTACTCTCCAGCCACTCCCGGCGCTGGGCGGCGGCGCCGCGGCCGAGCAGCATGCCCAGCAGGCGCTCGGTCTCCTCCGGATCGTCGACGGTGAGCTGGACCAGGCGGCGGGTATCCGGGGCCATGGTGGTCTCGCGCAGCTGCATCGGGTTCATCTCGCCCAGACCCTTGAAGCGGGTCTCCTGCACCTTGCCCTTGATGCGCTCGGCCTCGATGCGGTCGAGGATGCCCTGGCGCTCGTCGCGGTCGAGGGCGTAGAAGGTCTGCTTGCCGACGTCGATGCGGTAGAGCGGCGGCATGGCCACGTAGACGTGCCCGCCGGCGACCAGAGCCGGGAAGTGGCGCTGGAACAGCGCGCAGAGCAGCGTGGCGATGTGCGCCCCATCGGGGTCGGCGTCGGCGAGGACGCAGACCTTGTGGTAGCGCAGCCCGGAGAGGTCGTCGCTGCCCGGATCGACCCCCAGCGCCACGGCGATGTCGTGGACCTCCTGGGAGGCCATGACCTCATCCGGGGCCACCTCCCAGGTATTGAGGATCTTGCCACGCAGGGGCATCACCGCCTGGAACTCCCGCTCGCGGGCCTGCTTGGCCGAGCCGCCGGCGGAGTCGCCCTCAACCAGGAAGAGCTCGCTGCGCGCCGGGTCCTGCCCGGTGCAGTCGGCCAGCTTGCCGGGCAGGGCCGGGCCGCTGCCGACCCGCTTGCGGGTGACCTTCCTCGCGGCGCGCTGGCGGCGCTGCGCGGCGCGCACCACCAGGTCGACGATCTGCTCGGCGCTCTGGGTGTGCTCGTTGAGCCACAGGCTGAAGGCATCCTTGACCACCCCGGAGACGAAGGCGGCGCAGTTGCGCGAGGAGAGCCGCTCCTTGGTCTGCCCGGCGAACTGCGGCTCGTGCATCTTCACCGACAGGACGTAGCTGATGTGTTCCCAGACATCCTCCGGGGCGATCCGCACCCCGCGCGGGAGCAGATTGCGCAGCTCGCAGAACTCCCGCAGGGCCTCGGTCAGCCCGGTGCGCAGACCGTTGACGTGGGTCCCGCCCTGGGCGGTGGGGATCAGGTTGACGTAGCTCTCCGCCGGCCCGCTGCCCTCCGGGAGCCAGACCAGGGCGCACTCCATCTCCTCGTGCTCGGAGCCGAGCCGGGCGGTGAACGGGGGATCGGGCAGGTGCTCGTACTCGGCCACCGCCCCGGCCAGGTAGTCGCGCAGGCCGTCCTCGTAGTACCAGCTCAGCTCCTCCGGCGCCTGCCCATCGCCGGCGCTGGCATCGCGCAGGACCACCGTCAGCCCGGGGCAGAGCACCGCCTTGGCACGCAGCAGATGCTCAAGGCGCGGGCGCGAGAAGCGTGCGCTGTCGAAGTAGCTGACATCCGGCCAGAAGCGCAGCGTGGTCCCGGTCTCCCGCGTCTTGCCCACCTGCTCCAACGGCTCGATGCGCTCCCCTGCGGAGAAAGCGATGGTGTGCTCGGCGCCGTCACGGCGGATGTGCACCTGCAGCCGCGTCGACAGGGCATTGACCACCGAGACGCCAACCCCGTGCAGGCCGCCGGAGTAGCGGTAGCTCTTACTGGAGAACTTGCCGCCAGCGTGGAGCCGGCCGAGGATCACCTCCACGGCCGGGACCCCTTCGGTGGGGTGGGTATCCACCGGCATCCCGCGGCCGTCGTCGCTGACCTCCAGCGAACCATCGGCGTGCAGAGTCACCTCGATACGCCGGGCGTGGCCGGCCACCGCCTCGTCGACGCTGTTGTCGATGACCTCCTGTGCCAGGTGGTCGGGGCGGTTGGTCTCGGTGTACATGCCGGGGCGCCGGCGCACCGGCTCCAGGCCGGTGAGGACTTCGATGTCGGTGGCGTCGTAGGTCTGCTGGGTCTTGGTCGTCATCGGATCACGTGGTCGCGGATCGGGCCATTGAGGGTTCGCGCTCAGGGCGAGCAGTTTCCGGCTCCCGGCGGCAACTTACAAGGGAGCCGTGCACCGGATATCCCGTCCCCCCTCCGGGGCACGGGCGCGAGCGGGCACCCTGCCGGCTCGACGCTCATTTGACCACCCCTTGCGGCTCCGTTACTTTTCCCCGTCATGAGTGAGAGCGATTCGCAGGAATCCGCCCCCCAGGGCGACCTCCCCGACTTCGAGCGCTCGGTGGCCGAGCTCGAGGCACTGATCGAACGCATGGAGCGTGGCGAGCAGAGCCTCGAGGAGGCGCTGCGCGACTTCGAGCGGGGCATCCACCTGACCCGCCACTGCCAGAAGGCGCTGGGCGCCGCCGAGCAGAAAGTGGCCATCCTACTCGAGAACAGCGAGGACGGTGATGTCGGCCCGTTTCGACCCGACGATTCTTGAAGCCCTGGAGGCGGCGCTGCCAACGCTGCGCGAGCGGGCCGAGCGCGCCCTGGAATCAGGCCTGCCCGGAGCGGATGCGCATCCGTCGCGCCTCCACGAGGCCATGCGCTACGCCGTGCTCGGCGGCGGCAAGCGCATGCGCCCGACCCTGGTCTACGCCACCGGCCGGGCCCTGGACTACACCGGCAGTGGGCTGGACGCCCCGGCCTGCGCCGTCGAGATGATCCACGCCTATTCGCTCGTCCACGACGATCTGCCCGCCATGGACGATGACGACATGCGCCGCGGGCAGCCCACCTGCCACCGCGCCTACGACGAACCGACGGCCATCCTGGTCGGCGACGCCCTGCAGGCCCGGGCCTTCGAGCTTCTCGCCGACGGCGAGCGGGAGGACGCCCCGGCCCCGGCCGCCCGCGCCGGGATGGTGCAGGCACTGGCCCGGGCGGCCGGCTCGCGCGGCATGGTCGGCGGCCAGGCCATCGACCTCGCCTCCGTCGGGCGCCGGCTCGACGCCGCCGAGCTCGAGGACATGCACATCCACAAGACGGGGGCCCTGATCCGCGCCAGTGTCCAGCTCGGCGCCCTGGCCAGTGGCCCGACCTGCGCCGCCACCCTCAACGCCCTCGACCGCTACGCCAAGTGCGTCGGTCTCGCCTTCCAGATCCACGACGACGTGCTCGACGTCGAAGGCGACGCCAAGGCCCTGGGCAAGGAGCAGGGCGCCGACGCAGCCCGGGATAAGCCCACCTACCCGTCAATCCTCGGGCTGCGCCAGTCGCGCGAACTGGCCGAGCGGCTGGCTGGCGACGCCATCGATGCCCTCGACGGGCTGGGCCCCGGCGCCGATGTACTGCGCGGACTGGCCGCCTACTGCATCCAGCGCCAGGCCTGAAAGCCCGCCTTCCCGGACAAAAACCCTGCCGAGACCGTCGGGATCGCCCCTTTACAAATATTTAAACTCGTTCCAAATTCAAACCTACCGCTGGAAGCCGAGACCGAGGCCGCAGAATCATGCTGAACCCCACTTGTCACCCGCCGCACACGACGGGCTCAGACACCAGGAACAAGACCATGGAAGACGTCCAGGGACGAGCCGACACCCGGCAGATCGAGATCAACAAGGTCGGCATCAAGGACATCCGCCATCCGGTGCGGGTCCGCGACCGCACGGGGCGGGACCAGCACACCGTGGCCACCTTCAGCATGTACGTGAACCTGCCGCAACACTTCAAGGGCACGCACATGTCGCGGTTCGTCTCGATCCTCGAGGGCCACGACCGCGAGGTGACCGTCGAGTCCTTCCACGAGATGCTCGCCGAGATGACCGACCGGCTCGAGGCCCATTCCGGGCACATCGAGATGGCGTTTCCCTACTTCGTGAACAAGCAGGCGCCGATCACCGGGGTCGAGAGCCTCATGGACTACGAGGTGACCTTCGTCGGCGAGATTCACGGCGACCGGCACGAAACCTGGGTGCGCGTTGCCGTGCCGATCACCACACTTTGCCCCTGCTCCAAGGAGATCGCCGACCGTGGCGCCCACAACCAGCGCTCGCTGGTCATCGTGACGGCCCTCATGGACGGTTTTGTCTGGCTTGAGGAGCTCATCGACCTCGTCGAGCAGGAAGGCTCCTGCGAGCTTTACGGGCTCCTCAAGCGCCCGGACGAAAAACACGTGACGGAGCGCGCCTACGACAACCCGAAGTTCGTCGAGGACGTGGTCCGGGACATCGCCGGCCGCCTCAACGACGATGAGCGCATCGCCGCGTACTCCGTGACCTCCGAGAACTACGAGTCCATCCACAACCACTCCGCGTTTGCGCTCATCGAGCAGGACAAGCGGGGGCGCTGACCGCGCGGCGACACCGCCCCGGCGCGGCCCGGATCAGCTGCCCCGCCCCGCCCGGGGGGCGACCTCCGCCCCCCGGGCGCCCATTTGATATCAATCAATCGCGACCCGTGCATCGACCGCCTTGAGTGCGTAGCATAGCCCTTGTAGAGTCTCTGACCGTTCGGTCGGTTGGCGAGATGACCGCACCCCGGAACCCGACGTAGGACGCGGAGCCCATGCCCGACAACACCGGTCGCACCGAAGCTGCCGAACGGATCGTCGCCGCTGCCAAGCAACTGTTCGCCCGCGAGGGCTACAGCTCGGTGTCGATCCGCGACATCGCCGAGGCCGCCGAAGTCAGCAAGGCCAATGTCTTCCACCACTTCGCCTCCAAAGAGGAGCTCTACGTGGAGACGCTGCGCCGCTGCTGCGAATCGGCCCGGGCGCTGATCCACGCCTTCGCCGAGGAAGAGACCCGTGACCCGGCACAGCAGCTGCGGGCCTTCGTCCGCGCCGACCTGCACCGCGCCCTGGACGACCCCGATGCCACCCGGCTGGTGCTCGCCGAGGCCTTTGACGCCAATCCGTGTCGCGCCCGGACCCTGGTCGACGAGGTCTTCGGTGCCGACTTCCAGCGCATGACAGAGATCTTCTCGCGCGGCCAGCACACCGGCTCCTGGCGCCGGGACACGAACCCGGCGCTGATGGCGTCACTGATGCTCGCCGCCAACACCTTCTACACCGCTCACCGAGAGGTCCTGCGCCAGCTCCCCGGCGTGGACTTCGCCGACGACCCTGATCAGTACGCGGATCACGTCGTCGACATCCTGCTCGACGGGATCCAAAAGGAGGCCTAAGTGACTGACTGGCACATGCTCGATTCGTCCCCCGAGGCGCCGGCCCGGCCACGCCGGCTGCGGACGGTGGTCGCCATCATCGCCCTGGCCCTGCTCGCTGCCGGCTGTGGCGACGATGCCGGCGACAACGACGGGAACGGCGGCGAGGAGGCGCTTTCGGTGACCTGGATCGAGGCCACCGAGGAACAGGTCCGCGAGGTCCGCAACACCGTCGGCAGCGTCGAGGCCAAGTCGCGCCCGCTGCTCGCCGCCGAGGTCGGTGGCGTCATCGATGCCATCCATGTCGACGAGGGCGCCCGCGTCGAGCGCGGCGACCTGCTCGCCGAGATCGACCGCGAGGACTACGTCGACGACCGGGATGCCGCGGCCGCCGATGTGGCCCGGCTGACGGCGATGGTCGGCGTGCAGGAGCGCAACGTGGCCCGCAACCGGGAACTCTACGAGGACGATCACATCTCCGAGGACGAGCTCGACAACGCCGAGGCCGAACTCGAGGCTCGCGAGGAGGAGCTCGCCTCCGCCCTGGCGCAGTTGCGGCGCGCCGAGCGGGACCTGGAGCGGACCCGGATCCGCGCCGTGGTCAGCGGTGCCGTTGATGAACGCCACATCAGCGAGGGCGACTACGTTACCGCCGGCGACTCGGTCTTCCAGCTCATCAATCTGGATCGGCTCAAGGTCCGCCTGCCGGTCTCCGAGAGCCTGGCCCCGCGGCTCGACAGCGGGACAGAGCTGATCCTGCGCAGCCGCTCCGGCCTGCAGCCAGAGCTGGAGACCACCATCTCGGACCTGCGACCCGGCATCCGCGATGCCACCCGCTCGCTGCAGCTGATCGCCGAGGTGGACAACCCCGGCGGCTGGCGCCCCGGGGCCAGCGCCGAGGCGGAGGTGGTGCTCGATGTCCGCGACGGCCTCGTCCTGCCCAACCAGAGCGTCGTGCGCCGCCCCGCCGGCGAGGTGATCTACGTCCTCGGCGAGGACGGCGGCGCCGTCGAGGAGCGCGCCGTGGAGGTCGGCACCCGCTTCGGGGACCGCGCCGAGATCCGCGACGGGCTGGAGCCGGGTGAACGCGTCGTCCTCGACGGCGCGGGCTTTCTCACCGACGGCGCCGCCGTGGACGCCGCTCCCCACGAAGGCGACGACGCGGACACGGAGTAACGCACCATGACGCTCTCCGAGCTCTCCATACGCCGCCACGTTCTGGCGGTGATGATCAGCGCGCTGATCGTGCTCATCGGCGCGATCGCCTATCAGGATATCGGCACCGACCGCATCCCCAATATCGACTTCCCCATGGTCAGCGTCACCGTCCACCAGGACGGCGCCGACCCGGAGCTGATGGATTCGGCGGTCACCGACGAGGTCGAACGGGCCGTCAACACCGTCCCGGGCATCGACGACATCCAGTCGGTCTCCCTGCCCGGGACCTCGGTGGTCACCATCCAGTTCGATCTGGAAGTGGACGTGGACGTGGCCTTCAACGAGGTCAACGCGAAGGTCTCCGAGATCGTCCAGGACCTGCCCGAGGAGGCGGAGGCACCGGTCGTCGACAAGGTCGAGATGGACGCCCAGCCGATCATGTGGCTCTCCCTGCAGGGAGATCGCACGGCGCAGGATCTCGACCGCTACGCCCGCAACGAGGTCCGGCCGCAGCTCGAGGGCATCACCGGCGTCGGCGAAGTGCAGATCGGCGGCGCCCGGGAGCGGACCATGCGCCTGGAGGTCGACCCCGACCGCATGGCCGCCCACAACGTCGACGTGCAGACGATCATGCGGGCCCTCGAGGAGGAGCACGCCCAGATGCCGGGCGGCTTCCTGGTCGGTGGCGAGACCGAAGAGATGCTCAAGCTCGACGTCGAGTACCACGACGCCGAAGGACTCGAGCAGATGATCGTCGCCGGGGACGGCGACGAACGCGTGCGCTTTAGCGACATCGGCCGGGTCGAGGACGGCCTGGCGGACATGCGCCAGCTGGCCCGGTTCAACGGCGAGCCGACCATCGGCCTGGGCGTGGTCAAGATCTCCGGGGCGAACACCGTCGCCATCATCGACGAGGTCAAGGAACGCCTGGACGATCAGATCCGTCCCCAGCTGCCGCCGGGGCTGGAGCTGCACATCTCCACCGACGAGTCGCAGTTCATCCTCGAGCAGATCGACTCGCTCTACCTGACCATTGCCCTGGGCATCCTCTTCGCTGCCCTGGTGATGTGGCTGTTCCTGCGCAACCTGCGCTCGACGGCCATCGTCTCGCTAGCCATCCCCGTCTCGCTGATGGCGGCCATCGCGGTGATCCACTTCTTCGGCTACACGCTGAACTCGATCACCATGCTCGGCATGCTGCTGCTCATCGGCGTGGTGGTGGACGACGCCATCGTGGTGCTGGAGAACATCTACCGCCACCGCCAGCAGTACCGGGAAGGCCCCATGGCGTCGGCGATTTCCGGCTCCAACGAGGTTTTCTTCGCGGTCATCGCCTCCACCCTGACGCTGATCTCGATCTTCGGTTCGGTGATCTTCATGGAGGCGATCATCGGTCGGTTCTTCGAATCGTTCGCGGTGGTGGTCGCCTTCGGCGTGCTCGCTTCGAGCATTGTTGCCCTGACCCTGATCCCGATGCTCGCCTCCCGCTTCCTCCACGTACCGGAGCAGGAGGGGGCCTTCTACCGGGCCCTGGAGCAGGGCTTCAAGGCCATCGAGCGGGTCTATCGGTGGGCGCTCGGCTACATCCTGCGTTTCCGGTGGACGACGCTCGGCCTGGCGGCGGTCTTCGCCGTCACCGTCGCGGTGGTCATCGCCCCGCGCCTGGGCGGCGAGTTCGCCCCGGACGAGGACACCGGGGAGTTCATGGTCAATTTCCAGACGCCGCTCGGCTCCGGGATCGAGTACACCGACCGGCAGATGCGCGAGGTCGAGGCTATCCTTGAGGCGCAGCCGGAGGTGGATCGCTACTTCTCGGCCATCGGCATCGGCGACCGCGGGCAGGTCAACCGCGGCATCGCCTTCGTCCGCATGGTCGACCGCGACAAGCGGGACGCTTCGCAGCAGGAGGTGGTGCAGCGGATCCGCCCCAAGCTCGCCGAACTGCCCGGGGTACGCGCCTTCGCCTCCGACGTGCCCTTCGTCCCCGGCCAGCGCGGCGAGCCCCTGCAGTTCGTGGTCACCGGACCCAACGTCGAGGAACTCGGCGATCACGCGCGGGCGATCCAGGAGCGCCTGGAGGAGGTCGACGGCATGGGCAGCATCGACCTGGACCTGGATCTGGAGCTGCCCCAGGTGGAGGTCGAGGTGGATCGGGAGCAGGCCCGGAGTCTGGGCCTGAACGCCCACGACATCGCCCAGACCATCAACGTGCTTGCCGGCGGCTTCGATGTGGCCCGCTTCGACGACGGCCCCGGGGGGCAGGACGGGCGGCGCTACGACATCCGCCTCAAGGCCCAGGAGGACATGATCCGCGACATCGACGACCTGCAGCGGATCCAGCTCCTCTCTGAGCACGGCGAGATGGTGCCGCTGGAGGCGGTGACCACCATGGAGGAGACCCTGGGGCCGGCGGCGATCACCCGCCACAACCTCTCTTACTCGGCGGAGTTCTACGCCGACCCGGAACTACCACTGGCCGAGGCCGTCGAGGAGCTCAACGCCGTGGCCGACGACGTCCTGCCGCTGAACTTCGACGTGGAGCTGGTTGGCCAGGCCGAGGAGATGGAACGGGCCGTCGCCGCCATGCTCTTCGTGCTCTTCCTGGCGGCGACGCTCGTCTATATCGTGCTGGCCAGCCAGTTCAACTCCTTCGTCCAGCCACTGCTGATCATGGCGGCACAGCCGCTGGCGCTGATCGGCGGACTGCTCGGTCTCTGGGTGGGCGGCTTCACGCTGAACATCTACTCGATGATCGGCATGGTGTTGCTCATGGGCCTGGTCACCAAGAACGGCATCCTACTGGTGGATCTAACCAACCAGTACCGCGAGAAGCGGGATCTCTCGATCAATGAGGCCCTGGCCGAGGCGTGCCCCATCCGTCTGCGCCCGGTCCTGATGACCTCGCTGACGCTGATCCTGGCGCTGATCCCGGCGGCGGCCGGCCTGGGTGCCGGGGCCGAGACCAATGCACCGATGGCAGCGGCGATCATCGGCGGTATGATCACGGCCATGCTGCTCACCCTGGCTGTAATCCCGGCGGCCTACTCCCTGCTCGAGGGCTACCTCGCGCGGCGGGGCTGGGGCCGGCTGAGCAAGATCGCCGAGGACTACTTCGGATGAGGGGCGGCCCCGGGGGCCTGACGGCCCCCACGCCCCTGCGAAAAGGACCAACGCCCATGAAGCGAGGCAACACGAGAGCGCAGTTCAGGCTCGCCCCCCGGTTCACCGGCTGGACCCTGGCCGCCCTACTGGCGCTGCCCGGGGCCATCGCCGCCGGTGACAACGGCAACAACGAGCACGACGCCGCTGAGGCGGTGGTCGACGCCCCGGTCCCGGTGGAGGACGACGAGGACGCCCTGGCGCCAGCGGAGGTCAAGGAGCGAGACCCGCAACAGGACCTGCTGCAGGTGTACCGGCTGGCCCTGGAGGCGGACCGCAGCCTGGCCGCAGCCCTCAACCGGCGCCGCGCCGCCGACGAGGAGATCGCCCAGGCCCGCTCGCAGTTCCTGCCACAGATCACCGCCTCGGCGGGCTACGAGGACGAGACCCAGGACATCGAGGACGTGCCGGAAGATCTGGACACCTCCGGCTGGGACGCCTCGCTGTCGCTGACCCAGCCGATCTTCCGGCGCGGCAACTTCATCGACCTGGAGCGGGCCCGCACCGCCGTGGACCGGGCCGACGTGGAGCTCTCCCTGGCCGAGCAGGCACTGGTGGTGGATGTCACCGAGGCCTACTTCGACGTCCTCCTGGCCCAGGACGAGCAGGCCCTGGTCGAGGCCGAGCTGGCCGCCGTCGAGAGCCAGCTGCGCCGGGCCGAGCGGGCCCTGGAGGTGGGGACCGGCACCCAGACCGACGTCGACGAGGCGCGGGCCGCCTTCGACCGGGTGCGCGCCGAGCAGGTGGCCGTGGACAACCAGGTGGAGGTCGCCCAGCAGGCACTGCGCCGGCTGACCGGCGAACTGCCCGGCGAGCTGGCCGGCCTGGGCGAGACGTTCGAGCCCAAGCCGGTGGAGCCCACCGACACCGACCACTGGGTGGACCTGGCCCAGCGCTACAACCTGGAGGTCCAGCTCGCCGAGCGCGATGACCAGCTGGCCCGACACGACGTCGAAAGCCAGCGCGCCGATCGCTGGCCGGAGGTGGAGCTGGAGGGGCGGCTGACGCGCTTCGATGGCGAGCGGGATCAGCTTGCCGGAGCAACTTCTGGTGGTGCGGGCACCGGCATCAACACCCAGGACGGCTACACAGACACCCGCTCCATCCGGCTACAGGTCTCGGTGCCGCTCTACACCGGCGGGGCCATCTCCAGCCGGGTGCGCCAGGCCGAGGCGGAGCGCACCGCGGCCAGCGACGACCTGGCCGATCAGCGCCGGGCCGCTGCCCTGGACGCCCGTTCCGCCTTCCTCGGCCTGACCTCGGAGCTGGAGCGAGTCCGGGCGCTGGAGCAGGCCCTCGTCTCGGCGCGCAGCAACGAGGCCTCGGTGCGTCGCGGCCAGGAGGTAGGTACCCGCACCACCACCGACGTCCTCGACGCCCAGAGCCAACGCTTCGAGACCAAGCGCGACCTGGCTGCGGCGCGTTATGATTACCTGCTGAACTTCGTGCAGCTGCAGGTGGCCGCCGGACTGGCGGTGGACGAGACGGTCATCCGCGAGGTCAACGAACAGCTGCAATCGGTTTCCCGATAACCCCGGATCCCATGAAACAAGCAGCGTGCACAACGACCACGGACGAAGCCCTGCAGGCCCTGCGTGACGCGGGGCTGCGCCTGACCCAGCCGCGGCGGCAGATCGTCGCCACCCTGGTGGCCGCCGATACCCCGCTGAGCCCGCGCGAGCTGCATCAGCAGCTCGGGTCTACGGCGTGCGACCCGGTGACGGTCTACCGCTGCCTGACCGACTTCGAACGCCTCGGGCTCGTGCACCGACACGAGTTCGGGGACGGCTCCACCCGCTACCAGCTGGTGGAGGCCGACGGCAGCCACCAGCACTACGTCATCTGCCGGCACTGCCAGCGCAAGGACCCCATCCACGCCTGCCCGGCGGACCTCGAAGCCGCGGTGCGCGCCCGCGGCTACGCCGGGGTCAGCCACACCCTGGAGTTCTTCGGCGTGTGCCCGGACTGCCAGCAGGGATCCGATCAGGAGCCGCGGTGAGCGCCTCCCGAGCCACGCGCACTGCCGAGGATCCTGCACGGGCCAAGCGCCGGGTCACCCTGATCGGCGGGGTGATCAATCTCTTCCTCGGCTCCGGTAAGATCGTCGCCGGCTGGCTGGGGCAATCCCAGGCCTTGGTCGTGGACGGGGTCCACTCCCTCTCGGACCTGGCCTCCGACGCCCTGGTGTACGTGGCCGCCACCTACGGGAGCCAGGAAGCGGACAGCGACCACCCGTACGGCCACGCCCGCATCGAGACGGCGGCGACCGCCGGCATCGGCGCGGTGCTCCTGCTGGTGGCCGCCGGGTTCATCTACGACGCGGTACAGCGGCTACTCGTCGCCCCGGAGTCGCTCTGGGTGCCGGGCTGGCTTGCCCTCGGCGCAGCGCTGGCGTCGCTGGTCATCAAGGAGGGCCTCTACCACTACACCCGGTGGGTGGCCAACCGGGCGCACTCGAACCTCATCCACGCCAATGCCTGGCACCACCGCTCCGATGCCCTCTCCTCCGTGGTGGTCATCGGCGGCATCATCGGCGTATTCCTGGGGCTACCGTGGCTGGACGCCGTCGCCGCCATCGTGGTGGCACTGATGCTCGCCCACGTGGGGATCCGCTTCGCCTGGCGCTCGGTCTGCGAGCTGGTCGATACCGGCCTCGATCCGGAGCAGGTGGCGCGCATCGAGGGACTGGTCGGCGAGATCGACGGGGTTCGCGACGTTCACGGCCTGCGCAGCCGGCACATGGCCGAGGAGGCACTGATCGACCTGCACATCCAGGTGGACCCGCGGCTGAGCGTCTCCGAGGGCCACCGGATCAGTGAGGCCGTGCGCCGGCGCCTCATCGAGGACATCGGCGTGGTCACGGAAGTGCTGGTGCACGTCGACCACGAGCCGCCGCACTGGGACGAGGCCACCGCCGCCCTGCCCCTGCGCAGCAAGGTCGAGCGCGACCTACAGACCGCCTGGTCGGGCATCCAGGGGGGCGACAGCGTCGAGCGCGTCGACCTGCACTATATGGAGGGACGCCTGGAGGTGGAACTCCACCTGCCCTGGGGCCCGGACTGCGACACCACCGCCCTGCACCAACGTGCCACCCAGCTGGCCGCAGCCGCCGAGGGCCTGGCCTACGTCAGCGCCTGTCGGGTCCACTTCATCGGACGCTGAGCGGGGGCTCGGCCAAAGCAGCCAGTTGCTCGCGCAGCGCCAACATGTGTTCCTCCCAGTAGCGGGGCTCGGCGAACCAGGGGAAGGCCTGCGGGAACGCCGGATCCTCCCAGCGCTCCGCCAGCCAGGCGGCGTGGCGCATCAGCCGCAGGGTGCGCAGGGGCTCGATCAGGTGCAGCTCGCGCGGGTCGAGCTCACAAAAGGTCCGGTACCCCTCCAGGACCGCCTCGAGGAACGACTCCTGCTCGGCCCGCTCGCCGGGAAGCAGCATCCAGAGATCCTGGACGGCCGGCCCGGTGCAGGTGTCATCCAGGTCCACCAGATGGAACCCGGCCTCGGTCTGCAGCACGTTCCCCGGGTGGAAATCGCCGTGCACGCGGATCGGGCGCACCGACCCGGCACGCTCCCAGCAGGCGTTCACCGCCTCGAGGAGATCCTCGGTAAGGGTGGCGTAGGCCTCCTCCAGGTGCGGCGGCAGCCAGTTGCCGGCCAGCAGCCAGTCCCGGACCCGCCGGCCGTGATCCCCCGGGTCGAGGGCGGGACGATGGGTGAAGGCACCGCCCCCGCCGACGACATGGATGCGACCCAGGTAGGCGCCCAGGCGGCGAAGCACGTCGCGGTTGTCCACCTCCAGCATGCGCCCGCCCCGCATGGGATACAGGGCGATGCGGAAGCCGTGGCTGTGGGCCAGGGTGCTCGCTCCACAGCGCATGGGCGCCACCACCGGCACCTCGGCGGCGACCAGCTCCTCGCTGAAGGCGTGCTCCTCGAGGATCTGCGCATCGTCCCAGCGCCCGGGGCGGTAGAATTTGGCCACCACGGCCGGGCCGTCCTCCACCCCGACCATGTAGACCCGGTTCTCGTAGCTGTTCAGTGCCAGCAACCGGCCGTCGCTGCGCACGCCGCCGACGGCCTCGACGGCATCGAGGACGGTGTCGGGACCGAGGGTCTCGAACGGGTGGCGCGTATCCATGAACCGGCTCCTACAGCTGGGTGTGGGCGACGACGTTCGTCCGGGGGACGGCCCCGGCCCCGCAGTCAGGGTAGCCCGCGGGCTGGTCGGCCGGCTATCCTTGGCCCTTTGAAAGGTCAAGCAGGTGGGAAACCCCATGCGCATGCAGAACGTCGAACGCGGGCCGATCGCGCGGGTCGCGGGCGTCATCGGGGCCATCGCCGTCATCGCCCTGGCGGCAACGCTCGGGATCGTCGTGCTGGCGGTGATGCTCGGTCTGGCCCTCATCGGTGCCGTGATCATCGCCGCCCGCACGTGGTGGCTACGCCGCCAGATGCGTCGCGCCGCCGCCCGCGGCGAAGGCTTCGACCCGGCACGCCGATCCGGCACGCCGACCCGTGGCCGGATCATCGAGGGCGAGTACAGCCGCGGCTCAGAGGACGATCCGCGTCATCCGCGGCGCTGAGTTGAGCCCGCCCCGGCAAAAGCGGCAGGAACCGCCGCGCCCCCGGGAGCGCCCCGTTCGCCATAGGGGAGCAGAGACGGCGTGAAGGATCGTTTCACGGTCACCATCACCGACTTCCGCGGCGCCCGCCACTATTCGCTGCACCAGATCGCCAAGCGCTTCGCGCTGGCCCTGGCCGGCGGCTTGGCGCTCGTGCTGCTCGCAGGCGCCCTCGCCCTCCATGCGCTCAACGACAAGATCACCGAACTGAACCAGGTCCGCGCCGACAAGGCCGAGGCCGCCCGCCAGATCGAGCGGCGCAACGAGGAACTCCGCGAGCTGGTCAGCGAGCGGGAGCAAGAGATCCACCGCATGGATCTCGAGCTCGGCCACATCGAGACCCTGGTCGGACTCGATCCCCAGCCGGAGGCCAAGCGCCGCGAGCGGCTCGACACCGCCGGCCAGACGGCGCTCGAGAAGGCACTGATGTTGCGAACCATCCCCAGCGGCTGGCCCCTCCAAGAGGAGTCACGAATCACCAGCGGCTACGGCTGGCGGACCCATCCGGTGACCGGCGAGCGCTCGTTCCACGCCGCGGTCGATCTGCGCGCACCGGTGGGCGAGAAGATCGTCGCCACCGCCGACGGGGTAGTCAACTTTGCGGCCAAGCACCAGGGCAGCGGGCTCGGCAAGCTGGTCATCCTCGCCCACGATTTCGGTTTCCAGACCCACTACGCCCACCTGAGCCGGATCGAGGTGGAGACCGGCGAGTTCGTCGAAGAGGGCGATGTCATTGCCCGCTCCGGGGCCACCGGCAATGTCAACGGCCCCCATCTGCACTACGAGATCTGGCACACCCAGCGCAAGCTGAACCCGGAACCGTTTCTGGACTGGAGCCTGGAGAACTATGAAGAGCTCTTTGAAGAAGAGGGCCGCGTAAAATGGGAATCATTGGCAAAGGGGATCAATCGAAGAGCCGAAGCCCTGGAACGACAGTTATCTGCGACGGCACGCGATTGGTCGGAGAACTGACCCTGGAGTCGAACCTGCACCTGGACGGGCAGATCAAGGGCACCATCGTCTCGGACCATGACGTGAGTATCGGCCACACCGGCCGCTTCGAGGGCAATATCAAGGCCCACCGTCTGCTGGTCAGTGGCTACGTGGAAGGCGTGATCGACTGCGCCAGCCTCGAGATCGTCGCCGAGGGGCGCGTCTTCGGCGAGCTCCACAGCGACGACTTCATCATCGAGGCCGGCGGCCAGTTCCTCGGCGAGAGCCATCCGCGGCGCGAGGTGCCACTGGCCGCCTTGCAGCATGAAGCCGGCCGGGAGTCGCAACTGACCGGGCCGGAACAGGCGCAGGCGCCAGCACAGGCGGAGACCGGGGCCGATACCGAGGCCGGGGCCACCCCGACGACGGACACCCCGCCCGAGCCCGAGCCGGAACCGCCGCGAGCCGACCCCGGGCCCGAGCCGCACCGGGAGGAAGCGCACGGCCCGGCGGAGGAACCTGAGCAAGCGCAGGGAAGGCAGGAGCAGGAAGAAGAGGAGCCGTCGCGCAATGTCCGCCCCCAGCCGAGGCAGACGTTCTGGGGGCGGCGCTGATCTGTGGCGGGCCCGCCGGCGGCGTGTGCTAGCATGGCCGGTATCCGCCTGGGGGATTCAGGGTTTCTGAGCGCCCAGACAGAGACGGCGAACGGGCAACAGAGGGGGAGACGCCGTGGAACGTTGTATTGGCCTGGACATGGGGTACGGGTTCATCAAGATCGATGACGGCCGCGAGGGGCACGTATTCCCCAGCGTCGTCGGCGAGGGCGAGTCGGGCATGCCGATGTCCCTGGGCGTGGCCCAGCGCAGCGGCAGCAGCGAGCTGCGCATCACCTACGGTGGTAAGAGCTATCTGCTGGGCGACTACGCCATCCGCCACTCGCGCCTGGCGCACCGGGGACTGTCGCCGACCCGCGCGGAGGGGGACGACCTCAAGATCCTCTTCCTCGGCGCCCTCAGCCTCTACGCCCGCGAGACGGTGAACAACTTCCACGTGGTCACCGGCCTGCCACCAGGCCGCATGCACATGGCCGACGACCTGGTCCGCCAGCTGCGCGGCGACCACGAGGTCATCCGCCACGTCGGCCCGAGCCGCTTCGGGGTCAGCATTCGGCTCGAGAACATCGAGGTGGTCCCGCAGCCGGTGGGCAGCTTCTGGGCCGAGGTCCTCGACGACCGCGGGCAGATCCGCGGCGATCACCCGCTGCTCAACGGCCGCGTCGGCATCATGGACATCGGCTTCCGCACCAGCGACTTTGCCACCGTGATCGACGGCGAGTACTCCCCGGGCTTCTGCAAGACGGTGCCGCTGGGGATCTCCTTCGGCTACGAGGAGATCGCCCAGGAACTCTCCACCCAGTACGGGCTCGAGCGCGAGCAGTACACGCTGGACGAGGCCATCATCCAGGGCCAGGTCAACGTCAACGGGCGACCGGTAGACATCGTCGAGCTCCGCGACCGCATCTTCGGCGACATCGCCACCAAACTGCTGGTCGAGGCCCGCTCGATGTGGCAGATCCAAGAGTACGACCACATCATCATCACCGGTGGCGGTGGCCGGGTGCTCGAGCGCTACCTCCGGCCCGAGCTCTCCCAGGCCCAGCTGGCGCAGGACTCCGTCACCGCCAATGCCCGCGGCTACTTCAACTGGGCCTATTTCAACGCCCAGCAGCGCGCCGCGGAGATGGGCCACGCCGCCGAGCAGGAGGCCGCCCCGCAGGAGGACTACCGTTCCGGCAGCTACGGCACCGGCAGTACCACCTACAGCCGCGGGGGCGACAGCGGCGGGGACGGCGCGGCCGTGCCGCCGGCCCGCAGCGGCAGCGAGGGCTGACCGCCTCCCGCTGGGGCCCACGCCCCGGCGAGCGGATCGGACCGAGGGGCCGCGCCGCCTGGCGCGGCCCCTTTTTGTTTGGCGTGGGTCAATCTGCTGTTGCAACGCAACACGGGTGGTGCTATGTTGCATCGCACAAGGCATGGCGAGCGGTCATGCCTCGAGCAGCTTCAACAAGGAGAGAGACCCATGCAAGACCAGCTCAACAAGACCATGCAGCAGTTCCAGAAGATGATGGAGCCGAGCCGCAAGCTCAACGCGCTGCTCCTCGACCACGCCGAGAAGGTCGCTCACCTGAACCTGGAGGCGGCGCGCTCCTACACCGACCTGGCCATGGAGCAGATGCGCAAGGCCATGGAGGTCCGTGATCCGGAGAGCTTCCAGAACTACCTGAACGACCAGGGCAAGGTCGTGCAGACGATGAGCAACAAGTTCACCGAAAACGCCAGCACCCTGGCCGACATCAGCAAGAACATGGGCGAGGAAGTACAGAAGATCGCCCAGGAGAACGTCACGGCCATGACCGAGACGATGCAGGGCCAGGCCGAGAAGGCCACCGGCAAGGGCCGCAGCGCGGGCAGCAGTGCCAGCGGTGGTGCCTCGGCGGGTGGCAGCGGCAGTGGCTCCGCCGCCTCCGGCAGCAGCAGCAAGAAGTCCGCGTAACCCCTCCGGGGATTCGCGACAACGGAGCCGGTGCCCCGCGGGGCGCCGGCTCCGTTTCGTTCAGCCCCCGCAACGGGGCACCGGGGGGGGGGTCAGCCGGTTTCCCGGGCAATGGCCCGGGCACCGATGTCCCGCCGGTAAAACACCCCCTCCCAGTGGATGGCGGCGACACCGCGATAAGCGGCCTGTTGCGCAGCAGCCACACGCTCGCCCAGGGCGCAGCAGCAGAGCACCCGACCGCCGTTGGTCACCACCCGGCCGTCGGCGTCGAGGGTCGTGCCCCCGTGGAAGACCTTGCAGCCGGTGTGCTCGGCGTCGTCGAGCCCTTCAATGACATCGCCCCGCTCCACCGGCCCCGGATAGCCGGCCGCCGCCATCACCACGCCGACCGCCGGGCGCGGATCCCAGCTCAGCGCCACCTCCGGCAGCCGGCCGTCGAGGGCAGCCCGGCAGAGCTCGGCGAAGTCCGCATCCAGGCGCATCAGCAGGGGTTGCGCCTCCGGGTCGCCCAGGCGGCAGTTGTACTCGAGGACGCGCGGATGGCCCTCGTCGTCGATCATCAGCCCGGCGTAGAGAAACCCCTTGTAGGGCCGCCCCTCGGCGGCCAGCCCGCGGACCGTGGGCCGGATCACCTCGTCCATGACCCGCTGGTAGAGCCGTTCATCCATCAGCGGCGCCGGCGAGTACGCGCCCATCCCCCCGGTGTTCGGCCCCTCATCACCGTCGTCCCGCGGTTTGTGATCCTGAGAACTGGCCATCGCCACCACATGCTCGCCGTCGACCAGGGCGATGAAGCTCAGCTCTTCGCCCTGCAGGCACTCCTCGACCACGACGCGCGCACCGGCGTCCCCGAAGGCCTGGCCTGAGAGCATGCGCTCGGCGGCCAGCAGGGCGGCATCCTTGGTCGCCGCCACTTCGACACCCTTGCCCGAGGCCAGCCCATCGGCCTTGATGACCATCGGCGCGGGGTGTTCCCGGATGTAGTCGGTGGCCGCGCCCAGATCGTCAAAGGTCCGGTAGGCCGCCGTGGGGATCCCGTGACGGGCCATGAAGGCCTTGGCGAAGGCCTTGGAGCCCTCCAGCTCCGCGGCGGCCGCGGTCGGGCCCAGACAGGGGAGCCCCGCCTCCTGGAACGCGTCCACCACCCCGGCCACCAGCGGTGCCTCGGGCCCAACCACCGTAAAGGCCACCGCTTGTTCCCGGGCCTGCTGGACCAGCGCCGGGACGTCCTCCGCGCCAACCTGGATGTTCCGGACCCCGGGCTCGCGGGCGGTGCCGGCGTTACCGGGAGCGACGAGCACCTCCTCGACCTGCGCCGAGCGCGCCAGGGCCCAGGCCATGGCGTGCTCGCGACCGCCCCCTCCGATAACCAGTACCTTCATCCTCTACCTCGCTTGGCCGCGTTCAGTGGCGGAAGTGGCGCATCCCGGTGAAGACCATGGCCAGGCCATGCTCGTCGGCGGCGTCGATCACCTCTTGGTCGCGCATCGAGCCACCGGGCTGGATGAGCGCCGCGGCACCGGCCTCGGCGGCCTGATCGACTCCGTCCCGGAACGGGAAGAAGGCGTCGGAGGCGAGCACCGAGCCCTGCAGGGCGAGCCCCGCATCCGACGCCTTCTCGCAGGCGATCCGGGTACTGAACACGCGGCTCATCTGCCCGGCCCCCACACCGAGGGTGCGCTGCCCGCCCGCAAAGACGATGGCGTTGGACTTGACGTGCCGCACCACTTCCCAGGCGAAACGCAGGTCGGCCCATTCGGCGTCGGTGGGCTGACGCCGGGTGACCACCCGCAGGTCGGCCGGATCGACCACTGCGGTGTCTCGATCCTGGACCAGGAGACCGCCGCGCACCCGCTTGAACTCCAGATCTGCGCCAGCCTTCCGCGGCCAGCGGCCGGTCTGCAGCACGCGCACGTTGGCCTTGGCGGAGAAGCGCGACAGGGCCTCGTCGGTGACCGCCGGGGCAATGACCACCTCCACGAACTGGCGATCCAGGATGGCACCGGCCAACTCGGCGTCGACGGTGTCGTTGAAGGCGATGATGCCACCGAAGGCCGAGGTCGGGTCGACCTCGAAGGCCCGGTCGTAGGCCTCGCGCAGGGTCTCGGCACAGGCCACACCGCAGGGGTTGGCATGCTTGACGATGACACAGGCCGGCGCCTCGAACCCCTTGACGCACTCCAGCGCGGCATCGGTATCGGCGACGTTGTTGTAGGACAGAGCCTTGCCCTGGAGCTGGCGCGCCGTGGCGACGCTGGCCTCACCGGGGGTGACGTCACGGTAGAAGGCAGCGGACTGATGCGGGTTCTCGCCATAGCGCATATCCGCGATCTTCTCCACCTGCAACGTCCAGATACCCGGGAAATCGCCCTGCTGCTCGCCCTGCTCGTCGCGCTGGCTCAGGTAGGCGGCGATGGCGCCATCGTAGCGTGCGGTGTGGCTGAACGCCCGGGTTGCCAGGTGGTGACGCAGGGCCCGGCTGGTCCCGCCGAGGCGCTGGACTTCGTCCAGGACCCGATCGTAGGCGGCAGCCTCGGTGACCACCGCCACATCGGTGTGGTTCTTGGCCGCAGCACGGATCATGGCCGGCCCGCCGACGTCGATGTTCTCGATGGCCTCGGCCAGCGTGCAATCCTCGGCGGCGACGGCCTGCTCGAAGGGGTAGAGGTTCACGCAGAGCAGGTCGATGGGCCCGATGCCGTGCTCGTCCATGACCGCGTCGTCCGTGCCGCGCCGCCCCAGCAGCCCGCCGTGGATGCGCGGATGCAGGGTCTTGACCCGGCCATCCATGATCTCCGGGAAGCCGGTCTCGGCCGAAACCTCACGCACCGGGATACCGGCCTCGCCCAGCAGGCGGGCCGTACCACCGGTCGAGAGGATCTCGACGCCTTGCTCATGCAGGGCCCGGGCGAAGCCCTCCACCCCGCTCTTGTCGGAAACGCTGATCAGGGCCCGCCGCAGGGGCCGCACGCCGTCGTTAGTCGCCATATTGGATTGTCCGGGTTGTTCAGTTGTAGTCGATGCCGTGATCGCGCAGCTTCTTGCGCAGGGTCGCCCGATTAAGGCCGAGCAGCTGCGCAGCCCGCGTCTGATTGCCAGAGCAGTAGTCCATCACCGACTCGAGGAGCGGAACCTCCACCTCGTTGAGCACCAGCCGATAGAGACCATTGCAGTCGTGCCCGTCCAGCTCCCTGAAATAGTCATCCAGGGCGCGGCTGACCGCCTCGCGGATGGGCCCCCCCACCTCGCCGTCGCCGCCCCTGCCAGGACCCTGTCCGGGACCGGGTCCCTTGCCGTCCTGCATGCATCACCCCCATTCATGTCTGTCTGGAAGGATAACAGAGCCGACCGGCGGCCCCCCGGGCCCTGGCGGCCCTACTCGACCGGTCGGAATGACAGCGAGAAACTCTCGGCCCCGCCGTCGGGCTCTGCCACGTAGAGTTCCACCGGGATCCGAGCCCCCGGCTCCATGCCCGCGCCCAGGCGCGCCCGCAGACGGCTGTCGGCCACGTAGTCCTCAGGGCGAACCCAGCGCTCGCCGGTCACGTGGCCGTCCAGATCCCGCAGTGTCAGCCGCATCTCGGGATAGGGCAGGCGCCGCTCGCCGGTGTGCACCAGCACCCCGCCGAGCATCAGCGCATCGTCCCGACGCGGATCCGGCTCCAGCCAGCGCTCCTCGACCTCGATGACGTCGTAGCTCGCCGCGGTCTCCAGCTGGCAGTCGTACACGGCGCAGACCGCCGAGAGCCACGCCCGCGCCCCGGGCAGCTCGAGCAGCTGCGCGCGGTAGAGATACGAGCCGTGGACCAGGGCCGCCGCCAAAACCAGCACGCCAGCGGCGGTCATCCAGAGGCGCCGCTTGGGCCTCGTGCCAGCCCCCGGGGCGCGGGCGGGACGCTGCCCGGCACGCAGCTCGGCCAGGACCTGCTCCCAGTCGGCCTCGGACCCCCCCGGTTCGGCTGCCCGATCCGCCGCCTCCGGGCCGGAACCTGAGCGCTCCCCCGCGGTCGAGCGCTCACCGACGAGGGCCTGCAGGTCCACCGGCCGATCGCCGCTGTCGTCGGGCAGCATTCGGCCGATGGCCGACATCTGCGGTCCCAGGGCGGGGATGCGCACCTCGTCCCCACCGGCGGACCGGGACGGCGGGGCCCCGTCGGTCGTCGCGGCACCCGGCTCGCCGCGCAAGTCCTCGCTCAGCGCCTGAACCGCGTCGAAGGTGGTCTGGCACAGGCCACAGGTAACCCGACCGCGCGCCTGGCGAAGCTGCCACGCACGCAGCGCGAAGATCGTCCCGCATCCAGGGCACTGGGTGTACACGGGCTTCCCTCGTTGTTGGAAAATCCGGCGACCGACGTTCAGGCGGTGCGGGTGCCGCTGACCAGCACCCAGTCGCCGCGAGTCTGCGGCGCATCCCAGGCGATGCTGCCCTGGAAGGCATCCATGACCTGCTGCTCCTGCCCCAGGAGGATCCCGGAGAGCGCCAGGCGCCCACCGACGCGAACGCCGCTACGCAGTCCACCGGCCAGCTCCACCAGCGTCGATGCAAGGATATTGGCGACGAGGAAATCGGCGCAATACGCCGGCCGCTGATCGACGGCGTACGCCGGGACCCAATCGGCGACACCGTTGCGCTCGGCGTTCTCGCGGCTGGCGATCACTGCCTGGGGGTCGTTATCGACGGCCATGCAGCGGGCCGCGCCCAGACGTACCGCAGCCACGGCCAGGACGCCAGAGCCGGCGCCGAAATCGAGGCCGTCACGCCCCTGGATCGGCTCGCCATCAAGCCACTGCAGGCACAGCGCCGTGGTCTCGTGGGTGCCAGTGCCGAAGGCCAGCCCCGGGTCGAGGCGGATGGCCACGGCGTCGCGCGGCAGCTCCGGCTCGCTCCCGGTGGGGACGATCCAAAGCCGCTCGCCGAAGGCCATGGGGCGGAAGTGGTCGAGCCACTCGCGCTCCCAGGCACGATCCTCCAGCGTCTCCGCCTGCCAGCCTTGCAGACGTTCGCCCAGCTGCCCGGCGAGCAGCTTGTAAAGGTCCTCGGGATCGGTCCCGGCAGGAAACAGCGCGGCAACTCGAACCCGCTCCCACATCGGGTGCTCGCCCACGCCGGGCTCGAGGAGCACGGTGCCGTCATCGGCCTGGTAGGTCTGGGACAGCGCCCCGGCCAGTTCCAGGGCGCCATCCACGGCATCGAGGTCGCCGGCGGCGACCTCCAGCGTAACCTGCAGCTGCGCCACGACTCAGGAACCTTGTCGCGGGGTCGGGGGAACCACGAAGCAGGCGGCCTGCTCGCGGGTATAGAAGCAGCCGTCGCGCTCGAACCCGGAGACCACCCGCTGCTTCACCGCGATGACCCGACCGCGGTCGTCGCGTTCGCTGATCAGCTCCTCGGGCAGACCGTCGAGGCGGTGAAAGGGGGCCGGCTGCCCGTTCCCGCTGCAGGAGAGGTAGATCGTCCCCGTCTCGGTGTCCAGGAAGGCCGGGCGGAAGCCGTGGTCCCGGTTGCAAGCGCTGACGCCACCGGTCCCCTGGAACGTGGCGTTCTCACACTTGAGTCGCTCTGCCGTAAGGGCGCGAGCCATCGCTCACCACCTCCGAACGTCGATACCGCTTCACGGGTTATCGGCCGCTCCACTGGCCCCCTGAGTCGGGCAACGCTCCCTGCGTTGCTACTGATTCCGGTAGTTGGACACCGCGTGCTCGATCTCGGCTCGCGCGGCGTCGGCGCCCTTCCAGTCGCGCACCTGAACCCACTTGCCGGGCTCAAGATCCTTGTAGTGCTCAAAGAAGTGGCTGATCTCCTGCAGCAGGCGCGGCGGCAGGTCGTCGGGCCCCTTCACCTCGCTGTAGTCGGTGGTCAGCTTGTCCACCGGAACCGCAATCAGCTTGGCATCCTCGCCGGACTCGTCCGCCATCTCCAGCACACCCACCGGGCGGCAGCGGATCACCGAGCCGGGCTGCAACGGCAGGGGGGTGATGACCAGGGCGTCTACCGGATCGCCATCATCGGCCAGCGTCTGCGGCACAAAGCCGTAGTTGCACGGATAGTGCATGGCCGTGGCCATGATGCGATCGACGGTGAGCGCACCCGTCTCCTTATCCACTTCGTACTTCACGGGGCCGCCGTGGAGCGGGATCTCGATGACGACGTTGATATCGTCCGGAATCGACCGCCCGGCGGGCACGGAATCGAGGCTCATGCAGTTACTCCGTTCAGTAGAGGACGTTTGCGTATCGAGGAACGGTTCGACAGGGGCGAACTGTAACGCCGTTGCTGCGCCGCGGCAAGCAAGGCCGCGGCGCAACCGGCCGCCCCGTAAGGGGCCCTATGCCAGCGCACCCCGGCGTCGACGTCAACCGGCGGCATCGTGCCGCCATGCCATGCGGTATGATTGGGCCGAACAACCACCCAGGGGGAGAGCATGGGTCCTTTGCTGCAGAAACTGGTGGGGATCTGCCTCTTTCGCGACGGTCCCCAGGATCTGCCCTACTCGGCCACGCACCTGCTCGGGTTGATCGGGGCGAGCATGATCCTAACCTACATCGCCGCGGACAACCTCCCGGACACGGGCACCGTCGGCCTGCAGGTGGTGGTCGCGACCGGCTTCAGCCTGGCCTTCCTCTACGCCCTGCTCCTGCTGCGCGGACTAACCCCGCGCTTCACCCAGAGCGCCACGGCGATGTTCGGCACCGACGTGCTGATCGGCATCCCGGTCACACTGATGACCTTCCCCATCGCCGCCTACGGCGCGGAGCAGGCCCAGGGCGCCGCCGCCGGCATCCTCTTGCTCTGGTTCTGGCAGGTGGCCATCCTCGGGCACATCTTCCGGCATACGCTGGAGATGCGCCTGGCGCTCGGCATCCTCCTGGCGCTGGCGTACAGCTTCCTCAGCTTTCAGGTGGTCCAGCTGGCCGCCGACTGATCGGGACGGTCCATGAAGATACACATCCTCGGTATATGCGGCACGTTCATGGGCGGCGTCGCCCTCCTCGCCCGGGAGAGCGGGCACGCGGTGGACGGCAGCGACAGCGCGGCGTGGCCACCGATGAGCGACATCCTCGACCAGGCGGGCGTCCCGGTCCGACCCGGCTACGACGCCGCCCACCTGGAACCCGCCCCGGACCGGGTGGTCATCGGCAACGCCCTCTCCCGCGGCAACCCGGCTGTCGAGCACATCCTGGACCGCGGGCTGCCCTACCAGTCCGGTCCCGCGTGGCTGGCGGAGAACGTCCTCAACGGCCGCTGCGTGGTAGCCATCGCCGGCACCCACGGCAAGACCACCACCGCCTCGATGACCGCTTGGGCCCTGGAGCGCTGCGGCCTCGACCCGGGCTATCTGATCGGCGGCGCCCCGGGGTTCAGCGAGCGCTCCGCCCGGCTAGGCACCGGTTCGCCCTTCGTGGTGGAGGCCGACGAGTACGACACGGCCTTCTTCGACAAGCGCGCCAAGGTCGTCCACTACCAGCCCCGCGTCCTGCTGCTGAACAATCTGGAGTACGACCACGCCGACATCTACCCGGATCTGGAGGCCATCGCCACGCAGCTCCACCATGCGGTGCGTACCGTCCCCGGCAACGGCCGCGTGCTCATCAACGGCGATGACCCCAACCTGCCCGCCGTCGTCGCGCGCGGCTGCTGGTCGCGGCTGGAGCGAATCGGCTTTGGCGCCGACAATGACTGGCGCATCACCGCCGACGACGGCCCTGACGCCGGCGCCGTACTCCTGCACCGGCGCACTCCGCTCGGCCCGCTGCATCCGCCGCAGCCGGGCCGCCACAACCTGGCCAATGCCGCGGCGGCGGTGGCGGCTGCCGCCGGGGCCGGGGCGGATCCGACCACCGCCCTGGAAGCCGTGAACGCCTTCCCCGGCGTCCGCCGCCGGCTGGAGGTGCGCGGCCGCGTCGGCGGGGTCGAGGTCATCGACGACTTCGCCCACCACCCCAGCGCCGTGGCCGCCACCCTGGAGGCCCTGGCCGCCCCGGGGCGGCGACTGCTGGCCGTGCTGGAGCCGCGCTCGAACACCATGCGCCTGGGCATCCACCGCCGGCAGCTGGCCGACGCCCTGGCCCGCGCCGACCACGCCTTCGTGTTGACCCCACCGGACCTGCCCTGGTCCGTCCCCGAGGCCCTGGCACCACTGGGAGGGCGCCTGCATACCGCCGCCGAGGTCGACCACCTGGCCCGGCTCGCCCTGGCCGAGGCGCGCCCTGGCGACCGCCTGGTGGTGATGAGCAACGGCGCCTTCGGCAACATCCACGAACGACTGCTGGCCGGCCTGGAGGCCGGGAGCGCCCCGGCATGAGCGGGGTCAGCGTCGCCCTAACCGGGGCCTCTGGCCTGCAGTACGGTCTGCGCCTGGTGCAGACCCTCGCCGGGGCGGGCGAGACCGTCCATCTGCTGGTCTCCGATGCTGCCCGGGTGGTTGCCGGACTGGAGACGGACACGCCGCTACCCCGGCGCAGCGCCGAGTTGCACCGCCAACTGGTCGGGGCCCTAGACATCGATCCGGCGCGGCTCCACGTCTACAGTGATCAGCAGTGGACCGCACCCCTGGCTTCCGGCTCGGCAGCCCCGAAACGCATGGTGGTCTGCCCCTGCACCACCGGCACCCTGGCGGCGATCGCCGGCGGACACTCGGACAGCCTGATCGAGCGCGCCGCCGATGTGGTACTCAAGGAGCGCGGTCAACTGGTGGTGGTTCCGCGGGAGACCCCGCTCTCGGCGATCCACCTGGAGCATATGCTGTCCCTGACGCGGCTCGGCGTGGTGGTCCTGCCGGCCAACCCGGGGTTCTACCATCGGCCGCAGCGGGTCGAGGATCTGATCGACTTCGTCGTGGCACGGATCCTGGACCACTTGGATGTGGCCCACGACCTGGGCCCCCGCTGGGGCAAGGAGAGCGACTGATGGACGATGAGCTGCCGCTGTTCCCTCTGCGTACAGTGCTTTTCCCGGGTGGGCGACTGGAGCTGCGCATCTTCGAGCGCCGCTATCTGGATCTGGTCACCTACTGCCTGCGCAACGACAACACCGGCTTCGGCATCTGCCTGATCGAGAATGGCGGCGAGGCGGGGCTGCCGGCCCGTCCCCACGCCGTGGGGACGGAGGTGCGCATCATCGACTGGGACCAGCGCAGCGACGGTCTGCTGGGGATCACCGTCGAGGGACAGCGGCGCTTCGAGATCCTTGAGCGGCAGACCCCGACGGGGAAGGTGCAACAGGCGCAGGTGCGCTGGCTGACCGACCCGCCGGCGCCGCAACTGGACGCCGAGCTCCGCCCGCTGGCCGATCTGCTGGAGCGAATCCTCGATCAGATCGGCGGCCTGTACGGGGCCATGCCCCGCCAGCTCGATGATGCCGGCTGGGTCAGCGCGCGGCTATCGGAGCTGTTGCCGATCCCCACCGAGGCGAAGCAGCAGCTGCTGGAGATCGACGCCCCGGAGGAGCGCCTGGAGCTGCTGCGCCGGGCCCTGGAGCAGGACTCGCCGCCCCGCGGCGACGCCGACTAGCCCCACGCA
>NZ_JAJNQP010000002.1:0-242203 GCF_022227985.1 Halorhodospira sp. M38
CCCCCCCCGACGCGGGAATGAATCAGTTGTCCGCCACCTCCTGAGCCATATCGCGGATCTCCGACGCATCCCGCGGCGGAGCCAGGGCATCCTGGAACGCGCCCTCGCCGTCGAAGAACATCAACACCCCGGCGGTGCTTACCCCGTACTGCTCGGCGAACGCCTGCCCCTCAGGGGTCCCCAGGTCGGCCACGATGAACGACACGCCGGCCCGCTCCTCTTCGCTGAGCCCATCGAGCTGATCCATGATCCCCATGCTGGTCGGGTTGGCGGTCTCGTGCGTGAGCACGCCGATCGGCTCCCCCTGCCCGATCCGGGTCAGGTCGGTGCTGAAACCGCCCCCCGGCAAGCTCTGCCAGATCAGGCCCGCGGCACCGAAGATGATCCCCAGCGCCAGCAGCCAGCTGGCCCAGCGCGGCAGATTCCTCGGCCGCTGCTTCTTCCCGCCCGGCGGCCCCTGCCTGGTCTCGGCCATGTTGCTCCTCCCCTGCTCTGCAATGGATGGTCGGACTGAACCAGCATCCAAGGCTGCCGCCGGGCGAAGGAACATGCAAGGTTCTGTATTGGACGGTTCCGCTCATCGAGCACTACGATGATCGTGATCAATCCGATCTACCACGGAGTGGGACGATGGGCGAGCGGGCAACTCGGTTCACGACAGTGATACTCGGTCTCATCCTGATCGGCGGTATCGTCGGCCTGACCCTGGCCGTTGCCGGCAACGGCGATGGGAGCGCCCCCACCGGGGCCGCAGCGGCGCATCACGACGGCGACGCCGACACCTCCGCCGAGGAGATCGACGCGTGGGATCTGGGCATCGGCAACAGCGCCTTCCGGCACCTGCCGCAGTATCGCTCGTACCAGAAGAACTGGGACGACACAGTGATGACCGAGTACGGCGGCTCGGTCCCCCACCACAAGCACGACGGCGAGAGCCCGCTGCCCGAGGGCTACCGGCACGCCCAGCCGTACCTGAAGAACCTGTGGCTCGGCTACCCCTTCTCGTGGCACTACGAGCGCGCCCGCGGCCACACCTATGCGGTCATCGACGTGACCACCACCGACCGGATCAACCGCTACAGCGAAGAGGCGGACCTGCCGGCCACCTGCTGGAACTGCAAGGGCAACACCATGCCGCAGCTGCTCGAGGCCAAGGGCGACGACTTCTGGTCCTCGAACTTCCACGACTACCGCAAGATCCACGATCCGGCGGATCACGCCATTGGCTGCACCAATTGCCACGACCCGAACGAGGACATGCGGCTACGGATCACCAGCGTCCCGCTGAAGGCGTACCTGGAGCGCCAGGGTAAGGACTGGCGCAACAAGTCCACTCAGCAGATGCGCTCGCTGGTCTGTGCCCAATGCCACGTGGAGTACTACTTCGAGGACGGCGATCACGGCGTGGCCGCCAAGCCGCACCTGCCCTGGGACGAGGGCCTCGACCCGGGGGACATGTTCGAGTTCAAGGAGGACGGTGACCCGGAGCGCGACGGGTTCAAGGGGCAGTTCGTCGACTGGGTGCACCCGGTCTCGGAGACACCCATGATCAAGGTCCAGCACCCGGAGTTCGAGATGTACCAGGGCAGCGTGCACGCCGAGGCGGACGTCGCCTGTGCCGACTGCCACATGCCGCGGGTGAGCAAGGGCCGGGCCGATATCACCTCCCACCACCTGACCTCGCCGCTGAGTAGCGAGGAGATGATCAAGAAATCGTGCCAGGGCTGCCACGAGGACAAGTCGCCGAGTTGGCTGCGCGAGCGCACCGAGTCTCACCAGGAGCGGGTTTGGCGGCAGCTGAACATCGCCCAGGAGAAGTCGGTGCGCGCCCACGAGGCCGTCCGCCTGGCCCGGGAGCTGGACGAGGAACAGCTCGACGCCGACTTGCTGGATGAGGCCCGGCAGATGATCCGCCGCGGGCAGTGGTACTGGGACTACGTCTCGGCGGAGAACAGCGCCGGCGCCCACAACCCGAGCAAGGCGCTCGATACCCTGGCCTCCTCGCAGCAGTACAGCAACCGCGCCGTGGAGCTGGCCCTGCGCGCCAGCGACTACGCGATCGCCTCGGATCTGTTCGCCGCTCCCATCGAGGAGCTGGTGCCACCGATCATGGAGCACAGCCGGGCGCTGCAGATGGATGAGGAGCACCTGGCCTCCCACCCGTGGCTGGAGTACCTGGACCCGCTGCCGGAGGCTGACAAGGTCTGGGACGGCCAGAAGCGGCTGCGCTGAGCCACGCGGAGGACCCACGGATGAGACGCTTCGGCCCCCTTGGCATCATCGCGCTGCTGATCGTGCTACTGGCCCTCCTGCTCGGCGGCGGCTACGGCGCCCATCAGCTGACCATCAACAACCACTTCTGCGCCGCGTGCCACGCCTACGAGAAGACTTCCTGGGATCAGAGCGAGCACCGGCAGGTGGACTGCATTGCCTGCCACACCAAGGGCTTCGCTTACGACAAGATCCAGGGCACACGCAAGGTCTGGCTGACCGTCACCGGGCAGGTGAACCCCCACAACGACCCCCTGCCCCGCTACCCCGAGGAGACCAGCGAGAACTGCGTGGACTGCCACATCACCGACGCCATCGCCGAGGAGCAGCCCTTTTTCATCGCCCGGCACAACCGCTACATGGAGCATGCCCCCACGTGCATGGCCTGCCACGATTCCGGCCACGAACGGCAGCTGCAGCGGATGAAACGCCCCTAGGCGGCTCTGCGACCGACCCAGCCGCAGAGCCGCCGCCCTCCGGGGCCGGCGCTCAGCCGTCGGGGCGACCGAAGACCCAGAGCACGAAGGCGTAGCGCAACGCCACCTCGCGCAGGTAGTCGAAGCGTCCGCCCGGGCCGGCGTGGCCGGCGCTCATGTTGGTGTAGAGCAGCAACGGATTGTCGTCGGTCTTCAGCGCGCGCAGCCGGGCCACCCACTTGGCCGGCTCCCAGTAGGTCACGCGCGGGTCCGAGACCCCGGCGGTGGCGAGGATCGGTGGATAGGCGCGGGCCTGGACGTTCTCGTAGGGCGAGTAGCCGAGGATCGTACGGAAGGCCTGCTCGTCTTCCAGCGGATTGCCCCACTCCGGCCACTCCGGCGGGGTCAGCGGCAGGCTCGGATCGCTCATGGTGTTGAGCACGTCGACGAAGGGGACATCGGCCACGGCCGCCCCGAAGAGCTCCGGGCGCTCGTTGAGCACGGCGCCGACGAGCATGCCGCCGGCCGACCCACCGTGGACGACCACCCGCCCGGCGCCGGTGTAACCGGCCTCGATCAGGTGCTCGGCACAGGCGACGTAGTCGCTGAAGGTGTTCGGCTTGTGCTCGAGCTTGCCCGCCTCGTACCAGCGATAGCCACGCTCCTTGCCACCGCGGACGTGGGCGATGGCGTAGACGAAGCCGCGATCGACCAGCGAGAGACGGTGCGGCGAGAAGGCGGCCGGCTGGCTGATGCCGTAGGCGCCGTAGCCGTTGAGCCACAGCGGCGTCTCCGCCCCCGGCTGCACGTCCGCCCGGTGGAGCAGCGAGATCGGCACCCGCTCCCCATCGGCGGCCGTGGCGTAGAGCCGCCGCGCCACGTAAGCCGCCGGGTCGTGCCCGCTGGGGATCTCCTGCTCCTTGCGCAGGCTCCGCACCCGGGTCTCCATGTCGTAGTCGTAGACCCGTCCCGGCGTGGTCAGCGAGGAGTAGCTAAAGCGCAGCCGGGTGGTCTCGTATTCGAGCCCGCCGGCGAGGCCCAGCGCGTACGCCGCCTCCTCGAAGGCGACGCTGTGCTCGGCGCCATCGGCCAGACGCCGGACGACGATCCGCGGCAGCGCATCCTCGCTCTCCAGGCGCACCAGGTGATCGCGGAAAAGCAGCATGTCGTGGATCAGCACACCGGGGCGATGCGGGACCAGCTCCTCGAAACGCCCCGGCTCCGGGGCCTCGAGCGGCACGCGGACGATGCGAAAGTCCTGCGCCGCCCGGTTGGTCAGGATCAGCCAGTGCTCGCCGCTGTCACTGACCGTGTACTCCACGCCGCGCTCGCGGGGCATCAGGCAGCGGAATCCGGCCTCCGGATCGTCGGCGGGCGCGGCGTGGACCTCCGAGGTAGTGTGATCGTGGGTCTCGATGAGCAAAAACCGCCGGCTCTCGGTGCGCTCCAGGCCGATAAAGAAGCCGGGATCGGTCTCCTCGTAGACCACCTCGTCCGCGCTGGCCGGATCACCCAGCCGATGCCGGTAGACCCAGCGCGGCCGGTGCTCATCGTCCAGGACGGTGTAGAAGAGTGTGCACCCGTCCCCGGCCCAGACCAAGTCGCCGCGGGCCTGCTCCAGGCACTCGGGCAGCTCGACCCCGCGCTCGAGATCGCGGATGCGGATGGTGTACGCCTCGGCACCGCTGGTATCCACGGCGTAGGCCAGGTAGCGGTGATCGTCGCTGTGGGCCCAGTCACCGAGCTGGAAGTAGGCGTGCCCCTCGGCCAGGCGGTCACCGTCGAGCAGGACCTCCTCGCCCCCCCCGCCGCGCGGGCGGCGACACGCCACCGGGTGCTGCCCGTCGGCTCGGTAGCGCACGTAGTACTCGTAAGGACCGTCGGGATCCGGGACCGAGGCGTCCTCCTCCTTGATCCGCCCGCGCAGCTCGGCAAAGAGCCGCTCGCGCAGCGGCGCCACCGGCTCCAGCACTGCCTCGGTGTAGGCGTTCTCTGCCTCCAGGTGGGCGCGGATGGCCGGCTGCAACCGCTCGGGGTCGAGCATTGCCTCCCGCCAGTTCGGGTCGCGCAGCCAGGCGTAGGGATCGTTCAGTTGCACCCCGAAGCGTTCGATGACCTGGGGGGCCTCGGCGGCCCGCGGCGGCTGCGGCGTCGATGCGCTCATATTCCGTCGCTCCCCTCCGGCGGTGTCAGCAGGAAGTGGCCGCGGGCGGCGGCGATCGGCCGCTGCGGCTCCGACTGCCAGGCGCTGGCGTGCACATTGGCCACACGCCGCCCCTGACGGCGGATCTCCACCGTGGCGTAGGTGGTCTCCTGCGCCCCGCGGCGCAGATAATCCACGTGGAAGTTGATGATCCGCGGCAGGTAGCAGCTCTGCCCCTCCCAGAGGATCTGCATGATCGCCCCGTGCTCGAGGAAGGCGCCGAGCAGCCCGCCGTGTAGCGAGCCGCTGCCGGGCCGGCCGATGAGATCGTCGCGGTACGGCAGGCGGATGCACAGCCCCTCGCCCTCCGGACACGGCTCGAAGCGCATGCCGATCAGCCGGGCGTAGGGGACGAGGTCGGTCAGGCGCTGGCAGTCGCCGGCCGCACGCGCGGCGCGGACCTGTTCCAGGAGTTCAGCCACGGCCCACCCCCTCGCGCAGGCGCATGAAGGCGCTCATGCTGGTGGCGAAGGGCTCCGCCGGGTCGTCCTCGTAGGCCACGGCCCGGGCGAAGGCGACCTCGCCGGCCAGCCGATAGCACTCGCAGCGGGCGTAGACGTCCCGCCCGGCGGCCGCCGGGCGCAGGTGGTCGACCCGCAGGTCGAGGGTGACGATCCGCTCCGCCGGGCCGGTGGCCATCAGCACCGCCGCCCCGCAGCTCTGGTCGATGAGCGTGGTGATCACGCCGCCGTGGATGTGGCCGGTCTCCGGATTGCCGACCAGCTCCGGGCGGTACGGCACCCGGGCGATGAGATGATCGTCCCCGAGCTCCACGAGTTCCAGGCCGATCAGCGCCCCGTGGGGTGAGCCCCGGAAGAGGCGCCGGGCGTGCTCGAGGCCGATCCCGGCACCGTTGTCCGTCTCTGCGGTCATGTTTCGTCCCTGCCCTGCGGCGGCCGTCCGCAACTGAGACCGCCGTCATGTCTGGATGGTGCCGCCCAGTCTACGAGCCCGCCGGCGAAGATCAACCAGCCGCCGCGGCGCCACAACTACCCCCCGCGCCGTCGATGCTGCAGGTGCACACAACGCGCTCGGCCAACCTATTGATCCCGCAGCAAAGACCGGCCTACCGTTGTGCCGTGGCTCGCCACCGAGTGCACCCGCGGTGCCCCGGGGACACCGCTGATAACGACACAACAACACCCAGCGCCAGGAGGAAAACCATGCACCCGACACGTCGCGCCGTCTACCTCGCGCCCTGCCTGCTCGCCCTCGGCGGGGCCGCCACCAGCGCCCACGGGGCCGCCTTTCAGCTCCAGGAGCAGAGCGCCTCACTGCTCGGCAGCGCCTTCGCCGGGCGCAGCGCCGACGCCCACGACGTCAGCCACACCTTCTTCAACCCGGCCACCCTCGGCGTACACGCCGGTCGCGACGCCGAGGCGGAACTGGTCCTCAGCTACATCGACCCGACCTTCGATTTCGAGGCGGATGACCCGCAGGCCGCCGGAGCGCTTGGCTCCGATGCGAGCGCCAGTGGTGGCGAGAGCGCCCTGGCCCCGGTCTTCTACGCCGGCTTCGACCTGGCCCCGGACCTGCGCGCCGGGCTCGGCATCAACGTCCCCTACGGCCTGGAGACCGACTATCCGGAGGACTGGGTGGGCCGCTACGACGCCGTCAACACCGACCTGGTCACCATCGACATCAACCCCCAGCTCGGCTGGCGGGTGGACGAGCGGCTCTCCGTGGGCTTTGGGGTGTCGGCGCAGTACGCCGATGCGACGCTATCAACGATGGCACCTAAGACCGATTTCAGCCAGGCTCCTCCTGACCCAACTCTCACACCCCAAACCGACGGGAAGCTAACCGTAGAAGGTGACAGTTGGTCGTACGGCTTCAATCTGGGCGCCCACTACGCCGTCAGCGAAGCCACCCAAGTCGGCATCGCCTACCGCCACGGGATGGGCCACACCCTCTCCGGCGACGCCGAGTTGGTAGATGACGACGGCAACCGGGTGGACGAGACCGGCGGCGAGGCGGATCTGGACATCCCGGCCAGCCTCAACCTGGGCGTCAGCCACCGGCTCGACCGACGGTGGACCCTGCTCGCCGACGCCACCTGGACCCAGTGGAACGATTTCGAGGAGCTGGCTATCGAGTTCGATGACGGGGTTGTAGGAATTCCTCAAGGCGATGAATCCTACGCAGTTGATGATGATCAGGCCTACGAAGACTACGACTGGGACGACACCTGGCTGCTCTCCCTGGGCACCCGCTTCGACCTCAACGAGCGCTGGGATCTACGCGCCGGGGTGGCCTACGACCAGACGCCCACCGGCGACAGCAATCGGACGCCGCGCATCCCCGACGAGGATCGCACCTGGCTGGCGGTGGGCGGCAGCTGGTACCCGGCGGCGGCCGAGCAGCTGAGCGTCGACTTCGGCTACACCTACATCTGGCTGGACGATGCCGATATCGAGGTGGCCGACGGAGACGTTACCGGCGAGTACGAATCCAACGTGCAGATCTTCGCCGCCTCCGCCAACTGGCGCTTCTAGGCGCCGGCTACGCACCCGCCGCCGCGGGATGCCACACTGTCGAAGGCGACCGTAGAACGGAGGGACAGGACCATGGCAGAGACCCGGGCGGCGACCTTCGGCGGCGGGTGTTTCTGGTGCATCGAGGGGGTCTTCCAGCGCCTGCACGGGGTCGAGGCGGCCGTCTCCGGCTACGCCGGCGGCGCGACCGAGCACCCGACCTATCGCCAGGTGTGCAGCGGTACCACTGGCCACGCCGAGGTGGTCCAGGTGCGCTTCGACCCCGAGCAGATCGGCTACCGCGAGCTCCTCGAGGTCTTCTTCACCATCCACGACCCCACCCAGCGCAACCGCCAGGGGCCGGATGTCGGCAGCCAATACCGCTCCATCATCCTCTACGCCGACGAAGAGCAGCGGCGCACCGCCGTGGAGCTCATCCGCGAACTGGATGAGTCCGGCGCCCTGACCGGCCCGGTGGTCACCGAGGTCGAGCCACTCTACGCCTTCTACCCCGCCGAGCCGGAGCACCAGCGCTACTACGACGGCGCCCCGCAGGCCCCCTACTGCCGGGCCATGATCGCGCCGAAGATCGCCCGCGCCCGGGAACGCTACCCGGAGCGCTTCGAGCGGGACTAGCCGCAGTCATCGTGCGGGGGCATACTGCCGGCAGCCGGAATCCATGCAAGGAGCCAGGGTATGACCCCGACCATCACCGTCTCCGAACTCGCCGTCCTGCTGGTGGAGCCCTCCGACGTGCAGCGGCGGATCCTCGCCGAAAGCCTGCGCGAGGCCGGCATCCACCACCTGGAGGAGGCCGGCACGCTGGCCGACGCCCGCGAGCGGTTCCGGGCCATGCGGCCCGATCTGGTGGTCAGCGCCATGTACCTGCCCGACGGGACCGCCGAGGACTTCCTGCTCGAACTCCGCGACGAGCCGGCCACCGCCGACCAGCCCTTCATGCTGGTCTCCAGCGTGCGCGACCGCGGGCAGCTGGAGACCCTGCGCCAGTCCGGGGTCATGGCCATCCTGCCCAAGCCGTTCACCGCCGATGATCTGGACCGGGCGGTGCGCGCCAGCGTGGACCTGCTCAGCGAGCAGGAGCTCGAACTCGACCACGTGGACATCACCACCCTGCGCTTTTTGCTGGTGGACGACAGCCGCATGGCGCGCAGCTACCTGCGCCGGGTCTTCGAGACCCTCGGGGCGGAGCACTTCGTCGAGGCCGCCAACGGGCGCGAGGCGGTGGAGGCACTGCACCGCTCGAGCTTCGATCTGATCGTTACCGACTACAACATGCCGGAGATGGACGGCGCCGAGCTGGTCCGCTATGTCCGCGAACAGCCGCAGTTCCTGCACCTGCCCATCCTGATGATCAGCTCCCGTCCCGACCACGCCAGCCTGGCCGGGGTGACCCAGGCCGGGGTGGACACCATCTGCGACAAGCCGTTCGAGCCGGAGACGGCGCGCCAGACCCTGCTGCGCCTGTTCAGCTGAGCGCACCCACCCTCCTGGGGGCCGCCCCGCTCCAACGCCCGCCGAGGCCTCCCCAGGGGCGTATCCCTCAGGTCCGGACCCGACGCCCGCCCCGGGCAACCGACCAGGCCCAGTGGCCGGCGCGGCGCACCGCCCGGCGCGCCGGGGCAATGATCAACGTCAGCATGACACCGGCGGCGGCACGCTCGACCCACTCCGGCCAGATCTCCCGGGCGGCACCGGCCATGGCCACCGGCTCGAGCCCGCCCAAGGCCACCAAGCCATCGACGACCAGTCCGACCATCAGGGCCGCTACGACGATGCTGCCCAGATAGACCCCTGCGGCCGGGGTGCCCAGCTCCCGGCGCAGGACCAGCAGCGTGGCCAGGCTGGTCACCGGCCCGGCAATCAAAAAGACCAGCACCGCCCCCGGCGACACCCCGGCGATCAGCATCGCCGCGGCCACCGGCGTGGCCGCCGTGGCACAGACGTACAGCGGGATCCCCACCAGGGCCAGCACAACCATGGCCAGCAGCCCGCTGCCCCAGGCCGCCAGCGAACCGGGCGGGACGAAGGTGATCATCAGCCCGGCGAGGATCAGGCCGATGATCAGCCAGGTGCCAATGTCATCGATGAGCCGGAGCATCACCCGGCCCATGTGGCGCACCGGCCCGGGGTCCGGGGCGCACTCGGCATGGTCCGTCGACCCCGTGCACCCCGACGCGCAGCCGGCCTCTCCGACCGTCGCCGGCACGGCCGGCGGCACCCGGCCCACGGCCAGCCCGGTGGCGATGGCCGTGGCCACGGCACCCACCACCCGTGAGACCGCCATGAACGGACCCATCAGCACCCAGGTCAACACCACCGAGTCGATGCCGATCCCCGGCGTGCCCACCAGAAAGGCCGTGGAGGCCCCGCGCGAGGCCCCCCCGCGGTGGAGGGAGAGCGCGGTGGGGATGGCGCCGCAGGAGCACAGCGGCAGCGGCGCTCCGATCACCGCGGCACGGGCCACCGGCGCAACCCCCGAACCGCCCAGCCACTGACGGAGCCGGTGGGTCGGGATCAACACCTGGACCACCGCCCCCAGCGCCAGGCCGATGAGCAGCCAGGGCGCCACCGTTGCGGTGACGTCGAGGATGTTGGTGCCGGCTTCGATGGCTGTGGCGATCATCGGACGCTCCGCCGGTTGCTTGCAGGCCGCGGGATGTCCGGAGACGCCCGCCGCATCGCGCGGCGGGCGTCCGGGTCACCCCCTAGAGGTGCGGCGCCGCCGGCGGCCCCTGCCCCGGCTGCCAGGAGAGCTGCATGCGCCGCTTCTCCTCCTGCAGGCCGCGGATCAGGGCGTAGCACATCAGCAGCATCAGCAGCGAGAACGGCAACGCCGAGACGATGGCCGCCGCCTGCAGCGCCGCCAGTCCGCCGGCGATTAGCAGGACACCGGCCACACACCCCTCAGCGACACCCCAAAAGGCACGCTGGTACGTCGGCGGCTCGGTATTGCCCACGGACAGGAGCATGGTCACCACCAGCGTCGCCGAGTCCGACGAGGTGATGAAGTAGGTGGCGATCAGCACCGTTGCGATGGTCGCGAAGATGATCGCGATCACCCCGGGGGCGACGGCCTCGATGGTGTAGTAGAGGGCGATGGTCTCGTCCTCAGCCACCGCGTCCACCAGCCCGCCGGCACCAAAGAGCTCCTGATACAGCCCGGTGCCGCCGAAGACGGTCAGCCACGCCAGGGCAAGCAGCGTCGGCACCAGCAGCACACCGCCGAGGAACTCCCGGATCGTCCGACCGCGCGAAATGCGGGCGATGAACATGCCCACGAACGGCGCCCAGGCGATCCACCAGCCCCAGTAGAAGGCGGTCCAGGACTTCTGCCACCCATCGGCCTCGCGGGCGCCGCTGGCGTCCGTCCAGAAGCTCAGGTAGACCACGTTCTGCAGGTAGTCACCGATACCCTGGACAAAGCTCGAGAGCAGATAGAGCGTCGGCCCCAGGGTCAGGAAGAAGAGCAGGATCACGGCGCTGAGGATCAGATTCAGCTGCGAGAGGACCTTCACCCCTCGCCCGACCCCGGAGACCACCGACCCGACCGCGATGAGCGTCACCACGGCGACAATGAGCAGCTGATTCGTGGTGCTTAGCCCGATCCCGAACAATTCGTCCAGGCCCGTATTGATCTGGATCGCACCGAACCCGAGCGAGGTGGCCACCCCGAAGATGGTGCCAAAGACCGCCAGCACGTCCGCCGCGTGCCCCAGCGGCCCGTAGATGCGGTTGCCGATCAGCGGGTAGAGCGCCGAGCGGATGGCCAGCGGCAGCTTCTTGCGGTAGCAGAAGAAGGCCAGCGACAGCGCCACGATGGCGTAGATCGCCCAGGGATGGAATCCCCAGTGAAAGTAGGTCAGGCGCATGGCCGACTCAGCCGCAGCGGCCGTCTCCCCCTCGTCGATAAAGGGGTTGCCCTGGAAGTGCCAGACCGGCTCGGCGATGCTCCAGAACAGCAGACCGATGCCCATGCCGGCGCCGAAGAGCATGGAGAACCAGGCGAAGTAGCTGAACTCCGGCGGACGGTCGTCGTCGCCGAGCTTGAGATCGCCGAAGCGGCTGAACATCAGGAACAGCGCAAACAGCAGGAAGAAGGCGACAACCCCGATGTAGTACCACTTGAAGGTATCGAGGACCCAACCGCTGACCCCTTCGAAGACTGTCTCTGCGTACTCCGGATCCCAGGCGCCAAAGATCAGGAACCCGATCACGATCAGCGCGGCCGTGCCGGTCAGCGGGACGTTCAACCCTTTCAGCGGGCCTCTCTGTGCACGCACGTCTTGTTCCCCCGGCTGCCCTTAGAAGTACTCTTCACCGACGTGGTCGCCGTAGCCACCCACGGCCCGGTAGACGACATCCCCCCTTGGATTCTCCCGGTGATCGACCAGGGAGACCGTGGGCTGGCGATTGACGGCGGTGCGCTGGCCCAGGTAGATGCAGACCGGCACGCCGATGTTGGTGGTTCCCACGGTGATCCACAGGCGGTTGAAGCCGAAGCCGCCGCCGACGAAGTCGAGCTGGGTGAGCGCCTCGTCGAAGCCACCGACGAAGTAGTTGCGCTGCTCACGGCTGGCGAAGACGTGAACGCGGATGTAGGCGTGGATCAGCTCGTTGACCAGTTCCGGCAGCCGGAACTCGCCGGTGACCTCGGCGCCCTCGTGGTGCTCGGCGAAGGGGTCCACGTGGACGGTTAGATCCTCCGGCTGGGGGTTGAAGCGAGGCAGGTAGCGCACGTAGGCCGAGGTGTCCGCCAGCGCGTAACGTACCCGCACGATGCGCATCTGCTCGACGATCTCACCGACGCTCAGCGACCGGGGATCGGCGTATTCCTCGCTCACGGCGTTCTGCTCCGGTTCACTCATACTGCCTCCGCGTTTGGGTAACCCGATGATGGTACTGCAAATGCACGTATCGCCCAAGCCGGTCCATCGCAGCCCCGGCGAGCCGTCCATTGCCGCCGCCGGATGCCCGCTCTATGATCAGGGCCATGGCTGTGACCGGCATCAGCATCCTGGCGGCCGTCCTCGCCCTGCTCATATGGACCATCGCCGCCACCTACGAACGCCAGGCCGAGGGCTTTAGCGCCGCCGTGGCGCGGGATGTGAAGTACTGGCAGCGTGGCGCGGCCATCTTTTTCATCATCAGCCTGCTGCCCGGGCTGGTCAGCCGCCCCACACCGGATCTCCCCAGGGCAGTCTACGAGACCCTCAGTGCCCTGGCACCCATCTTCCTCTTCTTCGGCCTGCTGTGCTTCGCCGCGGCACTGAGCAAGCTCATCCCGGCCTGGCGTCGTCACCGAGAGCTGCGCGAGCAAGAGCAGCGCCGCCGCCAGATCGCCGCCCGGGGCGGCCCCTATCCCGAGCTCTCGGCTGCCTTGGCCGAGAGCATCCAGCAGTGCCTCCCCGAGCTTGAGGTCACCACCGACCAGCGCTCCGCCGAAGGCCACCATGCCAGCCTGCTCATCGACTCCTCCATGGAGTCGCAGCGCTACGTCATCTACGCCCTCCCCCGGGAGCACCTGCATCTGGAGGGCGGCCGCGGGGTCAACCCCAACGCGGTGCAGCGGGCCTGCGAGACCGCCGCCGCCTTCGCCGGCCGGCCCATCCTCTGGGCCCCGTTGCCCGGCCACGGTACCCCTCAGGGCTACGCCGCCGACAGCGGCTCGGAGCTGCGGCCGTACATCGTCGAAGGCAAGGACATCCACCTGGCGGAAGCGGTCAAGAAGTTCGATCTAGCGGCGCGCTCGGAGCGGCGCCGACGCGAAGCCCGCGAAGCCGCTCGCGCCGCCAGCGAGGGCGACCCGCGCCACCACGTCCCGGTGCGCAGCGAGACCACGGCCGAACGCGGCCGGCGCCAGCACGATCGCGAGAGCTGGGAGCGCTTCAACCTGCTCGCCCCGCGGCATCCGCACATCGTCGAGGAGGTCCAGCGCCGCACGCGCGAGCTGTGCGACCGCTGCCTGACGCCGATCCCCGAGGGCAACGGCGAGGTGGTGGTCACCGATCACGACCACATTTGCAAGAACGACGCCTCGGTGCGGATCGCCCTCAATGAGGGCAACGAGACCCTGACCCAGCACATGCCGGACTGCGGCCAGTGCCACTACGAGACTCCGGAGCTCTACGAGGAGTGCCTGAGCCGGCTGACCCTGGTCCACCCCGGCCGCTGCCCGGCGAGCCCGGATGATCCCGAGGAGGTCGAGCGTCAGGAGCAGTTTGAACAGCGCGCGCGGATGGAGGCCCTGGGCCGGTCATTCCGGGAGTGAATCGGCCACCGCCTGGCGCAGGGCGGCCAAAGTCGGACGACGCCCCGAGACGCCGAGCCGCTGCGCGGCGTCCACCCAGGGTCGGTGCTGCAGGACCTTGCCGATGAAAGCCGCCTCACAGTGCGACATGCGCCCGCGCGACCGGTCCGGGTCGATCAGCACGGCCTCGGCCAGGACACGCAACGCCGGCAGCGCCGCAGCGTACCCGCGCAGGCTGTGGGCGAAGCCGGCCAGCTCCCGCCGCTGCCAGTCGCTCGGCGCCGGCGGCTCGGCGCCCTGCGCAGCGCGGACCACAGCCAGGGCGACCTGCGGATCCATGCGCGCCAGCGGCTCGGCCAGAAGCGCCGAGGCCCCGGCACCGAGCCGAAAGCCGGCCTGCTCCACCCACGCGGCACCTTTCGCATCGAGGCCCCGGGCCATCAGCGCCGAGTGTTCGCCACTGGCCGCATCCCGCCGGGCCCCCACCGCCACGGCGTGCAAGCCACAGGCCCGCCAGAAGTGGATCAGCCCCGGCGTAGCGCCGAAGCTGGTGCCGACAAGGGCACAGCCGTTCCTGCGGCCACGCTTGGTCACGGCATCGACCAGCGCGGCGCCCAGCCCACGCCCCCGTCGCCGGGGGTGAACGGCGATGCGCTGGATGCGCAGGGCGCGGCCGGTGGGTGCCGCCTCGATGCCGGCGTGGGTGGCCAGGGCCTGGGGCAGCAGGTGGCCATGGGGCCGACGTCGCTCGGCCCACACCTCGTGGGCCGTTGCCGGATCAAGCCCGCCCTCCTCGGCAGCCACCGCCACGCCGACCACGGCACCTGCCTCCTCGGCCAAGAACAGGTGCCGCCGCGGGCCATCGAGGAGCTGGTGGAGGTCGAAGGGTCGCGTCCGGTAGTGGGCCGCCACCAGCAGCCCAAAGGCCTGGCGCAGCCGCTGCTCATCCTGCGCCAAAGCCTCCTGGCTGACCGGCACGATCCGCGCTGCCGGGGCCTCTGCGGTGTCCCCGAGTTCGGCCGGCTCGGCGTCGAGGCAGAGCACGCGCCCCAGCCACGCCTCCAGGGGATCGTCGAGCTCCCAGCGGATCGGCGTCTCCAGCCGGACTGCCCGCCATCCGGGGGCCTCGGCATCGAGCACGCCTCGAAAGCGCAGGTCGAAGCCACGCCCACTGCCCTCGTAGCCGTGCACCGTGCTCGCGAAGGCGATGCGCGAGGCGTGCTCGAGTAGACGCCGAAGCAGATCCACCGGCAGCCCCGCGGCCTCGTCCACCAGCAGCAGATCGCCGGTTTCCGGACGGTCGATCAGTGCCTCGGGCTCGCGGTAGACGACCTCGGCACCGGCACAGCACAGGCGGCGGCGCTCGACCCGCACGCCGCCGCAGCGCTCGGCGGCGTGCTCGAACAGACCGTCGGCGGCGTGGATCGTCGGCGCGGTGATCACCACCCGCTGCACCCGGCGTTGAAGCAGGAGCTCACCCACCGCAATGCCCAGCGCGGCGGACTTGCCGCGACCACGATCGGCGGTTAGCACCGCCGGGCGGCGGCGGTGACCGTCGACCACCCGCATCACCGCCTCCACGGCGCGCTGTTGATCGGCGCTTCGGCAACCGTAGGGGTGGTCACCATGGGGCACCGGCGGCGGCGCCGGCTCGAGGTCGGGGGGCGGTTGCGCCGGGGTCAGGCAGGCGACGCTCGAAGACTGCTCCAGCCCGACCATCAGGCGCCGGAGGAAGCGAGTGCCGACCTCCTCCCGCCGGTGCCCGGCAGGGATCAGCCGACCGAGCAGCGGATCCGGAGCGCTCGGCCACTGCCCCCAGGCCGGCGTGAGCATGACCAGCACGCCGCCCCCGCGCAATGATCCGACCGCGGCACCGAGGGCATCTGCATCGACACCGGCGTGCGCGTCGTAGACCAAGAGATCCACGGTGCGCCCGAGCACGCGCCGGAAGTCCCGTGCCACCAGCCGCTCCACCCGATCGGGCAACCCCTCCGCCGGCGGCTCGCCGATCCAGCAGATCCGGGCGTCGGCGGGGAGCTGTCGCGCCGCCGTATCGCGCCCCCAGTGCGGCGGCCCAGCGAGGACCACCGTGCGGCGGCTCACGCCACCTCCCGCCAGAGCTCCTGGAGGCGTTTCTCCGAGACCTTCTCCCGGGCACCGACGTCCTGGGCGAAGAGCGAGATGCGGTACTCCTCGAGCATCCAGCGCAGTTGCTCCAGTGCCGGATCCGGAACGCCGCGCTCGGCCCGCGCCGCCAGGCGTTGGTGCACCCGCTCGTGCCAGGGGCGGATGGTGCGCAGCGGCGCTCGATCCTTGGCCGGGTCAAGTCTCAGCTTCTCCACCCGGCGTTCGAGCCCCCGCAGGTAACGCGGCAGCTCGCCGAATCGCTGCGGCGGCAGGTCTTCCAGGAAGCCGGGGTAAACCAGGCTGTTCAGGTGCTCGTCGATATCCCGCAGGCTCTCCAGCAGGGCGGGACTGTTGAGCTTTTTCAGCGCCTGGCGCAGCGACTGGTAGCGGGTCAGTACGTCATCCAGGGCGGCACACAGGCCCTGGGCGCAGGAGACCAGCTCGCCGCGCCCGGCGGCGAGGCGGGCCTCGAAGGTCGCGGCATCCCGCGGCAGCCCGTCGGCGAGGAAGCAGCGGTCGAAGACCGCCCGCAGCAAGGCCTCACGCAGCTGATCATCGCTGCCCAGGCCGCGGTATTTGAGCCGCAGGGCCTTGAGCTCATCGAGCTTACGCAGCGCGCGCACCTGCTGCGGCAGGGCCAGCATGAACAGCCGCCGCACCCCGGCGTGGGTCTGTGCCACAGCAGGCTCGGCAGCATCGAGCAGCAGCCGGGTGACGGAGTCCCCTTCATCCCGGAGCGCCGGGTAGCCCTGGAAGCGGACACCGCCCTCCTCCAGCACCACCGATTCGGGCAGCGGCCCGAAATCCCAGGCGGTGATGCCCTCGCGGTGCCACTCGGTGCCGGGGCCAGAGCCGCTGCCGCCGCCCGCGGCGGCAAACTCCTCGCTGGCCGCCTCGCTCAGCCCGGACTGGAGCGCAAGCAGATCGCGACCCTCCTCCAGGGTGCGGCCCTCGCGGTCTACCACGCGGAAGGCCATGCGCAGGTGCTCCGGCAGCTCCACGGCCTCAAAGGCGCCAGGCGGCAGCTCCACCCCGGTAACCCGCTGCAGGTGGCGGGCCACCGCGTCGGTCAGCGCCCCCTCCCGGTGGGGCACCGCCTCCAGCACGGCGCGGGCGAAATCCGGCGCCGGCACGAAGTGCTTGCGCAGGGCCTTGGGCAGTCCGCGGATCAAGGCCGTTACCTTCTCCTGCAGCAGTCCCGGCACCAGCCACTCGAACGGCTCGGGCTGCAACTGTTTCAGCGCCGCCACCGGGATCACGGCGGTGACCCCGTCACGCTCGCTGCCCGGCTCCAGGTGGTACTCCAGGGCCAGCTCCACCCCGCCGACGGTCATTCGGTCGGGGTACTGATCGACGGAGATCTCCTCTGTATCGCGGCGCATCAGCGCCTCGCGGGTCATATACAGGCACTGCGGGTCGTCCCGTTCGGCGCGCCGGCGCCAACGCTCGAAGGCCGCGGCATCGTGGATCTCCGCCGGTATGCGGGCATCGTAGAAGGCCACCAGTTGCTCTTCATCGACGAGGACGTCGCGCCGCCGGGCCTTGGCCTCGAGACGCTCGACATCGTCGACGAGGGCCTGGTTGTGGGCCAGGAACGAGCCGCGGGTACGGATCTCGCCGGCGACCAGGCCGTCACGCAGGAACAGCCGCCGCGCCTCCTGCGGGTCGAGCCGCCCGTAGTCGACCTTGCGCCCCGAGACCAGGGTGAGCCCGAATAGACTCACCTGCTCCTCGGTGACCACACGCCCGGCCCGCTTCTCCCAGCGCGGCTTGCCGTAGCTACGCGAGACCAGGTGCCCGGCCAGCTGCTCGACCCACTCCGGGCGGATCTCGGCCACCGTGCGGGCGAAGAGCCGGCTGGTTTCCATCAGCTCGGCGGCCACGATCCACTTGGGGCGACGCCGCGCCAGCCCCGATCCGGGGAAGATCTGCAGCTTGACGCCGCGCGCGCCGAGGTAGGTGCGCTCCTCGTGCAGGGTGGCCACCTGGCTGAGCAGCCCGGTGAGCAGGGCCCGGTGGACGGCCTCGTAGGGGAAGTCCGCCTTGTCGGACCGCCCCGCCGACTCGCCCTGCCCGCCCTCGTCGCCGGAGGACCGGCGGCGCTCCGCCTCCTTGAGCATCTCCGCGAACTGGCGGCGGATGTCGGCCCACTCACGCATGCGCTGTGGCGCCAGGAAGTGCTCCCGGCACCACTGCGTCAGCTTGCGCCGGGACAGGCTGCGCCGCTGCGCCTGGTAATCATCCCACAGCCTCAGCAGGGCAGCGAAATCGCTCTTCGGATCGTGCCAGCGCGCATGGGCCCGGTCCGCGGCCTCCTGCGCCTCCATCGGCCGCTCACGCGGATCCTGCACGGAGAGCGCGGCGGCGATGATCAGGACTTCGCGCTGCACACCCGTCTCGCGGGCAGCGAGCAGCATGCGACCGATGCGCGGATCCGCCGGGACGCGCGCCAGGCGCCGGCCCAGGTCGGTGAGTTCGCGGCGCTCATCCACGGCCCCGAGCTCGAAGAGCAGGCGCAGGGCGTCGTTGATGTAGCGCCGCTCCGGGGGCTCGACGAACGGAAAGCGCTCGATATCGCCCAGGCCCATGGCCTTCATCTGCAGGATGACCCCGGCGAGGTTGGTGCGCAGGATCTCCGGGTCGGTATAGCGGGGCCGACTCGCGTAATCCTCCTCGCTGTAGAGACGGATGCAGATCCCCGGCGCCTCGCGCCCGCAGCGACCGGCGCGCTGGTCTGCAGAGGCCTGGGCGATGGGCTCGACCGGCAGCCGCGAGACCTTGGTGCGATGGCTGTAGCGGCTGATCCGCGCCCGCCCGGTATCCACCACGTAGCGGATGCCGGGAACGGTCAGCGAGGTCTCCGCCACGTTGGTGGCGAGCACCACCCTTCGCCCGCCGGCGCTGGGATGGAAGACCCGCTGCTGCTCGGCGCTGGAGAGCCGGGCGTAGAGCGGCAGGATCTCGGTGCCCCGGGGCGGCTGCTTGCGCAGGGCCTCGGCGCACTCGCGGATCTCGCGCTCACCGGAGAGAAAGACCAGCACGTCGCCCGGGCCCTCACGGGCGAGCTCATGCACCGCCTCGGTCACCGCCTGGGGCTGCTCAACCCCCTCGCGCTCCTCGTAGGGGCGGTAGCGGATCTCCACCGGGTACGTGCGTCCGGACACCTCGCGCACCGGTGCGCCGTCGAAATGCTCGGCGAAGCGCTCCGGATCGATGGTCGCCGAGGTGACGATCACCTTCAGATCCGGCCGGCGCGGCAGCAGGCGCTTGAGATAGCCGAGGATGAAGTCGATGTTGAGGCTGCGCTCGTGGGCCTCGTCGATGATCAGGGTGTCGTAGGCGTCCAGGTGCCGGTCGGACTGGATCTCGGCGAGCAACATCCCGTCGGTAAGCAGCTTGATCCGGCTCTCTTCACCCACCTGATCGGTGAAACGGACCTTGTAGCCCACCGTCTCCCCGATCCGGGTATCCGTCTCCTCGGCCAGGCGCTCGGCCAACGCCCGGGCGGCGATGCGCCGTGGCTGGGTGTGGCCGATCAGTCCGCGGCTGCCCAGGCCAAGCTCCAGGCACATCTTGGGCAGCTGGGTGGATTTACCCGAGCCCGTGGCACCACAGACCACCACGACCTGGTGATCGCGCAGGGCCTCGAGCAGTTCCTCGCGGCGCTGGACCACCGGCAGGTCGGGGTCGTAGCGAAACGCCACGGCCTCGTCCCGGCGCCGGGCGACCTCCGCCTCGGCGGCGGCCAGATCCTGCTCCAGGCGCGCCACCCCGCGGTCGAAGGGCTTGCCCTGCCGGGCACGCCGTTCGAGCCCGGCCAGACGGCGCCGCAGGATCGGGCGCTGCGGGCCGAAGGCCCCCTCAATGCGCTCACGCAGCGCCCGGAGCTGGCGCGGTACGCCCCCCACGAGTGCCGGCTACTCCTCGTGGCCGGTAATAGCCCGGTACTTGCGGGGCGGCAGCTGCACCACCTGCACCGACCAGCTATCTTCCTCGCAGTCGAGGATGAGCATCGACGGCCCCTCGTTGACCCGCACACGGCCCGCGGCCCCCGGGTTGAGCACCCACGGCTGCGTGTTGTCGTCGACGCTCAGCTGGTGGCTGTGCCCGCAGGCGATGGCCCGCACCCGCGGGAAGGCCGCGCGCAGGCGCTCATGCCGGCGCGAGGCGGGCTCGTAGCCATCGCCGTGGATGACCGCCAGCTCGCCGCCGGGCAGGTCAAGGACCGAGTGCGCCGGCAGGTTCTCGAGCATGTGCGCCTCGTGGTCCGGCCAGGTCTCTGGCCCGTCGACGTTGCCGCGTACGGCCACCACCTCCTCGCGCGGCTGCATGGCACAGAGTACATCGGCCCCGCCCACATCGCCGGCGTGCACCGCCAGGTCACACTCGGCGATGTGGTCGGCGATGCGTGGGTCGAGGAAGCCGTGGGTATCGGCGATGATACCTACTCGCATGGGGACCCCTTCCCTGACGCAGGGCGGTCGCAATCAGCCGCGCGCGAAGGCCTCGTCTAGGGCCTGGCGCAGCGCGGCGTAATCGTGGGTAACCGGGAACTGCGGGAACTGCCCGGCGATCTCCGCTGGTGGGCAGAAGAAGATCCCCTGGTCCGCTGCGCCGAGCATCCGCGTGTCGTTGTAAGAGTCGCCAGCGGCGGCTACCCGGAAGTTCAGGCTGCGCAGCGACTCCACGGCCTGTCGCTTGTGATCCTCGAGGCGGATGTGGAAGTCGGCAATCCGACCCGCCTCGCTGACCTCCAGGCTGTGGCAGAACAGCGTCGGCCAGCCGAGCTGCGCCATCAGCGGACGGGCAAACTCGTAGAAGGTGTCGGAGAGGATGATCACCTGATAGTCGGCGCGCAGCCCGTCGAGGAACTCGCGGGCCCCGGGCAGCGGCTCGAGCCGGGCCACCACGGACTGGATGTCGGCCAGTCCCAGGCCGTGCCGGTCCATGTCCGCCAGGCGCATGGTCATCAGCTCGTTGTAGTCCGGAACGTCCCGCGTCGTGGCGCGGAAGGCGTCGATGCCGGTGATGTCGGCGAGGTTGATCCAGATCTCCGGAACCAGCACGCCCTCGAGATCGAGACAGACGATGTTCAAGCGATTGTCCTCCTGGCGAGCGTTTCCCGGGCACACTTGCCCCGGTTGGCGCGATTGCGCGGCCAATCTATTCATATTGGATGCCGGGTGCAAGCGAAACGGCACGACCCGCGGGACAATGTAGCGTCGACCGGCCAGAACGTCGATAATGGGCGCGCTAGCCGTAGACGCTGCGGCCCACGATCGCGGAACCGAACAAGGAGGCAGACCCTATGTCCGAGCGCTATTCCGATAGTCGCGTCGCGACGGCAACCGGCAGTGCCGCCACCCAGGCGCTGGCCACCAACCGGCTGATCCGCAACACTTACATCCTTCTGGCCATGACGCTGGCGTTCAGCGCCGTGACGGCCGGCGCGGCCGTGCTCACCGACGCACCGCGTCTGAACATCTTCGTCGTCCTCGGCGGGTTCTTCGGTCTTCTTTTCCTGACCCAGTACCTGCGCAACAGCGTCTGGGGGCTGGCGTCGATCTTCGCCCTGACCGGGTTCATGGGCTACACCCTGGGGCCGATCATCAACCTCTACCTGGGCCTGCCCAACGGCGGTCAGACCGTGATGATGGCCTTCGGTGGCACGGCGGCGATCTTCCTGGGCCTGTCGGCCTACGCCCTGACTACCCGGCGCGACTTCAGCTTCATGCGCGGCTTCCTCTTCGCCGGGATCCTGGTCGCGTTCGTCGCCGCCCTGGCCGCCTACTTCCTGCAGATGCCGGGCCTGTCGCTGGCGGTCAGCGTGATGTTCATGATCCTGATGAGCGGGCTGATCCTTTACCAGACTAGCGAGATGATCAACGGCGGTGAGGACAACTACATCATGGCCACCATCACCCTCTACGTGGCCATCTACAACCTGTTCACCAGCCTGCTGCACCTGCTCGGGCTGGCCAACGAGTAACCCGCCGGATCCGTGCGTATCGGGCCGGGCGCAATGCCCGGCCCGCCCCTTGCGGGGCTTCCTCCCGATACTGCCGCGTCCCGTCCGCGACCGGAGATCCCGCCGCACGCCGGTGATCGGGATCCAGGGGCCGGGCGCTCTCAGTCGCCCAGAACGCGCACCCCGCCCATGTACGGGACCAGTGCCTCGGGGACACTCACCCGGCCATCGGCCTCCTGGTAGTTCTCCAGGATCGCCACCAGGCAGCGCCCCACGGCCAGTCCAGAGCCGTTGAGTGTGTGCACCGGCTCCGGTTTGCCGGTCTCGGGGTTGCGCCAGCGCGCCTGCAGGCGCCGCGCCTGGAAGTCGGTGAAGTTCGAGCAGGAGGAGATCTCCCGGTAGCGCTCCTGCGCCGGCAGCCACACTTCCAGATCGTAGGTGCGCGCCGCCGAGAAGCCGATGTCTCCGCTGCACAGCGACACCACCCGGTAGGGTAGCGCCAGTCGGCGCAGCACCGCCTCGGCGTGGCCGGTGAGCGCTTCCAGCGCATCCCAGGACTCCCCGGGCCGCACCACCTGGACCAGCTCGACTTTCTCGAACTGATGCTGGCGGATCATACCGCGGGTGTCCTTGCCGTAGCTGCCGGCCTCGGAGCGGAAGCACGGCGTGTGACAGACGAAGCGCAGCGGCATATCCGGGTCCTCGACGATGCGCTCCTGGACCAGGTTGGTCACCGGCACCTCGGCCGTCGGCGCCAGGTAGAAATCGGGGTCGTGCTCGACGCGGAAGAGATCCGCCTCGAACTTAGGCAGCTGCCCGGTGCCGGTCAGCGCCCGGGCATTGACCAGGTACGGGACGTAAACCTCGGTGTAACCGTGCTCGCTGGTGTGCAGATCGAGCATGAACTGGGTCAGTGCGCGGTGCAGCCGCGCCAGAGGCCCACTGAGGGTGACGAAGCGGCTGCCGGCGATGCGCGCGGCCGCCTCGAAGTCCATCCCGCCGAGCAGCTCGCCCAGATCGACGTGATCCCGCGGCTTGAAGGGCAGCGCCGGAATCCCACCCCACTGGCGGAGCTCGCGGTTATCGGCTTCGTCTTCACCGTCGGGAACCTGGTCGTCGAGGAGGTTGGGCAGGCCAAGATGGAGCGCCTCAAGCTGCTCCTGCACCTCGCTCAGGGCGTTCTCTGCTTCGTTCAGGCGCTCGCCGATGCGGCCCACCTCGGCTTTCAGCGGCTCGATGTCCTCGCCGCGCTTCTTGGCCGCGCCGATCTCTTTGGAGCGCTCGTTGCGCTGGTTCTGCAGCGTCTGCGTCTCCTGCTGCAGCTCGCGCCGCCGGGCATCCAGCGCACGGTAGCCGGCGGCGTCGAATTCGAATCCGCGCCGCGCCAGATTGGCGGCAACGCCTTCAGGATCATTACGCAGCAGCTTGGGATCAATCATGGGTGTCGCAGGCTCCTTGGTTCCTGGGCAGGCGGATGGGCGGCGTGCATTCTAATGATGACCGGACGGTCGGCGCCACGGGGCGCGTGTCACCGCGGCCGGGCGCGCAGGCGGCGGAAGCGCTCGGCAATCCGCTGCTCGAGCCCCCGATCACTGGGCTCGTAGTATCGGGTACCGGCCAGGGCGTCGGGCATGTACTGCACGCCGGCGGCGAAGGCCTCCGGTTCATCGTGGGCGTAACGGTAGCCGTCCCCGTACCCCTGCTCCTTCATCAGCCCGGTGGGGGCATTGCGCAGGTGCATGGGCACCTCCAGCGAGCCGTGCCGGCGTACGTCCTCCGTGGCCGCCTGCCAGGCAGTGTAGACGCGGTTGCTCTTGGGCACCGAGGCCTGGAAAGCGGCCGCGTGGGCCAGGGCCAGATCCCCCTCCGGCGATCCCAATCGCTCGAACGCCTCGGCAGCATGCAGCGCCACTTGCAGGGCGCGCGGGTCGGCGTTGCCGATGTCCTCGGAGGCCACGCGGATCAGCCGCCGCGCGATGTAGAGCGGATCGCAGCCACCATCGAGCATGCGCGCCAGCCAGTAGAGGGCGGCATCCGGATCCGAGCCGCGGATCGACTTGTGCAGAGCCGAGACCTGATCGTAGAAGTCATCGCCGCCCTTGTCGAAGCGCCGCGCCCCGCCGGCCACGGCCTCGGCGACGGTGTCGGCATCGAGGGTGGCGCCATCAGCCAGATCGGCGGCGATCTCCAGGGCCGAGAGCAACCGCCGGGCGTCGCCGTCGGCGGCGCGCAGCAGCAGCGCGCGGGCCTCATCGGTGAGCGCCAGCCGCCGCTGCCCCAGACCGCGCTGTGCATCGGCCAGGGCCCGCTCGAGCAGCTCGGCCAGGGCCGTATCGTCCAGGGCCCGCAGCATGTAGACACGGGCCCGCGAGAGCAGCGCCTTGTTGAGCTCGAAGGAGGGATTCTCGGTGGTGGCACCGACAAAGACCACGGTGCCGTCCTCCACGTAGGGCAAAAAGGCGTCCTGCTGCGCCTTGTTGAACCGGTGCACCTCATCGACGAACAGCACCGTGCGCCGACCCGCCTGCCAGAGGTCGCTCGCCTCGGCCATCGCCGCGCGGATCTCGCGCACCCCGGCGGTCACCGCGGAGAGGGTCAGAAAGCGGGCCTCCACGTGCTCGGCCACCAGCCGGGCGAGCGTCGTCTTGCCGCTGCCCGGCGGCCCCCACAGGATCATCGAGTGGGGGCGGCCGGCGGCCAGACTCTGCGCCAGCGCGCGCCCCGGGTCGAGCAGGTGCCCCTGCCCAGCCATCTCGTCGATGCTCCGCGGGCGCATGCGCTCGGCCAGCGGGGCGCCGGGGGCCGTGCTCAACGGATCCCCTCGTCCGGATCGGCCTCGTAGACATCGACACCGTCCGGCGGCTCGAAACGAAAACGCGCCTCATCCACGGACTCGTTCAGACGCACCTCATCGAGTTCGACGCGGGTGACCTGCCCCAGGGCGTCGTCGATCTCCAGCGCACTCGGGCGCCCGTCACGCATGCCCAGCCGGGCCTCATCAAAGGCCTCGCCGCCATCCCGTGGGGTGAGCCGGACATACTCGTCGGTTTCACTGAGCTCAAAGAGCTCCTCGAGGTCGCCGTAATCGCCGGAGAGCAACTGCGCCGGCGTGCTGCCGAGCACGGCCCGCTGGTCGCGGACAGTCACCTGATCGAGCTCCACATCGTAGACCCAGAGCCGCTCACCGTCGGCGATGATCTCCTGGGAGAACGGGCCGGCGTAGGACCAGTGAAAGCGATCCGGGCGGTGGATGGCGAAGTCACCGGAGGACTCCTCAATCACCTGCCCGCGATCGTCCAGAGTGAACTGCTTGAACACCCCCTGGACCGTCTCCACATCGCGGTAGTAGTCCTCCAGTGCCGCCAGCTGCCCGGCTTGCACGGCGTTCAGCGCGAGCGCCAGCACCAGGGCGAGCGCGATTGCGGTTCGTTGGATGGGCGTCATGGGCGTTTTGCCTCCGGGGTTGCGTGCATGGGCACGTCGTGGGAAACGCTCAGGCATCCGGCGGCGGCGGCGCCAGGACCTCGCGACCGCCGTTGGACTGCAACGGCCCGACCACCCCGGCGGCCTCCATCTCCTCGACCAGCCGGGCAGCCCGGTTGTAACCAATCTTCAACCGCCGCTGCACACCGGAGATGGAGGCGCGCCGGGTTTCGGTGACGATGCGCACGGCATCGTCATAGAGGGGGTCGCTCTCGCCGCCGCCGCCACCCCCGTTACCGCCCTCGCCGGGCAGGCCCGGGATGGGGGCCGATTCGCTGGCATCCTGGAGCACTTCGTCGACGTACTCCGGCTCGGCGACCGCCTTGAGATGCTCGACGACACGGTGCACCTCGGCGTCAGAGACGAAGGCGCCATGCACGCGCTGCGGCACGCCGCTGCCCGGCGGCACGTAGAGCATATCGCCGTGGCCGAGCAGCGCCTCGGCGCCCTGCTGGTCCAGGATCGTACGCGAATCCACTTTCGAGGAGACCTGGTAGCCGATCCGCGTGGGGATGTTCGCCTTGATCAGCCCGGTGATGACGTCCACCGAGGGGCGCTGGGTCGCTAGGATGAGATGGATCCCCGCCGCCCGGGCCTTTTGCGCCAGCCTAGCGATGAGCTCTTCAACCTTCTTGCCGACAATCATCATCATGTCGGCCAGCTCGTCGACCACCACCACGATGAAGGGCAGCTCCTCCAGCTCCGGGGCCTGCGGGGTCTCGCCGTCCAAGGTCTGTTCGTTGGGGTCGGCGGCATCAAACAACGGGTCGAGCAGCGGCTCGCCGGCCTCGCGGGCCGCGCGCACCTTGTCGTTGAAGCCGGTGACGTTGCGCACGCCGAGCGCCGCCATCAGGCGGTAGCGCCGCTCCATTTCGGCCACGCACCAGCGCAGGGCGTTGGCGGCGTCGTTCATGTCGGTGACCACCGGGGCGAGCAGATGCGGGATCCCGTCGTAGACCGACAGCTCCAGCATCTTGGGATCGACCATGATCAGCCGGGTCTGCTCGGGGGTGTTGCGGTAGAGCAGCGAGAGGATCATGGCGTTGATCCCCACCGACTTGCCGGAGCCGGTCGTACCGGCCACGAGCAGGTGGGGCATCTTGGCCAGGTCGGCGGTGACCGGATTGCCCCCGATATCCTTGCCCAGCGCCACGGTCAGCGCCGACTTCATGCGTGCGTACTCCTGGGAACGGATGATCTCCGAGAGCGCGATCACGTCGCGCTGCTCATTGGGGATCTCCAGCCCCACCGTGGACTTGCCGGGGATGACCTCCACCACGCGGACCGAGCGCACCGACATGGCGCGGGCCAGATCCTTGGCCAGGTTAGAGATCTGGCTGACCTTGACGCCCGCGGCTGGCAAGACCTCGAAGCGCGTAATGACCGGCCCCGGCTGAACGGTCTCGACCTGGACCTCGACGCCGAAATCGCGCAGCCGCTCCTCGACCTGCTGCGACATGGTCGCCAGCACCTCGCGGCTGTAACCGCCCTTGCCCGCCGGCGGCTGGTCGAGCAAATCCACCGGCGGCACCGGCGAGCCGCCTGCGGCGGGTCCGCTGCGCTTGCTGCGCTCGCTCTTGCGTTGCCGGCGCGGCTTCTCTGCGGCAGAGGAGGGTTCGCGCTGGACCGGCGGCTCCTCAATGACCTGCTCCGGCGGATCCCCGGCACGGGCCCGGGGCAGCAACTGGATCGCCTTGCGCACTTTGCCGCCACCCGCCTCCTGCTGCGCCGGTGGCGCGATCCGCGGGGGCTCGGCCCGGGCCGTTCCCTGCTCCTCACGCGACTGGCGCCGCCGCTCTAGCCGCCCCCGTGCGGCCCGCACGCCCCCGACCACACCGCCGACGAGCATCCGCCCGAGCAAGGCACGCAATCTCCCGAACAACTCCAGCGTCCAGCGTCCGACGCGCTCGGCCAGCGCCAGCCACGAAAACCCCGTGGCCAGGGTCAGCGCCGCCAGAAACAGCGCGCCGGCCATCAGCGACGCCCCGACGAAGCCCAGCCAGCTCTCGAGCTCACCGGCGCTCAGCTCACCGAGCAGCCCACCCGCGCCGAGCGGCAGTGCCTCACCCTCCAGGTGCAGGCTTGCCAGCGCGGCGCCCGCCAGAAGCGCGAGCACCAGCCCCACCGAGCGGACCGCCAGCGCCAGCGGATCGAAACCGGGCTCGTCGAGCATCCGAAACACCCGATAGGCGGCCCAGCCCATAAACAACGGCACCAGATAAGCCAGGTAGCCAAAAAGCACCAGGGCGATATCGGCAAACCAGGCGCCGGCAATGCCGCCGAAGTTCTCCACTTCGGCGACGGCGCTGACCCGGCTCCAGCTCGGATCGTCGGCGTCGTAACTCCACAGAGCCAGAAGCATGAAGGCGGCCACGCCCGCGAGCAGCACCATGGTTGCCTCGCGCAGGCGGCGCTGCAGCTGATGACCGAGGAACGGCTCGTCCCCGTGTTGTTCTTCCGGCTCCGCCACGGATCTCGTACCCTTTGCAGGAATCAATCCACCATTGTCAGTGACCACCGCGGCAGCGGCAAGTCGCCCCGGCGATGCCTGCACGACGGCGTGAGCAGGCGGTATCATGCTCCGGTGCCCTCAAGGCCCACTTGCCCCGAGCAAAAGAGAGCGGCTTCATCCATGCGGCGGCTACGCTGGCTCAACGAACACACCCCGGACGAGCCGTTCCCCTCGGCGGACCAGGCCCTGGCCGACCCCAACGGCCTGCTCGCCGTCGGAGGGGATCTTTCCGCCGAGCGCCTCATGGCCGCCTACCGCAATGGGATCTTCCCGTGGTACGGCGAGGGGCAGCCCATCCTCTGGTGGAGCCCTGACCCCCGCGGGATCTTCCTGCCGGGGGACTTCCACGTCAGCCGCAGCCTGCGCCGACGGCTTAACCAGACCCGCATGACGGTCACCCTGGATACCGAGTTCGAGGCCGTGATGGCCGGCTGCGCCGCCCCACGCCCCGACCAGGACGGCACCTGGATCACCCGCGAGATGATCGCCGCCTACACCGAACTCCACCACCTCGGTTGCGCGCACTCCGCCGAGGTCTGGCTGGAGGAGGAGCTGGTCGGCGGGGTCTACGGCGTGGCCCTGAACGGGGCCTTCTTCGGGGAGTCGATGTTCAGTCGCATGGAAGACGCCTCAAAGGTGGGTCTGACTTGGCTGACCGCGCAGCTCTGGCGCTGGGGCTTTCAGCTCTTCGACTGCCAGATGAGCAACCCCCACCTGGCCCGACTGGGCGTCCGCCAGATCCCTCGCAGCGAATACCTGGCGCGCCTGGACCGGGCACTGCAGGCCTCCCATCGCGACTCACCCTGGCGCCTGGATAACGACCTCGACCCCGCCACCGAGCACCGCAGCCGGGAGGGGTCGTGACCCGAAACCGCGTCACCCTGCTGCGCACCGATTGCCATGAGTGCGCCTACGTCTCCGGGCGAACGGCGCGACTCGAGTTCCTCTCGCCGCAATTGGCGCTGGATGATCGGCGCTATCAGCTGCTGCTCGAGCAGGGGTTCCGGCGCAGCGGACCCTACATCTACCGGCCGCGGTGCCCCGGCTGCGCGGCGTGTCAGTCGCTGCGCATCCCGGTGGCCCGTTTCCGCGCTCGGCGCCGCCACCGCCGTTGCCGGCGCGACAACGCCGACCTGCACGTCGCGGCCTGCCCGCCGGTTCTCACCGACGAACAGCTGGCGCTCTACCGGCGCTACATCGACCATCGGCATCCCCATAGCAGCATGGCCGACCCCGACCGCGCGGAGGCCGAAGGGTTCCTGACAGCCCCCTGGTGCACCACCGTCTTCTATGAGCTGCGCAGCACGGAGCGTGGCCCCCTGCTCGGTGTGGCCGTCACCGACGTGCTCCCCGGCGCCCTGTCCGCCGTCTATACCTTCTACGCCCCCGAGGCCGAGCACCGCGGCCTGGGCAACCTGGCCGTGCTCTGGCAACTCTCGGAGGCACGCCGGCTGGGCGCACAGCACGTATACCTCGGGTACTGGATTGCGGACGCCCCGACCATGGCCTACAAGGCCACGTTCCGTCCCCACGAGGTGTTTGACGGACGCCGGTGGCTCGCCGGCGCATAGACGGCGCACCGCCTTGCCGCCAGAGCTACAGGCCGGTATAGTTCGCGCGTTCAGAAGTCCCGTGCAAGCGGGACTCCATCCGACCGCAGCGACCACGAATCAGAGAGGCGCATGGCGAAGGAAGACTCCATCCGCATGCAGGGGGTGATCGTCGACACCCTGCCCAATACGATGTTCCGCGTCGAGCTGGAGAACGGCCACGTGATCACGGCCCACATCTCCGGGAAGATGCGCAAGCACTACATCCGCATCCTGACCGGGGACAAGGTGACGGTGGAGCTGACCCCGTACGACCTGAACAAGGGTCGCATCGTCTACCGAGAGCGGTAACGCCCCGCCCCGGAACACCCGTCGCCGGGGCCACGGGGGCCCCGCTCGCCGGGCTACGCCCCCTCGGTGTCCTTTTCCCGGACGTGGATGGCCAGATCGCCGTCCTCGACCGTGACCTCGACCTCGCCGCCGCCGGTGAGCTCGCCGAAGAGCAGCTGCTCCGCCAGGGGCTTCTTGATGTGCTGCTGGATCACGCGGGCCATCGGGCGTGCGCCCATCTGCGGATCGTAGCCCTTCTCGCCGATCCACCGCCGGGCGTCGCCATCGACCACCAGCGTGACGCGCTTCTCGGCCAGCTGCACCGAGAGCTCGCGGATGAACTTGTCGACCACGCGCTGCACGGTGTCCTGCCCCAGGGGCTGGAACTGCACCACCGCGTCGATGCGGTTACGGAACTCCGGCGAGAACGTGCGCCGGATCGCCTCCATGCTGTCTTGGGTGTCGTTCTCGTTGGTGAAGCCGATCGAGCGCTTGCTCATCTCCTCGGCGCCGGCGTTGGTGGTCATCACCAGGATCACGTTGCGGAAATCCGCCTCGCGGCCGTTATTGTCGGTCAGCGTGCCGTGATCCATCACCTGCAGCAGCAGGTTGAACACGTCCGGATGGGCCTTCTCGATCTCGTCGAGCAGCAGCACCGAGTGCGGGTGCTTGATCACCTCCTCGGTGAGCAGACCGCCCTGATCGTAGCCGACATACCCCGGCGGGGCCCCGATCAACCGCGAGACCGTGTGCCGCTCCATGTACTCGGACATGTCGAAACGGATCAGCTGCACTCCGGTCAGGTCGGCCAGCTGGCGGGTGACCTCCGTCTTGCCCACGCCGGTCGGGCCGGCGAAGAGGAACGTCCCCACCGGCCGATCCGGCGTACCCAGTCCGGCACGGGACATCTTGATGGTCGACGCCAGGCTCTCGATGGCCTCGTCCTGGCCGAAGATTAGCCCCTTGAGCTCGCCCTCGAGGTTCTCGAGGATCTTCATGTCCTGACTGGAGACTCGCTTGGGCGGAATCCGCGCGATCTTCGCCACAATCGACTCGATGTCCGGCAGGCCCACGGTCTTGCGCCGCTTGGAACGGGGCCGCAGCCGGAGCCGCGCGCCCGCCTCGTCGATGACGTCGATGGCCTTATCCGGCAGGCGCCGGTCATTGATGTACTTGGCCGACAGCTCCGCCGCCGCCTGCAGCGCCGGCTCGGTGAAGCGGACGTTGTGGTGCTCCTCGAAGCGACTCTTGAGCCCCTTGAGGATCTGCACGGTGTCCTCCACCGTCGGCTCGCTGACATCGATCTTCTGGAAGCGCCGGGCCAGGGCGCGATCCTTCTCGAAGATGCCCCGGTACTCCTGATACGTCGTCGACCCGATGCAGCGCAGTTCGCCGGAGGCGAGCATCGGCTTGATCAGGTTCGAGGCATCCATCACGCCGCCGGAGGCAGAGCCGGCTCCGATGATCGTGTGGATCTCATCGATGAACAGGATCGAGCCGCTGTCCTTCTTGAGCTGATGCAGCAACGCCTTGAGGCGCTTCTCGAAGTCGCCGCGATACTTGGTGCCGGCCACCAGGGCGCCCAGATCCAGCGAGTAGATGGTGCTCTCCTTGAGCACATCGGGCACCTCGCCCTCGACGATCTGCTTGGCCAGCCCCTCGGCAATGGCCGTCTTGCCCACACCGGCCTCGCCGACGAACAGCGGGTTGTTCTTGCGGCGCCGGCAGAGCACCTGCACGGTGCGCTCGATCTCGTAGCGCCTCCCGATCAGCGGGTCGATCTGCCCGTGCCGGGCGCGCTGATTCAGGTTGGTGGCGTACTGCTCCAGGGGCGACCCCCCTTGAGCCGGCTCGGCCGCACCTTCTTCATCCGCCGGGCCACTCTCTTCCTTGCCCATGTCTTCTTCACCCCCCACCGAGGAGATGCCGTGGGAAATGTAGTTCACCACGTCCAGGCGGGAGATATTCTGCTTGTGCAGAAAATAGACCGCCTGGGACTCCTGTTCGCTGAAGATGGCCACCAGCACGTTGGCCCCGGTGACCTCGCGCTTGCCGGAGGACTGAACATGGAGGATGGCGCGCTGGAGGACGCGCTGAAAGCCCAAGGTTGGCTGGGTCTCGCGACTGTCGTTGGCCGGCAGCAGCGGCGTGGTCTCGGCCAGGAAGGCCTGCAACTCGCCGCGCAGCCGCTCGAGGTCGGCGCCACACGCCTTGAGCACCTGCGAGGCAGCGGGGTTGTCGGTCAAGGCCAGCAGGAGGTGCTCGACGGTGAGGAACTCGTGGCGCTTCTCACGCGCGTCCTTGAAGGCCAGATTGAGCGTGAACTCTAACTCTTTACTCAGCATGCCCTATTACCTCGCCTGGGGCTCGACCGGGGTACCTCCCCGGAGATTGGACCGGCCAGTACCGCCACGGTTCCTGGAACGATTCAAGCTTCCTCCATCGTACACAGTAGCGGGTGTTCGTGCTCGCGGGCGTAGTCGTTGACCTGAGAGACCTTGGTCTCGGCGACATCCCGGGTATAGACCCCGCAGACACCCTTCCCCCGCGTGTGCACGTGCAACATGATCTGCGTGGCCTGGTTGCGGTCCTTGTTGAAAAACCGCTGCAGCACCTCCACGACGAAGTCCATCGGCGTGTAGTCGTCGTTGAGCAGCACCACCTTATACATCGGGGGCTGCTTGAGCGACGGTTTGGCCGCTTCAACCTCGGGGCCCTGCGGATCGTCTTGGTTCGGCTCGTCGGTCATCACCCTTCATTTTATAGAGTCGCGCGCCAACCGGCCAATGTAGGCCACCCATAACCACCATAAAAAACCCCGGGACGGCTGCACGCCACCCCGGGGTTCGGCTTACGCCGGTGGCGACCAGGCGCCGTCTCAGAACTGCTCTTCCTCCGTCGAGCCTTTCAGCGCCGTGACCGAGGACTGACCGCCCTGGATCACGTTGGTGACCTGGTCGAAGTAGCCGGCGCCCACCTCCCGCTGGTGACGGGTAGCGGTGTAGCCGTGCTTCTCGGCGGCGAACTCGGCCTGCTGCAGCTCGGAGTACGCCTCCATCTGCCGCTCCTTGTAGCCGCGCGCCAGCTCGAACATCGAGTAGTTCAGCGAGTGGAAGCCAGCCAGCGTGATGAACTGGAACTTGAAGCCCATCTCGCCGAGCTCGTCCTGGAACTTGCGGATGGTGGCCTCGTCCAGGTTGCCCGCCCAGTTGAACGAGGGCGAGCAGTTGTAGGCGAGCAGCTTGCCCGGATACTTCTCGTGGATGGCCTGCGCGAACTCGCGGGCAAACCCGAGATCCGGCTTGCCGGTCTCGCACCAGATCACATCGGCGTAGGGGGCGTAGGCCAGACCACGGCTGATGGCCTGCTCGATGCCCGGCTTGGTGCGGAAGAACCCCTCTGCCGTGCGCTCGCCGGTGATGAACGGCTTGTCGTTGTCGTCGACGTCGGAGGTCAGCAGGTCCGCCGCTTCCGCGTCGGTGCGGGCGACCAGGATGGTCGGCACATCCATGGTGTCGGCCGCCAGGCGCGCGGCGATCAGCTTCTGGACCGCCTCCTGGGTGGGCAGCAGCACCTTGCCGCCCATGTGGCCGCACTTCTTGACCGAGGCCAGCTGGTCCTCGAAGTGCACGCCCGCAGCACCGGCGCGGATCATCCCCTTCATCAGCTCGAAGGCGTTGAGCACACCGCCGAAGCCGGCCTCGGCATCGGCCACGATGGGCTTCATGAAGTCGAACGGCGGGTTGCCCTCGGCGTGGTTGATCTCATCAGCGCGCAGCAGCGCGTTGTTGATGCGGTCCACCACCGCGGGGACCGAATTGGCCGGGTACAGCGACTGGTCCGGGTACATGGTCTGACCCAGGTTGGCGTCCGCGGCCACCTGCCAGCCCGAGAGGTAGATGGCGTTGAGCCCGGCTTTGACCTGTTGCAGAGCCTGGTTGCCGGTCAGTGCGCCGAGGGCGTTGACGTAGGGCATCTCGTGCATGGACTTCCAGAGCTTCTCCGCACCCTGGCGCGCCAGGCTGTACTCAACCTGCACGGTCCCACGGAGACGGACGACCTCATCGGCCCCGTAGCCCCGCTGCACCCCTTTCCAGCGCGGGTTTTCCGCCCAGTCACGCTCAATCGCCGCTTGATCTTTCAACATCATGCTCCTCCCAATCGGGCTGGTACGCCGTACCCCCGAAAATCCTGTATGACGGTCTCTTGCTGTCGGCCCGAGGGGCCATCGCGGTTGCCCTCGTGGGGCACGAACCCCGGGCGGGGTTAACCCGGGGCCCAGAACCCGTACCGCTACGTTCGCCAGGCGCCGGCAGCCGGGTGGCGTACTGCCGCGCCTGAATAACGCGTCACTGATAGTATGGCGCGCCGCAGCATTTGACAATATTTCCCAAACTATATTGCATATTGATCGGCCCAATGGACGAAGATCGAGAAGCCTTGGATCACGAATCCCCCCGCCACTACTACCGCCACAACCGGCTCAAGCAGTTGCGCGCGTTCTGCCACGCCGCGCAGGAGCGCAGCATCTCCCGTGCTGCCGAGCGGCTAGAGCTGAGTCAACCGTCGGTGTCGCTGCAGATCCAGGCCCTTGAGCGGGAGATGGGAATCACCCTGTTCGAGCGCCGGGGCCCCCGGATTCGGCTGACTCCGGATGGCGAGGGCCTGTACGAGGTTGCCGCACCACTCGTCGAGGGGATCGACTCCCTGCCCGAGCAGTTCGTGGCGCGCAACCGCCGGCAGCAGCTCGGTCATCTGGACATCGCCGCCGGCGAGTCGACCTCACTCTATGTCCTGCCCGATCTGCTACGCGCCTTCATGGAACACCACCCCAAGGTCCACGTCCGTCTGCACAACCTCATCGGTGAGGAGCAGATCCACGCCGTGCAGCAGGACCGCGTGGACATTGCCGTCGGGTCGAATCTGGACCTGCCCGATGACGTGGTCTATCGCGCCACGCACACCTTCGAACTGAAGCTGATCACGCCCCTGAATCACCCGCTGGCCGAGAAGGAGGAGATCACCCTCGAGGACCTGGCCGCCGGCGAGCTGATCCTTCCGCCACGCCAGCTGACCACCTGGCGCCTGGTGAACTTGATCTTCCAGCAGCACAGCGTGCCTTACCAGGTGCGCCTGGAGGTCGGCGGCTGGGAGATCATGAAGCGCTATGTCGAGCTCGGCTTCGGGGTCGGCATCGCCAGCGCGATCTGCCTGACCGGGCAGGAGCAGCTGGCGATCCGCGACCTGCCAGCGATCTTCCCGCGGCGCACCTACGGCGTCATGCTGCGTCGCGGCCGCTACCTCTCCCCTCAGGCCCGTCGTTTCCTGGAGCTGATCGACCCCGAGGGCTTCGGCGAGGCGGCGGAGTGGGACGGCGTCCCGGGCAGCCAAGAGAGCGTGCTTGTCCCCGGCCGCGGCCCGGAGTGAGCCGTGGCGGTCACCCCGGTCTACCGGGGTGACCCGCGGACTGTGGTAGGCTCTCCGCCCGGGACACCTGATAGATCCGGCCCCATGACCGAATCCCCCAAGCGAATCGTTGTCGGCCTCTCCGGTGGCGTGGACTCTGCCGTGGCGGCGCTGCGCCTCGTCCGCGCCGGTCACGAGGTGATCGGCCTGTTCATGAAGAACTGGGAGGACGACGACACGCTGATGCAGTGCTCGGCCGAGGACGACATCGCCGCGGCAGTAGAGGTGGCGGAGCACTTGGGCATCCCCATTCGACGGGTGAACTTCGCCGTGCACTACCGGCGCGAGGTCTTCGAGCAGGCGCTGCGGGAGCTGCGCGCCGGGCGCACCCCGAACCCCGACATCCTGTGCAATCGGCACATCAAGTTCGACCGCTTCCTGCACCACGCCCGGGAGCAGTTCGCGGCGGACGCCGTGGCCACCGGCCACTACGCCCGCCTGGGACGCGCCAGTGACGACGGGCCGGCCCTGCTGCGCGGCTTCGATCCGGACAAAGACCAGAGCTACTTCCTCGCCGGCGTATCCCGTACGGCCCTGGACACCGTGCGTTTCCCGCTCGGCGACAGCACCAAGGAGGCCATCCGTGAGGAGGCCCGCGCGGCGGCGCTGCCGAACTTCGACCGCCCCGACAGTACGGGGATCTGTTTTATCGGCGAGCGGGACTTCACCCGCTTCCTGCAGCGCTACATCGAACCTCATCCCGGCCCGATCATCACCGCCGACGGCGAACGCATCGGCGACCACCGCGGATTGCCTTTCTACACCCTGGGCCAGCGCCGCGGACTGGGGATCGGCGGTGATCGGGACCGCCATGCCACACCCTGGTACGTGGCCGCCAAGGACCCGGGGCGCAACGCGCTCATCGTTGTTCAGGGCCACGACCACCCCTGGCTGCAGAGCGTGGCGGTGACGACCGAACCCTGCCACTGGCTGGCGCCGCGCCCTGCAGATGGCGCGCGGTTGCAGGCCCAGGTGCGCTACCGCCAACAGCCCCAGGCCGGCCGACTGACCCACAACGCGGATGGCAGCGTACGGTTTCGGTTCGATACCCCCCAGCGGGCCGCCACCCCAGGGCAGCACCTGGTCCTCTACGACGGTGATCACTGCCTGGGCGGGGCCGTGATTGCCGCCGCAGACCCGGCCCAGCCGGATCCCCCGCCGACCCTGCAGACGGATTCAACGGAGGTGGTGTGAGCGATTCGCGCGAACAGGAACAGGCCCTGACCCTCGCCGTCATCATGCAGGCGGTGCAGTGCATCCGCGAGGTAGCACGCACCGGGGATACCGAGGCGAGCCGGTATGAGCCTCTGATCGAGGGTCTGCTTGGGGAGTACGACGGCTGCACCGACGCCCTTTACGGCGCAGCGCGCCTCGCCCCGGGGCTGCGGCGGGTGGTGGAGCAGCTCGAGGACCCCCAGGAGGCCGACACCACACGCTACGTGGCGAGCATCCTCCACCTCGAGCGCCGCCTGATGAAGCGCCCGGCGGTGCTCCAGCGCATCGCCGAGGGGATCGAGCAGGCGCGGGGGCAGGCGGACTACTTCGAGGGGGCCACACACATGAGCGTCATCCACGGCATCGGTGACCTCTACAGCCAGACCATCAGCCAGATGGGGCCCCGGCTGATGATCCGCGGCGAGCAGCAGCATCTCGAGAACGAGCGCAACGCGGCGCTGATCCGCGCTCTGCTCCTTTGCGGCATCCGGGGGGCCAGCCTGTGGCGCGACAACGGGGGCGGGCGCATGACGCTGCTCTTCCGGCGCCAGGCCATCGCCGGCGCTGCCCGTGAACTACTTGAGCGGCTGCCTGCCGAGGCGTAAGCGACGCATCAGGATGGATTCGATACACTCCAAACAACGCTGATCGCACAACCACTGGAGGGATCATGACGGACAGCTTCAACTCGCGGACCACCCTGCAAGCCGGGGGCAAGGCCTACGAGATCCACAGCCTGGACGGGCCGCGCCGCGATTACGACGTCGATCGCCTGCCCTACTCCCTGAAGATCCTGCTCGAGAACCTGTTGCGCACGGAAGACGGCGTCAACGTCACCCGCGAGCATATCGAGGCGGTCCTCAATTGGGATCCCAAGGCGGCACCGAAGGACCAGATCGCCTTCACGCCGGCACGCGTGGTGCTTCAGGACTTCACCGGCGTCCCGGCGGTGGTCGATCTGGCCGCCATGCGCGACGCCATGCGCGACCTCGGCGGTGATCCGGGCAAGATCAACCCGCTCTCCCCGGCCGACCTGGTCATCGACCACTCGGTGATGGTCGACCACTTCGGCAACCGTCAGGCGCTGCAGCTCAACACCGAGATCGAGTACCAGCGCAACCGGGAGCGCTACGAGTTCCTGCGCTGGGGGCAGACGGCGTTCTCGAATTTCCGGGTCGTCCCGCCGGGCACCGGCATCGTCCACCAGGTCAACCTCGAGTATCTGGGCCAGGTGGTCTTCCGCAATGAGAATGGCGGTACGCCACAGGCCTACCCGGATACCCTGGTGGGGACCGACTCCCACACCACCATGATCAACGGCCTGGGCATCCTTGGCTGGGGCGTGGGCGGCATCGAGGCCGAGGCCGCCATGCTGGGTCAGCCGATCAGCATGCTCGTCCCGGAGGTGGTGGGTTTCCGCCTCGAGGGCCGACTGCCGGAGGGCGCGACGGCCACCGACCTGGTGCTGACCGTCACCGAGATACTGCGCAAGAAGGGCGTGGTCGGCAAGTTCGTCGAGTTCTTCGGCGACGGCCTCGACCACCTCCCCCTGGCGGACCGGGCCACCATCGCCAACATGGCCCCGGAATACGGCGCCACCTGCGGCATTTTCCCGGTGGACAAGGAGACCCTGGCCTACATGGAGCTCTCCGGCCGCGACCAGGAGCTTATCGATCTCACCGAGCAGTACGCCAAAGCCCAGGGCATGTGGCGGGAGACCGGTGCTCGCGAGGCCGAGTACTCGGACACCCTGTCGCTGGACATGGGTACGGTGGTCCCGAGTCTCGCCGGACCGAAGCGGCCTCAGGACCGAGTCTCACTGGACGCGGCCAAGACCAGCTTCAAGCAGACCCTGCAGGAGCACCTGCGTGCCCACCATGCGGTGCCGGCCGACGAGGCCGAGGAGCACTTCGAGGACGAGGGCGGCCACAGCGCGCCGGGGATCGACGACGCCCACGAGCGGGGCGCAGTGGAGATCGAGATCGGCGGGCGCAAGGAGCTGCTCAAGCACGGCGATGTGGTGATCGCGGCGATCACCTCCTGCACCAACACCTCGAATCCCGCCGTGCTGGTCGCCGCCGGCCTGGTGGCCAAGAAGGCGCGCGAGCGCGGCCTGTTGCCCAAGCCCTGGGTCAAGACCAGCCTGGCACCCGGCTCCCAGGTGGTCCCCGCCTACCTCAAGCAGGCCGGGCTGCTCGACGACCTTGAACATCTGGGCTTCTCGGTGGTGGGCTTTGGCTGCACCACCTGCATCGGCAACTCCGGCCCCCTCCCCGACGCCGTCACCGAAGGCATCCGCGAGGGGGACCTGTGCGTGACCTCGGTGCTCTCGGGCAACCGCAACTTCGAGGGCCGCATTCACCAGGATGTCCGCGCCAACTACCTGGCCTCGCCGCCGCTGGTGGTGGCCTACGCCCTGGCCGGCACCATGGCCCGGGACCTGTACAACGAGCCGCTCGGCACCGACAACCAGGGCCGGGATGTCTATCTCAAGGACATCTGGCCCACCCAGCAGGAGGTCGCCGATCTCGTCCGCGGCAACATCTCGGCCGGGATGTACCGCGAGCAGTACGCCAACGTCTTCGACGGCGACGACGCCTGGCAGGGCATCGACGCCCCGCAGGGGGAACTCTACGACTGGCGTGAGTCCACCTACGTCAAGAACCCCCCGTACTTCCAGGGGATGAGCAAGACGCCGGAGCCGCTGCAGGACATCCGCGGCGCCCGCTGCCTGATCTACGTCGGCGACTCCATCACCACGGACCACATATCGCCGGCCGGTGCCATCCACCCGGAGAGCCCCGCTGGGCAGTACCTGCAGGAGCAGGGCGTGTCTCCGAAGGACTTCAACTCCTACGGCTCGCGGCGCGGCAACCATGAGGTCATGATGCGCGGCACCTTCGCCAACGTGCGCCTGCGCAACCGCATGGCACCGGGCACCGAAGGGGGTTGGACCACGCACGTGCCCAGTGGCGAGCAAACCAGCGTCTACGACGCCTCCATGCGCTACCAGCAGGCCGGCACCCCGTTGGTCGTGCTCGCCGGCAAGGAGTACGGCACCGGCTCCTCCCGTGACTGGGCGGCGAAGGGGACCAAGCTGCTGGGTATCAAGGCGGTCATCGCCGAGAGCTACGAGCGCATCCATCGCTCCAACCTGGTGGGCTTCGGCGTCCTCCCCCTGCAGTTCCGCGACGGCGAGAACGCCGAGAACCTCGGCCTGACAGGGGACGAGGCCTTCGACATCGAGGGCATCACCGAGCAGCCCCGCAGCGTACGTGTGGTCGCACGGCGTGAGGATGGCGGCGAGACGACCTTCGAGGCCCGTGTGCGGATCGACACCCCGCAGGAGTGGGAGTACTACCGTCATGGCAGTATCTTGCACTACGTCCTGCGCGGGCTCGCCGGCGCGGCCTGAGACCCCTCAGGCGTTGATATGGGCGGGGGGGTGGCCACAGCCCACCCCGCCCCCGGGCTCTCCCCCACCGCCCCTCATACGACGTGCAACGGCCGCTGTGGGCCGTCGCCACCGCGGTCCGTCCCACCGGAAGAAGCTTTGGGGATCGCCCCCCTTTTTCCGAGACAGATTCAGTGTCGCACCCTCCGATGATTCCCATCGAGCGGTGTTTCCACCGGATATTCGAAAGCCTCCTCAGGCCGCGCCCGCCGGGATTTTCCGGGCGAATATCGATTCAAATCCCCGGTTTTTCGATAAAACCGCTCCAGCGGCTCCCGTGGCCGCCAACGGCGGCGACCGATAACGATTGGGCAAATCGCCGCACACCCTTCACAAACGGGCAGTTGGCGCGTACTTATACGTTTTTCTGCAGTAGCCGCGCAGGGTGGCGCGGCAAGGCAGCGCACCCCGTGCGGCACCGCGCCCCCGAGCGTTGACCGCCACCCGCCCTTCTTGTTTATCTAACCCTGCGACATTTGGATGGTGCCCGCTCCATCTCCGGTCCGGTTGATTGGGCGGGTGGTTCGGAGGCTAACGCCTTTCATAAAAGGAGTAGCTACTATGAGAGATCGCGACGATTTCGTGGACTTCGACGACCCGAACAGGGTCTGGCCGTCCGGGCTGACCCTGCCGGAGGCGGAAGAGCTGCACAGCTACGTGCTGGACGGCGCGCGCATCTTCTTCGGCATCGCCGTGGTTGCGCACGTGCTGGCTTTCGCCTACTCGCCGTGGCTCGGTTAAGGGAGGATTAACACATGAACCAGGCTCGCATTTGGCTCGTAGTCAAGCCCAGCGTCGGTCTCCCGCTGCTGCTGGGTGTGGTCCTGCTGATCGCCCTGCTGGTGCACGGCGCGATCCTGACGAACACCGACTGGTATCCCAGCTACTTCCAGGGCAACGCCGCGGCCGAGATCCCGGCCTCGGAGATTGCCGAGAGCGACGCGCTGGCAACGCGCGAGTCGATGGTGTAAATCCGCCTGCGCGGATAGCAGCCCATTGACGGCTCGACACTGGGGCGGGGTCTGCGGATCTCGCCCCTTTTTTTCTCCTTAGGACCCCCCATGGCCAAGCTAAACATCCTTGAGCACCCCGACCCCCGTCTGCGGGAACCCTCGGCACCGGTGGAGACCTTCGACCAGGAACTCCGTGAGCTGGTCGACGACATGATCGAGACCATGCGCGCCGCCTCCGCCATCGGACTGGCGGCCCCGCAGGTGGATGTCCGCCGGCGCATTATCGTCTGCTGCGCCGATCCGGAACAGACACCGCGCGTATTCATCAATCCGGAGATCACCGGCAGCAGCCTGCCCGGTTACATCGAGGAGCGTTGCCTCTCGGTCCCCGGTCGGCAAGGCCTTGTGGTGCGCCCCACCCGGATCAGTGTCCGCGCTCAGGACACCAGCGGTGAGCGGTTCCACTGCAAGCTGGAGAACCTGGAGGCCGTCTGCCTGCACCACGAGGTCGACCACCTGGACGGCACCCTGTTCATCGACCGACTCTCTTTCTGGCAACGGCTGCGGATGCGCGCCGGCCGCCTCCTTCGCCGCTAGCGGGCACCACACAGACGCCATACAGGCGCTCGCTGGGCAAGGAATGGGTGCCCGGACGTGTAGGCGCCCGGGCACCGCGCTTGGCTGGTGGGGGCCGGCATAGAAGACCTCCCCCAGAGGAGACAGGAGACTGGTGCGGACACACAAAGAAAAACGGGGCATATGCCCCGTTTTTCTTCACAACCTGCCGCGTCCGGCAGGCTCCCTGGGAGGAACCTCTCCCACTCCGAGAGAGCGGGAGAGCCTCCTACCTTCCGGGAGCGGGTGTCAGACCTGCCGCGGGGGCAGAGCGGACACCTCTTCAGCGGACTCGCTCACCGAGCTGACCGCAGCACCGCCAACCCAGTTGAACCGGTCGGTGCTGAGCAGGATGAAGTGAATCACCAGGGCCAGCACGGCCAGCCAGGAGAAGATGCCGATCAGGACGCGGCGCGGATCGTAAAGCTTCCAGAGTCTCCACATGGTTCTATCTCCTTAACCAGCAAGCGGCGCGATTTGGGAAACAGCGGCGGTCACGTTGTGAACACCCTCGATGACGGAGCCGTAGCCCTCGGCACCGGGGATCCACGGACGCCAGGCCCAAGCGAGGAAGTGGGCCACGACGGCCACCGCCGTGAAGATCAGGAAGCTCTGCATGAAGATGCTGTGGAACTCCTTAGCTTCCTCATCGCTAAGGCCCGTCAGCGACATGTTATCGGCCATACGTTTCGTCCTCCGTTCAGCGTTTCAGCCGGTACCGCGCTCTACCCCCGCGCGGTAGGGGGTGGTCGCCCACGCTAACGTGGGACTTCCCGTGCAGCCGGCACCTGGGTGCCGACCTTCCTCAAAGCGCTGGGTCGGTACGCTGGGCCCGCCCAGTCTTCGAGGTTCGTTCGTGTGCCGAGCCCTTGCCTATCTGGTCCAGCGCTCGACCTCCACGATGACCTAAACACTAACGCAGGAATGGGGGCGCTGTGTGGTGGCGTATAACCGCACCCCTGTACCCCCTTGTGGAATCCCTTTCCCTCCACTTCAGTTTCCCGCGCAAATGCCGATATGGTGGACATGATGAATCATCGTACCCGGACCCTTGCAATCGTTTTCGCCTGCGCTGCGGCAATTTGCGTAAGCGCCGGGGCTGTCAGTGGGCAGCAGACGCACCGCATGGACCCGCATGGCGCGCAATGGCACGCCTTCGAGGGGCGTTCCGGGTGCCATATGGCCCACGAAATCCCCGGAAAAGGGGTGGCCTTAATCAGCTACCGGCATGACGGTCGACAGTATCTGAGTTTCTTCGCCAATCGCCCTCCCCGGGAAGAAATCGAGGGGGATCTTTATATTGGCGAGCCAGCCTGGGGCGGGGATCGGCGCCGCCATGTCGAGCCGGTGCGTCTGCACCCGGACACGCGGACACTGCGTTTCAGCCGCCGGACGACGCAGTGGCTACTCGACGCCCTGCGCGACGGGCGCGAGCCACAGATCCGCTACGAGGCCGGATACAGCGGGGAGCTGATCGAGATCGGGCTGACCCCGGCCGCCTTCCAGCGGGCGCTCGGCCACTACCGCGAGTGCATCGCCCGTCATGAGCGCGTCGACGCCGGCACCGCCACCCGCGGCCAGGTTATCCCTGGCCGCACCGGCGAACCCATGGCGGACAGTGACGGCCCAACCTGGGAGGGCAACCTCCCGCGCCTGCCACGCGGGCCGCGCACCGAGGTCTACTTCGCCACGGGCAGCGACGACCTCACCCGCAACGCTCTAGACGAGATCCGGCGGTTCGTCCGCGCCGTCGAGGACAACCCGCACTGGGGCGTGGTGCTATCCATCGGCTATGCGGATACGCGGGGCAGTCCGGAGATCAACGAGCAACTTGCCGAAGCGCGCGCTGCGGCGGTCCGGGACGAGCTAGTGCACCTCGGCCTACCCGAGGACCGGATCGAGATCGAGGCGCGGCTTATCGACGAGGACAACGCTGAACAGGACATCCACGAGCTGGCGAGCAACCGCCGCGTGGAGCTGCGGACGGCCCTCTAGCCACCCGTCTTGTGCTGGCGATGGCAACCGCCGATCCTTATGATCGCCACCATGACGATCGAACTGCCCGAGCATCTGCCCTTCGCCACCGAGCTTTCGGTGCGCATCACCGACGTCAACTACGGCGGCCACCTGGGCAACGACGCCCTAGTCTCCCTGCTCCACGAGGCCCGGGTGGGTTTTCTGGCCCACTACGGCTTCAGTGAGGGGGACTGTGGCGGAGCCGGTATCGTCATCAGCGAGCTGGAGGTAGCGTACCGGGCCGAGGCTTTCCACGGCGACGCCCTGACCATCGCCGTCGGCGCCGGCGCGATCGGACGTAGTAGGGCCGAACTCTTCTACCGCGTCGAGCGCCCGGCAGACGCCAAGGAGGTCGCCCGTGCCCGGACGACCATCGCCTTCTTCGACTACACCGCACGCCGGCCGCGCCGCACCCCGGAGCCCTTCCGCGAGGCCCTCAGCACCTGAGATCCGCGCCGGCGCTCAGCCCTCGCCGCTGGTCAGCAGGACATCGCGCTCGCTCTCGTGGGCGACACGGCGGGCAACGCTACCGAGCAGGGCACCCTGCCAGCGGGAGAGGCCCCGCGTCCCCATGGCAACCAGATCGACATCCGCCTCCTCGGCGAATTGACGGATCACCGTCGCCGGATCGCCGCCGCGGGCCTCGAAGTGGTCTACGCGATCCCGCACCGGCAACTCGTCCACGAGGCGACCCAGGGCCTCGGCGGTCTGCTGCCGCCCGTCCTGCAGGGCCGCCTGGAGCTCTGTAGCAGCCCCCTCGCCCGCCCCGTAGATCCGCTCCAGCGGTGTCGTATCGTGAACGCCGAGCAGCTGCAGCGCGGCGTCCGGGGCCAGGCGGGCGGCCGCTTCGACAGCGTGTCGCGAGCGTCCGGACCCGTCCACGGCCACCAGAACCCGCTGGTAACCGCCCTGCGGCGGGCGCTTGACCACCAGGATAGGCCCGGCGCGCTCGTGGGCCAGGCGCTCCGCGGTTGCGCCGAGGAACAGATCCCGTACCACGCGCCTCCCGTGGGCACCAATCGTGACCAGATCGGCTCCCCACTCCCGCGCCTCTGCAGCGATCTCCGCCGCACCACGTCCCCACCGGCAACCGACCGACCACGCCGGGTCCGCCCCACCGCCGGCGATGGCACTGAGCTGCTCGTTAATTCGCGCCTCACTGGCCCGCTCCAGCTCACGGGTCGCCTGCTGCGCGCCGCCGCCCTGCTCGCGGAACAGCAGGCGCAAGGTCTCCTCCTCGAGATCGGCCTCGATGACGTGCAGGGCCCGCAGTTCAGCCCCGTGCAAGCGAGCCAGATCCAGACTGCGCTGCGCCGCTGCCTCGGTCCGTTCGCTGAGATCGGTGGCATATAGGATCTTGCGCACGACTCCCCCTCCTAATCGACGTAGCCAGTCAGTTCCGCATAGCCGACCGCGCTCACCGGGCGGCCGGCAGCCTCGCCACGACCGCGCAGCGCACCCTCCCAGTATCGAAACCCGTCGCGCAGCTCCTGATCCGCCAGCACAGGCTCGAGCTCCAGGGTCAACTCCTCCTCCGGGTATTCTAGCCGCCAGCGCGCCGGGTAGGTGGCCTCGCCGTCAGGGCTGGTCCAGTGCTCGAGCACCTCGAGGTGCACGTCGTCTCGAGTGACCACGCGGTGACGACCATCGGCCTCCACCCAGCCGCCCTTGCTTCTCGGATCGATGCTGCCATCTTCCCGGCGCAAGTGATAGAACATCAGTTCGCGGTCATCGTCGAGCTGAATCGAGAACCAGTCCCATCCGGTCTGCTCCTCACTCAGGGTGCTGCTGCCCCACTCCCGATCGATCCAGGCGCTCCCCGAGACCGTGTGCTCGCCGCCGGGGACCGCCAGACGCCCAGCCGCCTGTAGCCGAGGGAGCGTGTAGTAGTAGGAGGCGTTACCGGGGTCGTCGCCCTTGCGGCTGTAGCCGTCCTCGCCCTGGAACACCATCGGCTTGCGCGCCCGCAGATCCAGTTCCAGCTCGACCCCCTCGGCCTCGAGCCGGGTCCGCAACCGGTTCAGCCCCTGGCCTGGCGCACCGCGGACTTCCCAGTCCTCCAACCACACCCGGAACGGGTCGGGTCGGGCCCCAGCCAGGCCGACAGCGCCCCGCGCCAGCCGCTCGAAGTGGTGGAAGGTCTCCCCCTCGGTGTCCGTCACGGCGAAGTGGGCCATCCACAACTGATTGGTCCCCCAGGCCGAACGGCGCGGGGCCGGCTCGGGGGACAGGGCGAAACGGAAGAAGGTGACCTGGAATCCGAAGTGACGACCGTCCTCGTCGAACACATTGCCCGTGATATACCACCATTCGTGACGGTAGTCGGGGTGCGGCCCGTGATCCCGGGGAAAGACCAGCGGCCGCGGCCCCAAGGCCCGGGCGAAGCCCTGCGCATCCTGTTCGCCGGAGAGCGCCCCGGCAACCGTGACCCCCTGCTGCCCGGCTGCGCCGTTTTGCTCCGGCGGATCCGTGCACCCGGCCAGCAGCAAGACCGTGACGACAGCCACGCCGCCGCGGAGTAGCCTGCCGAGTCGCTCAGCCATCCTCACGCATCGCCTCCCCCGGGGGTACTCTGGCTGCACGGTAGGCGGGATAGAGCCCGGCGAGCAAGGCGGCCACGGTCGCCAGGGCCACGGCCTGTGCCAGCACTGCCGGATCCACCTGGAACTGCAGGCTCCAGCCAAACGCGCGCTGGTTGATCACGTCGGTCAGGGCAAGTGCCAGGGCAAGGCCCGGCACGATGGCCAGAACGCCGGCAAACGCACCCAGCAATCCCGTGCGGGCCAGTTCCAGCGTCCAGACCTGCGCCGGCGTCAGTCCCAAGGCACGCAGGACCGCCACCTCGCCACTGCGCTCCAGTGCGAGCGCCAGCAGAGCACCGAAGACGCCGACAGCCGCGACGATGGTGGCCAGCAACTGCAGAACCCGCGTCACGGCGAAGGTGCGGTCGAACACCTCAAGCGACAGGCGCCGAATCTCGGCATCGGAGCGGAAGGTGAGCACTCCGGCCTCGTCACCGGTGGCCTCGCGCAGCGCAGCGATCAGGGCGTCGGTGTCGATCCCCGCCCCGGCGTGGACGGCCAGGCCGTCGACGGCGTCGTCCTGCCAGTGCTCGTCGTAGAACCCCCGCGCCACGAACACAGCACCCTGACTCGTCGTGTAGTCGTGAACCACGGCGAGCACCGGGAGGTGCCGCTCGCCGGCGGGCGTCCGGATGGCCACCCGATCGCCGACCTCGAGATTGTGGTGGGCAGCGAAGGGCTCGGTGATGTAGGCACCCTCTCCCCGCTCGAAACGGTCCCAGGCCGCCGGCCCCCGCTCCTTGTACGCCATGCCGGCATCACCAACCGGACCGTGATCAAAGGCACGGAGCTGGATCTCGCCGAACTCGGAGGGAACCCGCAACTGGCGCGAGGTCGCCACCGACTCGACCCCTTCTACTTCGGCCAAACGCTCGTGCAGCTGCGGCGGCAACTCCGGCGGCGGCTCGCCGGTCTGGGACGGGGCGCTGACATAGACATCCGCCGACAGCGTGCTGTCCAACCAGGTAGCCAGGCTGCCGCGGAAGCTGTCGATCATGACGGTCACCCCGATGACCGCCGTCACCGCAACCACCAGCGCCACGGCCGCCACCCCGCTGCGCGACAGCCCGGCCGCCACGCCCCGCGCGGCCATGCGTCCCGGCGCCCCGAGCAGCCAACCGGCCGGACCGGCAAGCGCGTCGGCCAGCCCTCCCACGGCCCAGGGCACCAAGAGCGCAGCACCGACCAGCAGGGCAAAGACGCCACCGAAACCCACCACCAGGCCGCCGCTGCCACCCCACAGGAGACCGACTCCGGCGGCACCGAGCAACAGCCCGCCCCCGGCCAGCGGGCGCACCCAGCGACGTGCACGCCCCTCCAGCGTGGCGCGGTCCAAGGCCGTGCGCGGGGCAACCGAGGCAGCTTCCCAGGCCGGCGCGGGGGCCGCCAGTGCGGCCGCCACCACCCCCAGCGCCGCGGCCATGAAAAGCGCCGTGGGTGCAAGCGCAACCTCACGGACGTTATGGACGAAGTAGAGGTCGGTGATGGTCCGTGTCACGAGTTCGAGCAATCCGTCAGCCAGCAGGTAGCCGAGGGGCAGACCCGCCAGCGTTCCGGCGATCCCGAGCACGACCCCCTCGGTAACCACCGCGCGGAACAGCCGCCCGCGACCGACTCCGAGGGCTCGCAGCCGACCGATCAACGCCCGGCGCTGGACCACGGAGAAGGAGATTGCGTTGTAGATGAGCAGCGCGCCCACCAGCAGGGCCAGCAAGCTGAAGGCGGTCAGGTTGAGGCGAAAGGCCGCTGTCATTTCGTCGAGGGCAGCCGCGCCTTCCTGGGCCTCGCCGATCACTGCGCCATCGGGCAGTAATTCCTGCACGCGAGCCAGGCGAACCGCTCCGGCTGCTCCCTCGGGGATCACCAGATCGATGCGGTCGAGGCGCCCGAGCCGGTCGAGCAGTTCCTGAGCGGTGGCCACGTCCACTACGACGGTATCCCGCAGCCCCTCAGCGGTCAGGCGATCCGGAGCCTCAACCACCGCAGCCACCTCCAGCCGGTGCTCGCGCCCGGCGACCTCCACCGCCAAGGGGTCTCCCTCAGTCACCCCCAGCCGCCGCGCATCGTCCCGGAAGAGCACCACCAGATCGTCCCGATCGAGCCAGAGGGCAGCATCCACCGCACGAGCGGCACCGGCTACCGCCTCGCGGACCCCCGACTCGGCCCAGGGATCGATGCCGAGCACTCGCAACGGCCCGTCCGGACCTGTGACGTGTCCTTCGACCACCGGGGTCGAGGGGCGAATACCGGCATGCCGCAACCGGGTGTAAAGGCTTTCCTCCACCCCGGCGGTGCCGGCCGTGATCCGGTGGGTAGCCTGCCCGGTGAGGGCCTCCGCCGAACGCGTGAATGCCCGCTCCGAGGAGGCGTTGGCGAGTTCGACGGCAACGACCACCGCCACCCCGAGCGCCACGCCGAGGATCGCCAGCGCCGCCTGCCAGGGGTGGCGCAGGTGATGGCGCCATCCAGCCCGGGCCAGGATCACGCTGCAGACACCTCATCGAGCAGGCCACCCTGCAGTGCAACCACCCGATCGGCGGCGGCCGCCACCTCGCTGGCGTGGGTTGCGATCAGGGCGGTCATGCCACGCTCACGGCGGAGCTCATTGAACAACCCGAGTACGGTTCGGGCCGTCTCCCTGTCGAGGCTGCCCGTGGGCTCGTCGGCGAGGAGAAGCCCGGGGCCGTGCACCAGGGCCCGGGCGACGGCAACCCGCTGCCGCTCGCCGCCGGAGAGGTGTTCCGGGAAGGTGCCCTCCCGTCCCTGCAGTCCGACGCGCTCCAGCAGCGCCCGGGCGTGGCGCCTTCCGTCCCGATCCAGGGCCCCATTGAGCTCCAGCGGAAGGAGCAGATTCTCGAGCACGGTCAGCGTCGGGACGAGATTGAGCTGTTGAAAGATGAAACCGAGATGACGGCGCCGGAAGAGCGTTCGGGCGGTTTCGTCCAGCCTCGCCAGATCCATGCCGTCGAACCTCAGCGCCCCGCGATCCGGTGCCTCCATGGCCCCGATCAGGTTGAGCAGCGTGGATTTGCCCGAGCCGCTCGGACCGATCACGGCCACGGATTCGCCGCGACGGATGGCCAGATCCAGATCCTCGAGGACCAGGCGCACGCCCCCGCCCTCCGGGTAGCCCTTGCACACGCCCTGCAACTGGATCAGCAGATCCTGCGCGGACCGCTCCGCACCGCCCTGCGCCGGCGATCGCGGCGGCTGCCGGCCCTTCGTCGGGCAGGGGCCGGCAGCCTGGCCGTCAGTTGGAGAAGTGGCGGACACTCGGGTCAGCCATGTACTCGGCCACCTCCGGCGCCTCCGCCACACCGACGCCCTCGATCAGGTCGTCCTCGGTGTAGTCGGTGTTGGGCAGGAAAATGGCGCAGACCTCGACCTGAACGCCTTCATCGATCAGGTTGCGCATCATCTGCTGCGGATTGGCACCGGCCGGCTCCAGGGCATCGGCCGAGTAGTCGTCCGTGGCCATCTCGGCCCCGGGGCCGCAGAGCAGGATGCGTGGTTCCTGGCCCTGCTGCATACCCTGGGTGGCGAGGATCATGGACATGCCTTGGGTCTGCAGATCGTCAGAGGTCACGCTGACGAACAGCTTGTCCGGGCCGTGACCGTCGGCCTGGGCCAGCCCTACCCCGGCAGCGGCCATTGCGGCCCCTGCCAAAACCTTGTTAAAAGCTCGCATCTGGGCATCGCTCCTTGAGTTCACGGATCGGGTCGCTCGGCGACCCTCCCCGGAACATATCGGAGCATTCACGCCCGTGCAAACAGCGCGCGACTATTGCTTGACCGGTCGCTTGCTGAGCTTGCGCTGCAGCGTGCGCCGATGGATCCCGAGTGCCCGGGCCGCCGCCGAGATGTTGCCGTCGTGCTCGTTGAGCACCCGCTGGATCTGCTCCCACTCCAGCCGCCGCAGCGACATCGGCTTCTGCGGGGGCTTTTCCGGCTCTGCAGTGGGTTTGCCCTCCAGGGTGGCAAGCACGGTGTCCGCGTCCGTGGGCTTGGGCAGGTAGTTGTAAGCCCCGCGCTTGATAGCCTCCACGGCGGTGGGGATGCTGGCATACCCGGTCAGTACCAAGATGCGTGCCTGCGGCAGCGCATCCCGAAGTGGCTCGACCAGGTTCAGTCCGGAGTGCTCGCCGAGCTTCAGATCCAGCACCACGTACTGCGGCTGCTGACTGCGCGCCTTTTGCAAGGCGGTCTCCGGCTCTTCTGCCGAATCCACCTGACAGCCCCGGCGCGAGAGCGAGCGCCCCAGCACCTGGGAGAACGTCATATCGTCATCGATGATCAGAATCGATGGCCCGTTCAACATGGTCTACCTCCTCTCCTCCTCAAGCCTCACCGGCTCCCTCCCTCATTCAACGCCGCGGTTGTTGTCCGCCCGCAGCAGCTCGAGGGAGACTTCGATCCTCGTTCGCGCACCCTGGCCCTTCGGCGAATCCATCAGGGTGACGCTCCCGCCGAAACGATCCACCGTGGCGTTGGCCAGCACCAGCCCGATGCCCATGCCCGACGGCTTCGTTGTCTGGACCACCCGGCCGGCATGGCGCACTCGCTCGGAATCGAGGCCGGTGCCCTCGTCGTCGATGACCAGGGTCAGCCTTTCGCCGTCGCTGCTGATCGAGACCTCGACCCCGCTGCGGTGATTCTCCAAAGACGCCTCGGCGGCGTTGTTCAGCAGGTTGAGCAGCGCATGCATGAGGGTCGGATCCTGGCTGATCTCGACGTCCACGAAAGGCTCCTGGTACGCCACGCTCGGCTCGATCTTCGGGTGCATCAGGCGCCAAGTATCCACGATACGCGCCACATGCCGCTGCAGAGAGACCGTGCGCCCGCCCTGATCGCTCCCGGCTGCGCCCGCGTCCTTCAGATCTTCCAGCGTTTCCTTGCACACCGCAAGCTGCGAATGCAGCAGCTCGAGATCCTGCTGCAGCTCGGTATCGTCCCGGCGTTCCTGGCGCAACTCGTCGACGACCATGGACATCGTCGACAACGGCGTGCCCAGCTGATGGGCGGCCCCGGCGGCCACCGTGCCAAGGGCCACGATCTGCTCGTTGCGCAGGGTATGCTCCCGGGCCCTGGAGAGGCGCCAGTCCTGGCGGCGCAGCACCGAAGACATGAAACGGACAAACACCGTGATCATCCATGCAGAGATCACGAAGTTCACCCACATGCCGATCATGTGCAGGTTGAAATCCCCGCCGATGATCGGGTGGGGCCCGTCCATGGGCAGATAGACCGCCAGCAGCAGGCCGTAGAGCACGACGCAGAGGATCGCCACCACCAGCGCCAGATTGGCCGGCATGGCGACGGCGGACAGCGCAACCGGGACGAGGTAGAGGGAGACGAACGGGTTCGAGGGCCCCCCGGTGAGCCCGAGCAGCACCGTCAGTGCCACGACATCGATGAGGACGTTGAACACGACCTCCGACTGGGAGATCTGCTCGGGGGTGTTGCGCAAACGCCAGAAAGCGAAGACGTTCCACGACGCCAGAACGGTGATGGTCAGCAGCAGGGGCACCAGCGGCAGGGTCAGGCCCAGTCCGAAGTGGACGAAGAGGACGGTGATCATCTGCCCTGTGGTGGCGGTGATGCGCATCCACGCCAGGATGCGTACCGCCTGGGCGGGCTCGAAACGCGGCACGCCCTCCTTTCCTGCGGCCATGTTGTTCGCCTTCTGTCGACCCGTCGATGGCGGCTCAGTCTAACAGGTAAGCGCGATCCACCGGACAGGCCCGCGGCGGTCAGGTCGCGCCGGACGGCCCGTGCGGGGTCGCCGAGCGCATGCGGCCATCGACGCCGCAGACGGCATCACACAGATCGAACACGTGCGGGGCGGCAATCGCGAAGTAGGCCAACGTACCGCAGCTGCGCCGTCGAACCAGCCCGTGCTGGCGCAGCACGGCCAGATGCCGGGAGATGTTCGGCTGCGACGAGCCGGTCAGCGCTACCAGCTCGCCGACGCTCTTCTCGCCGTCGCGCAGGGCGTGGAGCAGCTGCAAGCGCAGCGGCTCACCCAGAGCCCGGAACTGAGCCGCAATGAACGCCAGGGTCTCCGCGTCCGGTTCCGAATGTGCCATGCCCATGACCTCGCTTTTCGCAGTGCGCCGGCCCGACGCAGGGCCTCATTGATGCGTGAACTCTAATATGCGTATACTCTCATATTACGGCGCTTGAATGCGAGCAGATCGAAAAGGGAGTTCCCGATGGGCGAGAGGCTGGCACGCTGGTGCGTCGACCACCGGCGATGGATCTTCGCGGCGATGGCTCTGCTGGTGATCACCCTGGGCGCCCTGATCCCGCGCATCCAGATCGATACCGACCCCGAGAACATGCTCCCGGCAGACCAGGCCGACCGCGTGCTCCACGACCAGGTCCAGGAGCAGTTCAACCTTCACGACATGATCGTCGTCGGCCAGGTCAACGACGACCACTCCGAGGGTGTCTTCAACCCGGACTCCCTCGCCGCCCACTACCAGCTCACCCGGGCTATCGAGCAGATCGACGGCGTCGTCCGGCGTGATCTGCTCTCCATGGCCGCCGTGGACAATGTCGAGCAGGCGGCACCGGGGACCATCGACTACGACTGGCTGATCCCGGCGCCACCGGAGAGCCAGGAGGAGGCCGACCGCATCCGCGCCGCCGTGGAGCGGCTGCCCATGTACCAGGGCACGCTCGCCTCCGAGGACGGCACCGCGGCGGGCATATTCGTGCCCATCGAGAGCAAGGATCACAGCCACCGCATCGCCGCCGAGATCCGCGCCGCAGCCGAGGCGATCGGCGTCGAGGACGAGCTCCACATCACCGGGCAGCCCGTCGCCCAGGACACCTTCGGCGTGGAGATGTTCCAGCAGATGGCCGTCTCGGCACCGCTGGCCGGGCTGATCATCTTCCTGGTGATGCTCTTTTTCTTCCGCAACATCCCGCTGGTCATCGCCCCCATGCTCCTGGCCCTGACCACGGTCATCGCCACCATGGGACTGCTCATCGGCACCGGCTTCACGGTGCACATCATGAGCTCGATGATCCCCATCTTCCTCATGCCCATCGCCGTGGTCGCCTCCATCCACGTGCTGTCGAACTTCGCCGACCGCTACCGACCCGGTGACGACCCGCGTGCGGTGATGGCCGGCGTCATGGAGCGGCTCTACAAGCCGGTGCTGTTCACCGCCCTGACCACCGGCGTCGGCTTCGCCTCGCTGATGTTCACGCCGATCCCGCCGGTGCAGGTCTTCGGCGGCTTTATCAGCTTCGGCGTGCTGCTCGCCCTGGTGCTGACTCTGACCTTCATCCCGGCCTATGTCGGCAGCCTCTCGCGCAAGAACCTCGATCGCATGGCCGAGCGGGTCCGGCGCCAGCAGAACGACACGGAAGGATCCCGCATGTGCGCGGTGCTCGACGCCACCGGCCGCCTGGCCGTGCGCGGCCGCGCCTGGATCGTGGGCGGACTGGTGGGCCTGGTGGCCATCGCGGTCTTCGGCATCACCCAGATCCAGATCAACGACAATCCAACCCGCTGGTTCAAGGCCAACCACGATATCCGTGTCGCCGACGAGGTCCTCAATGACCGATTCGCCGGGACCTACGAGGCGTACATCCGGCTGCGCCAGACCGGCCTCGAGGAGGTCGCCGAGCGGCTCGATGCCGAGGCTCAGGCGATCCTCGAGGCGGCCGAAGCCGAGGGATACGACCTGGCGGAGCGCTGGGATCGGCTGCAGGCCGAGACGACCGACGAGGGCCCGATCGGCGACCGCATGGAGGCACTGGCCACCGAGATCGATGACCTGCTCTTCGAGGTGGATCGCGACGAGGCCGAGCACTGGGAGGACCTGCTCGACGCCGTCGAGGCGGCCCGGACCGAGACCCGTGCCTTCCAGAGCCCGGAGCACCTGGGCTGGATCATCGATCTGCAGGAGCACCTCGTGGGGGCCGGCGTGGTCGGCAAGGCGAACTCGCTGGCCGATCTGGTCCGTACTGTCAACCGGGAGCTGATCAGCGGCGAGCCGGAGGACTACCGCCTGCCCGGGACCTCCGGCGGCGTCTCCCAGGCGATCCTGAGCTTCCAGGGCTCCCACCGCCCCCACGACCTGTGGCGCTTCGTGACCCCGGACTACACCGAGGCCAACGTCTGGCTCCAACTGCCCAGCGGCGACAACCAGGACATGGCCCGGGTGCTCGAGGCCGTGGACCGTTTCGTCGCCGACCAGCCGCCGCCGGAAGGCGTCGAGCTAGACTGGGCCGGCGCCACCTACATCAATCTGGTCTGGCAGGGCGAGATGGTCGAGGGGATGCTCTTCGCCCTGCTCTCCGCCTTCGCGGTGGTGCTGGTGATGATGATCGCCCTATTCCGCTCCCTGACACTGGGCCTGCTGGCGATGCTCCCGCTGACGGTCACCATCGCCTTCATCTACGGGGTCATGGGGCTGGTGGGCAAGGACTACGACATGCCGGTGGCGGTGCTCTCGTCGCTGTCTATCGGGTTGTCGGTGGACTTCGCCATCCACTTCATCCAGCGCCTGCGCATGGCCCTGGAGCAGACCGGCGAGTGGCGCAGCGCCTTGACCCAGGTCTTCCGCGAGCCAGCCTGCGCCATCACCCGCAACGCCATCGTCATCGCCGTGGGCTTCCTGCCCCTGCTGGCAGCCCCGCTGGTGCCGTACATCACCGTCGGCACCTTCCTAGCCAGCATCATGGCCGCCTCGGCGCTGGTGACCCTGCTGGCGCTGCCGGCGATCATCAGCTTCGCCCCCGGCCTCTTCTTCCCCCACGCCCGGCAACCGGCGCAACCGCAACAGGAGGTGTAAGCCATGGACCGAACCCTGCACAGCCCCAAGGACTCCGTCCCGGCAGGCAACCCGCCGCGCCGGCGCGGGCGGAACGCGCTGCTCACGACCCTGCTGCTCGCCTTCCCCGGCCTCGCCACCCTGGCCGCGGAGACGCCGGAGGTGGGGGACATCGTCGAGCGGGCCAACCTCGCCGCCTACTACGCCGGCGAGGACGGCCGGTCCGAGGCGCGCATGCGCATCGTCGACGAACGCGACCGCACCCAGACCCGGCAGTTCACCATCCTGCGCCGGGATGTCGAGGACGGCGGCGATCAGCAGTATCTGGTGGTCTTCAGTCGGCCGTCGGAGTTCCGCGGCGTCGTCTTCCTGGTGGAGAAACACCCCGGCGGTGATGACGACCGCTGGCTTTACCTCCCGGATCAGGACCTGGAGCGGCGCATCGCTCCGGGCGACAAGCGGACCAGCTTCGTCGGCTCCCACGTCTTCTACGAGGACGTCTCCGGCCGCCACCTGGAGGACGACGACCACGAGCTGGTGGAGGTCACCGACGACCATTACAAGGTGCGCTCTACCCCGCGGGATGGCGGGAATGTGGAGTTCGCGGCCTACACCACGTGGATTGACCGCGAGACCTACCTGCCACTGACCACGGAGTACGAGGACGACGATGGCACCGTTTACCGGCGCATCGAGAGCTCCGATGTGGAAGAGATCGACGGCTACCCCACCGCGATGCGCATGCGCGTCGAGGACGAGCGCATGGGGGGCCACACCGAGGTCCAGTTCCGCGGCCAGGAGTACGACCTGGGCCTGCCGGAGAGCGTCTTCACCCAACGCAGCCTGCGCAACCCGCCCCGCGACTGGCTGAGGAGGTAAGCGAGGATGAGCCCGGCACACGCGAGAAGCGTCCGTCTCCGCCGACGCCACGCCCTGCCCGGCTGGCTGGCCGGCCTGGCCCTGGCGGCCGGGACCGGCACACCGGCCCTCGCCGACTGGGACGACGACCCGTGGGCCGATGACCCCTGGGAGGAGGAAGAGCAGTGGCTGCCCTTCGAAGTGGACGGTTTCGTGGAGCTCGCCGGCGGCCACCACCTCCGGGACAACCGCCTCCTCGACAAGGACTACAACCTGGCCGAGACCCGCCTGCGCCTGGAGGCACGGGGCGACTGGCGCCGCTTCGATCTCCGCGTCCGCGGCGACGCCGTTGCCGATCAGGTCACCGAGGAGGTACGCGGGGAACTGCGCGAGGCCCGGGTGGCCTTCCCGCTTGGGCAGCGACTGGACATGCGCGTCGGCCGCCAGGTGCTGGCCTGGGGCACCGGCGACCTGCTCTTCATCAACGACCTCTTCCCCAAGGATTTCAACTCGTTTCTCACCGGCCGCGACGAAGACTATCTGCAGGGCCCGTCCGACGCGGTACGCGGCACCTGGTACGGCGACAACGTGACCCTCGACCTGGTCTGGACCCCGGTCTTCGAGCCCGACGACTACCCCGACGGGGAGCGGCTGAGCTTTTTCAATCCGTTAGACGGCGAGAGAACGGCAACATCCCCCCCCGCGGACGACCCAGACACGTTCCCCGACGACGGCGAGCTGGCGGCACGGCTGACCCACCGCATCGGCAGCGCCGAGCTGGCCGGGTACTTCTACCGCGGCTTCTTCCCGCAGCCGGAGCAGCGGCTCAATGACCGTTTCACCCACGCCCGGCTCAACGCCTACGGCGCCAGCATCCGCGACCGGATCGGGCCGGGCATCGCCAACGCCGAGGTCGGTTACTACGACTCGGTGGACAACCGCGACGGGGAGCGCAGCGGCGACGTGCCCAACTCGGAGGCGCGCCTGCTGCTCGGCTACACGTGGGAGGCGGTCACCAATCTGGACGTAGGCCTGCAGTACTACCTGGAGTGGCTGCAGGACCACGACGACCTCGAATCGGCCTGGAAGGACCAAAACCGAGACATTGATCGTCTGCCCGAAGAGCACCGCCAGGTGGTCACCACCCGGCTGACCTACAGCATGTGGCGGGACAACCTGACCTGGTCGCTGTTTGCCTTCTATTCACCGGACGACGCCGATTACTACCTGCGTCCGTCCGCGCGCTACCGCGCCTCCGACGCGCTCACCTACTCCGTGGGCGGGAATCTCTTCGGTGGCGACAGCGAGCACACCTTCTACGGCCAGTTCGAGCGGGATTCCAACCTCTACGCCCGGGTGCGCTATCGCTTCTGAACCCTCCCGTGCACTCGCCGGCGTGGCCCGCCCCGCAACCGCGGCGGCCCATGCCGGCGGCTGCGGGGTGCTCTACGACTGCTGGCAGAAGAGTTCGTAGAGGCGCTCGAGCAACGCCTCGGTCTCGGGGCTGGCCAGGCGGTAGTAGATGGTTCGCGACTCGCGCCGGGTGGCCACGATCCCCTCCTCGCGCAGGCGCGCCAGCTGCTGGGATAGCGCCGGCTGGCGCATCTTCAGGAGCTGTTCCAGCTCCCCGACGGAGCGCTCGCCGGCGACCAGATGGCAGAGGATCATCAACCTCCGCTCGTTGGCCAGGGCCTTGAGGAAGGTCGCGGCCTCGGCGGCCCGCGAGTCCATCTCCGTCGGGTCCGGGATCACGCCCTCATCGGGGGCGCTGCTCTGGATCTGTGGCTGCACGGTTTCCGTCGACATGGTCGGCTCCGGACTGCTTCGCGAATACAACGCGGCTCTCAGCCGTCAATGACATTGAAATAGTATCCGAGGTGGTCCTGCTTTTCGGGATCGTCATCCACAAAGCGCAGGGTCATGCGCAGGATGTCGGTGTCCTGACGCTTCTCGCCCGCCTGCAGGGCGTGGATGTAGGCGTTCATCCGGGATGTCCGCCCGTCCTCCTCGGTGGTGAAATCGAAGGTGGCCTGCTCGAGCAGGTTCGGCATGCGCTCGGGGCGCTTGAAGACCACCACGACCTGGTTGAAATCGATCTCCTTGACCAGGCAGCCGATCGTCCCGCCTGAATGGCGCACTTGGGCGATGACCTTGTCGCGGGGCACCGCACGTTCCTTGCGGGCGCCGCTACCGCCGGCACCGGTCTCCAGCCGTTCAGCGATATTCAGATCCCCGGAAAGCCCCCCGGCGAGCACCGCCGCCGAGTCGCCGCCCTGCACCTGGGTCTCGCCCCCGCCGAGCTTTTTCAACGCCTTGGCGGAGACACCCAGCGACTTGGTCAGTGCACGGGTGACGACTTCGTAGAGCTTTTCGTTGGTAAACGGCTTGACGATGTAGTTGGTGGCGCCACGCTCCACCGCCTGGACCACGTGCTCCCGGTCCCCGCGGCTGGTGATCATCACGAAGGGCACCTCGGCCAGGTTCTCGTCGGCACGCATCCATTCGAGAACCTCGAGGCCACTCACCTCGGGCATCTCCCAGTCACAAAGCACCAGATCAAAGCCGCCCGTGGTCAGCTTCGCCTGCGCCTGCCGTCCATTGGCGGCCTCGTGTACGACGAACCCAGGGTAGCCGAGCTTGACCCCCTTTTTCACCAGATCCCGGGTGAAGGTCGCGTCGTCCACGACCAGGATGTGGAGCTTCTTCGCCATGGCGCCTCCTACGGGTGCCGGGTCAGCTTATCAAATCCCTGACCCTTTTCCGTAGGAGAACGCCTCGCGTCCCGGCTCGATTGCCTGACGCGCTAGCCGAAGACCGCCTCCTGGGAGTAGCCATCCCGCTCCATGAGTTCACGCAGGCGCCGCAGGGCATCGATCTGGATCTGACGGACCCGCTCGCGCGTCACCCCGACCTGCGCGCCCACCTGCTCAAGGGTGTAGCGTTCGTGTCCGTTGAGCCCGAAACGCCGCTCCAGCACGGCGCGCTGCTTGTCGGTGAGGACCGAGAGCCAGTCCTCCAGGTGCTGCATAACCTCGCCATCTTCCAGCGCGCTGTCCGGCACGCTCTGCGTCTCGTCGGGGATGGCATCGAGCAGCACCCGGTCGGAGTCCTTGCCGATGGGGACATCCACCGAGGTGGTCCCCTCGTTGAGGCCGCGCATCCGCCGGACGTCCTCCGCTGAGCGGCCCATGGCCTCGGCGATCTCGTCGACCGTAGGCTCGTGATCCAGTGTCTGCGTCAGCCGCCGCTGGGTGCGCAGGTACTGGTTGATCTCCTTGATGACGTGGATCGGCAACCGGATGGTGCGGGTCTGATTCATGATGCCGCGCTCGATGGTCTGCCGGATCCACCAGGTGGCGTAGGTGGAAAACCGAAACCCGCGCTCGGGATCGAACTTCTCCACGGCACGGATCAGCCCCAGGTTGCCCTCTTCAATGAGGTCGAGGAAGGCGAGCCCGCGGTTCATATAGCGCCGGGCGATCTTGACCACCAGACGGAGATTGCTCTCGATCATGCGACCCCGGGCCGCCGCGTCGCCCTGCTGGACTCGACGCGCCAACGTGACCTCTTCCTCGGCGGTAAGCAAAGAGGCGTGCCCGATCTCGTTGAGGTAAAGCTGCGTGGCGTCCAGCGCCGTCCGGCACTCGGCACTGGATCGATTCCTGCTGCGAGGCCGGCGTTCCGGCTCGGGCTCGGGCTCGCTGGCCCCATCCATGCCCACAGGCTGCATCAGCTCCATGGGGTCATCCGTCATCGGGGTATCCTGCTCCGTCTCCGAATCAGTGTACGGGTATACGCTCCCAACCGCGGTATCGAGGGTCATCGCGGACCTCCCAGTGGTCTCTGCGGAACCGCTCGCCGGGCTTCCAAGCCCGGCTCCTTGGGCAGCCGATGGGGGATCGGCTCCCTGTCAACTCACGGTGCTAGCGCACCGCCCCCAAGAACCCTTTGCCGAGGAGACTTAACCCCTTGTTTTGATGATCGTTATTTGAAACGGAATCAACTCGGCCTATGGTTAAGTTATTACCAAACCATCGCCAGCGCAACAAGAAAAGTGTGAACCGTTAACCCCTTTTCACAAATCGCGCGCAGGCAGGTAATCCTCCGGGTCGACCACCTCTCCGTCGATGCGGATCTCGAAGTGCAGGCTGGCCTCATCAGCCCCAGGGGCTCGCCCCATCTCGGCGATGGGGTCGCCGCCGCTGACCCGCTCGCCCTCCGCCACGTTCAGGGCTCGGTTGTAGCCATAGGCCGACAAGAAGCGGTCATCGTGCATGACGATGACCAGGTTGCCGTAACCACGCAGACCGCTGCCACTGTAGACCACTTCACCATCGGCCGCGGCGCGCACCGTGTCCCCCTCCGAACCGCCGATCTGGATGCCACTCTTGCCACCGCTGTCGGTGGCGTAGGAGCGCCGCACTACACCGTCGGCCGGCCAGACCCAGCCGAGTTCGTAGTCCGGCGCATCGTCCGGCGGCGGGGGCGGCTCCCGGGTCGTATCCTCGGTCTGCCCCGGGGCCGTATCCGCTGCGTGCCCTCCCGCAGCACCCTCGTCGCCGGGCGGATTGAGCACTAGGTAGGCCCCGGCCTGGATCTCGTCCGGGTTGGCCAGCTCGTTCCAGCGCTGCAGCTGCTCGACCCGCAGCCCGTGCCGCCAGGCGATGCGGCCGAGCGTATCGCCTGGCTGCACCTCGTAGAGATAGATACGACGGTGTCCGTCCTCTTCCCAGTCCCCGTCCCAGAGCGTCGCGCACCCGGGCATCAGCAGGAAGATCAGTGCCCAGGCCAGCGCTCGCGACGGGTTGCCCACCATGGGACGGCTATCCGTATTTGACCCACAGCATTCCGAGCAGCAGCAGGACGACACTGATCCAGCCGATCCGCTCGACGTGGCGCAGGAGCCAGGGCTCAAGCCGGGCTCCTCCCCAGGCTACCAGCCCCGCTACCAGGAAGAACCGTGCCCCACGCCCGAGCAGCGACGCGACCACAAACGGAACCAGCGCAACCCCGGTGGCACCGGCCGCCACGGTAAAGACCTTGTAGGGGATCGGCGAGAAGCCCGCCACCAGCACCACCCAGAAGCCCCAATCCTGGAACCAGTCCACCGCCGTCCGATAGGCCTGCTCGTAGTCGGCAGCCGCGATCCAGGGCTCAACCAGATAGAGGGCGAAGTGGCCCAGGGCGTAGCCGATCAATCCACCGAGCACGGACCCCACCGTGGCGATCAGGGCGAAGGCCGCCGCCCGGTTCGGCCGCGCCAGGGACATCGGCGCGAGCAAGACATCCGGCGGGATCGGAAACACCGACGACTCGGCGACGCTGAGCCCACCCAGGGCCCAGGGGGCCCGGCGGTGACCCGCCCACCGTACCGTCCAGCTGTACAGCGGTCCGAACAGTCGCACTCAGATCCGCCCCTCAAGCATCGGCACGAAAGAGACCCCGGCCGCCCGACGCTGCTCGTACTCGTCGCCACGACGATCCACCACCAGCAGCTCCTGGTAACCGGCCCCGCCAATCGGCGCCACCAGACGTCCCCCGTCGGCAAGCTGCTCAAGCAGCGCCTCCGGTAGCGCCTCCGGCGCCGCGGTCACGATGATGCCGTCGTAGGGGGCGTACTCGGGCCAGCCCTCGTAGCCGTCCCCGTGGCGGAGCTGGCAGTTGAACAGGCGGGCGGTGTGCAGCCGCTCGCGGGCCTTGCGCAACAGCGAGCCGATACGCTCGACGCTGTAGACCCGAGGCACGAGCCGGGCCAGTACCGCCGCCTGGTACCCCGAGCCGGTCCCCACCTCCAGCACGCGCTCCGGCACCCCTTGTTCGAGCAGCAGTTCCGTCATCCGCGCCACCACCCAGGGCTGGGAGATGGTTTGCCCCTCGCCGATGGGCAGAGGGGTGTTTTCGTAGGCGCGGCTCTCCAGGGCCTCGTCCACGAAGAGGTGGCGGGGTACCTCGCGCAGCGCCGCCAGCACCCGTTCATCGTGGATCCCCTGGGCGGCCAGCGCTTCCACCAGCCGGTCCCGGGTCCGCTGAGACGTCATGCCGATACCGGTTGCATTCCGCTCGCGCATCACCAGGTCACCCCGTCCAGCCAGCCGCGGACCTGCTCCAGCCCCTGGTGCCGGGTCAGGTCGACCTGAATCGGCGTCACCGAGACGAAGCCATTGCGCACCGCGTAGAAGTCGGTCCCCGGGCCGGCGTCCTGTTCCGAGCCCGGTGGCCCCACCCAGTAGATGGTGCGACCGCGCGGATCGTGCTGCTTGATCACCGGCTCGGCCCGGTGGCGGCAGCCGAGCCGAGTGGCGTGGAAGCCCTGGATCTCATCCCAGGGCAGATCCGGCACGTTGACGTTGAGGATGCTATCCGGCGGCAGCGGATCATCCTGGATCTGCTCGAGCAGCTTGACGGCCACCCGCGCCGCCGTGTCGTAGTGGACCGGCGCCCAGGTCCCGGCCAGGGAGATGGCCACCGCCGGCAGCCCCAGGTAGCGCCCTTCCATGGCGGCCGCCACCGTGCCGCTGTAGAGCACGTCGTCGCCCAGATTGGCACCGGCATTGATGCCGGAGAAGACCATGTCCGGATCCTCCTCCAGCAGCCCGGTGAGCGCCAGGTGCACACAGTCGGTCGGTGTTCCCTGGACCCGGTAACGGTGGGGCTCGATCTGATTGACCCGGATGGGGTCCTCAAGCGTCAGCGAATTGCTGGCTCCGCTGCGGTCCCGTTCGGGCGCCATCACGGTCACCCGCGCCACGGTGCCGAGCCGTTCGGCCAGGGTCAGGATCCCCTCGGCCTGGTAACCATCATCGTTGCTGATCAGAATGTACATCTCGCTCCTGCAGGCGCAGCCTCGAACACACAGTTGCCGCCAAGATTGGCAGTATAACGTGTCGGGGAGCACCACCGTGGGGTTGGGCATGAGCAACGGGCAAGACGACAGCGGCGACTCCCGCGACCCGGCGGACGAGGCGGCCGTGTTCCGCCGAGCCATGGCCGGCGTGCGCCGTTACGAAAACGACCGGGCCGATACGCGACCGCCTCCCCCGCCGCCCCGCCCTGCCCAGCGTGAAGCCGACGAACGCCGGGTTGTCGAGAGCCTGCTCGATCCCCCGCCCGACCCGGCGGAGGTCGAGACCGGCGAGGAACTGCTCTACTACCGCGCCGGGGTCCAGCGACGCGTGATCCGACAGTTACGCCGGGGGCACTACCCGCCGGCGGCCCAGCTGGATCTGCACGGGCTAACCCGGCGCGAGGCCTACCGTGAGCTGGTGCTCTTCCTAGCGAGCGCCGCTGATCGCGGTTTGCGTTGCGTGCGTATCATCCACGGCAAGGGACGCGGCTCGCGACAGCCGCAACCGGTGCTCAAGGTTTCGGTGGATCAATGGCTGAGGCGCCGCGACGACGTTCTGGCCTTTGCCTCGGCCCCGGAGAGCGATGGCGGCACCGGAGCCGTCTACGTGCTGCTGCGCAACCGGGGCTAGGAGCCGCGTCCCCGGCCGCCGGGGACGCGGGCCTCACTCCTCCGCGGTATCGAGGATCTCAGCGACCACTGTGGTGGCGTAAGCCCCGGCGGTCAGGGTGAACTCAAGCGAGAGGGTATCCGGCGCGGGCCAGTGCCAGGCCAGCCGCCGAGGCATCAGGCGCAGCGGCCGCCGGTCGGCGCGAACGCCCCGCTGGGCGAGCGCGCCGAGCAGCTCTGGCTCTTCGGACAGGACCTCGGACTCGAGGGTGGCCACCTCGCCTCTCGGCCCGTCGCCCTCGACCCCCGGCAACGGCCCAGTGGGGTGGACATCACCCTGGACAACGCGGCGACGCAGCGCGGCGTCAAACACCTCCACGGGGAAGTGACTGCCGGTGCCATCGAGGGCTGCTCGCTCTCCGGGCCGCACGACATCCCAGCTACCCGCCGCCACTCGCCGCGCCAGCACACGATTGAACAGGTCCGAGCGCACCGCGGAGATCAACAGCCCCCGCACGGTGCGCCCCCGCACCGGCTCGCCATCGAGCAGCCAGGCACGGGCCTGCTGCAGATTGCGGCCCCCGCGCCCGAACCGCTGCGGGCCGAAATAATTGGGCACCCCGCACCGGGCAATGGCCAGCAACCGCCGCTCCACCGTCCGGCGCGGCGCGGACACGTTGCGCATAAGCAGGCTGAAGCGGTTGCCGCTGAGCGCTCCGCGCCGCAGCTTGCGGGCATTGCGTGTGGCGGTGACGACCTCCAGGCCGTCGTCCAGGCAGCCCGGCGCGAGGGCCGGGCATGGCTTCGGCGCGTGAACGGAGAACCACTGCGTGGTGACCGCGTGCCGGTCCTTGAGGCCGGCGAAGCTCACCGCACCCCGCGCCACGCCGGCCTGGGATGCCAGCAGCCGGGCGACCGCCTCGGTGGTCCAGCCCCTCTTGCGAATCTGGAGCAGGCAGTGCTCTCCACCGCCGGAAGGCCGGAACGGGAGGATTTCATCCACCCGGAAGTCCTCGGGACAGGCGCGCAGTCGCGCCGTGCCCAGGGGACCGCCGAAGGCCCGGATCAACCCCGCCCCGGGGCCGATTCCACCAGGACAACGGCCATCGCGGCGATCCCCTCGCCACGCCCGGTGAAACCGAGCCGCTCGCTGGTGGTCGCCTTGACGTTGACCGCCCCGGGCGCCAGCTCCATGGCATCCGCCGTGGCCTGACGCATGGCATCGATGTAGGGGGCCAACTTGGGGGCCTGGGCAATCACGGTGCCATCAACGTTCACCGGCACCCATCCAGCCTCCGCGGCCAACCGCAGCGTTGATGCCAGCAGGCCGGTGCTGTCCGCATCCCGCCAGCGCGGGTCGTCGTCCGGAAAGTGGCGGCCGATATCCCCCAGTCCACACGCTCCGAGCAGGGCATCGGTGACCGCGTGCAAGAGCACATCGCCGTCCGAGTGGGCCTCCAGCCGCTTGTGGTACGGAATGGCCACCCCGCCCAGCCGAAACCCCTCGCCCTTGCCGCCGAAGCGATGAACATCAAAACCCTGCCCGACACGAATCACGCCGTTCGCTCCCTCTCTGTGGCCGCCCGCTGCGCCGCGAGCACGGCGGCAGCCAGATCCAGGTCAGCCTGGTGAGTGATCTTCAGATTGCCGGCCTCGCCGGTCACCAGACGCGGGTGACCGCCGTGCCACTCCACAGCCTGCGCCTCGTCGGTGACGGCGACACCGGCCGCGAGGGCCGCATCCAGTGCCGCGGAAAGACGCTCCAGCGGGAAAAGCTGCGGCGTCTGCGCCTGCCATAGCCCGTCCCGAGAGACGGTGGCATCCACGCACCCCGCGGCGGCACGCTTGAGGGTATCGCGCACGGGGGTCGCCAGCAGCGCCCCATCGGCGGCCAGGCCACCCTCCTCGATCAGCCGGTCCAGCTCCGCCGCGCTGAGACAAGGACGCACGGCATCGTGGACCAGCACGCGGTCCTCCGGCCCGGCGATCCCGCTTAGGTAATCCAGGGCCGCCCGCACCGAATCGCGCCGCTCGGCGCCTCCATCAACACGGTGCACGGGCTTGTCCGGCAGCTCGCCGGCCAGGCCCAGGGCATTCCAGTAGCCGTCGTCGGCAGCCAGCGCCACGACAGCCCCGGCTACCTTTGGGTGCCCGAGCAGGCGCTCCAGGGCCCAGCCGATAACGGGCCGACCCAACAGCGAACGGTACTGCTTGGGGCCATCCCCGCCCCCCATACGCCGACCGACACCCGCCGCCGGTATCACCGCCCAGTAGCGCGCCATCACTCCTCCACGACCTGGTAGAAGACCTCATCCTGACGGATCATGCCGAGCTCATAGCGTGCCCGCTCCTCGAGGGCCTCCGTGCTCTCCTTGAGGTTTTCCACCTCGGCTGCCAGGGCCTCGTTGCGCGCCTCGGCCCGCTCGTTCTCCGCCTGCTGCGCGGCGACTGCGCTGCGCAGCTCAAGCAGGCCGGGGATGCTGGCCTGCCCGAACCAGAGCTGGCCCTGCAGCAGGATCAGCAGCACGCCGAGCAACCCGTTCACCCAACGCATGGCGCCCTCCCGCGACGGCCCCACGCGGTGGTCACCGGCCTACCCCTGCTCGGGGCGGAGCGCGTCGCGACCCACGTAACGGGCATCGTCTCCAAGCTCCTGCTCGATGCGCAGCAGCTGGTTGTACTTGGCCACCCGATCCGAGCGGCACAGCGAACCGGTCTTGATCTGGGTCGCCCGCGTCGCCACGGCCAGATCGGCAATCGCCACATCCTCGGTCTCGCCCGAACGGTGGGAAACCACCGAAGTGTAGCCGGCCTCGTCGGCCATGCGGATCGCCTCCAGCGTCTCGGTCACCGTACCGATCTGATTGAGCTTGATCAGGATCGAGTTGGCGATGCCGCGATCGATCCCCTGGCGCAGGATCTGCGGATTGGTGACGAACAGGTCGTCGCCCACCAGCTGCACCCGGTCCCCGAGGCGCTCGGTTAGGATCTTCCAGCCGTCCCAGTCGGACTCATCCATGCCGTCCTCGATGGAGACGATCGGATACCGGTCGACGAGCTGCGCCAGGTAGTCGGCAAAAGAGGCCGCATCGAAGTCACGACCCTCGGAGGCGAGTCGATAGCGGCCGTTGCTGTGGAGCTCGGAGCTCGCCACGTCGAGAGCCAGGGCCACCTGCTCACCAGGCTGATAGCCGGCGCGCTCCACGGCCTCGATGATGGCCTCCAGCGCCGCCTCGTTGGAGGGCAGATCCGGGGCGAAGCCACCTTCGTCGCCGACGGCCGTGGAGAGTCCGCGCTCGTTGAGGACCTTCTTCAGGGCGTGGAAGATCTCGGCGCCACAGCGCAGGGCCTCGGAGAACCGATCGAACCCGAGGGGCATGATCATGAACTCCTGGATGTCCACGCTGTTGTCGGCGTGCTCACCGCCGTTGAGGATATTCATCATCGGTGCCGGCAACTGAGCCGAGGAGCCCTCCTGCTGGAGGTGGCGGTAAAGGGGCAGTCCGCGGCTGCGCGCCGCCGCCTGGGCCACGGCCATGGACACGGCGAGGATGGCGTTGGCACCGAGGCGGTCCTTGTTGGGGTTGCCGTCAAGCTCGATCAGCTGCCGGTCCAGGGCGGCCTGATCGTCAGCACTGACGCCCCGCAGCGCCTCGCGGATGGTGGTATTGACATTCTCCACCGCGGTGCGCACCCCCTTGCCGTTGTAGCGCGCTCCGCCGTCACGCAGCTCCACCGCCTCACGGCTGCCGGTCGAGGCCCCGGAGGGGACCGCGGCGCGGCCGAAGCTGCCGTCATCCAGCCAGACATCCGCCTCGACGGTGGGGTTGCCGCGGGAGTCCAGTACCTCGCGGCCGATGACACGCTCGATGTTCGCCATGATTCAGTCGCTCCTTCATTGCTCGGCGAATCCCCGCTCCTTGACCACGCGATCCAAGGCGATCAGCGTCTCAAGGAGTTCGCGCATCCGCTCCAGTGGCCACGCATTCGGGCCGTCGGACAGCGCGCGTTCGGGATCCGGATGGGTTTCCATGAACAGCCCCGACACGCCGGCAGCCACCGCGGCCCGCGCGAGCACGGGAACGAACTCCCGCTGGCCGCCCGAGGCGTGACCCTGGCCACCGGGCAACTGCACCGAATGCGTGGCGTCGAAGACCACCGGCGCCTCGGTGTCACGCATCACGGCCAGCGCCCGCATGTCGGAGATCAGGTTGTTGTAGCCGAACGATACCCCGCGCTCGCAGACCAGAATCTGCCGATTGCCGGTGGCGCGCGCCTTGTCGACGACGTGAGCCATATCCCAGGGGGCGAGGAACTGCCCTTTCTTCAGGTTGACCGGGAGCCCGCAGGCGGCCACCCGCTGGATGAAGCTGGTCTGGCGACAGAGAAAGGCCGGGGTCTGGAGGGCATCGACCACGGAGGCGACCTCGTCGAGCGGGGTGTCCTCGTGGACGTCGGTGATCACCGGCACCCCAAGCTCGCCGCGCACCCGCTCAAGTACCCGCAGCCCCGCCTCCATGCCGGGGCCGCGATAGCTCTGGGCCGAGGAGCGGTTGGCCTTGTCAAAGGACGACTTGTAGATCAGCGGGACGCCGAGTTCGCGGCAGAGTTCGCGCAGCTCGTGGGCACTGTCCAGCGCCAGCTGCTCGGACTCGATCACGCAGGGGCCGGCGATCAGGAACAGCGGCTGCTCGAGGCCGGCGCGGAACCCGCAAAGCTCAATGCTGCTCATAATTCAGGGCCTGCGCAGTACCGTCGCGACGGGCCATCGCTGCCCGCACGAAACTGGCGAACAGCGGATGCCCGTCCCGGGGCGTGGAGGTGAATTCCGGATGGAACTGACAGCCGATGAACCAGGGGTGGTCGGGTAGCTCCACGACCTCGACCAGCCGGCCGTCCTGGGACCACCCCGAGAAGCTCAGGCCCGCTTCGGCCAGGCGCTCACGGTAGTGGTTGTTGAATTCGTAACGGTGGCGATGGCGCTCGACAATCCGATCCTTGCCGTAGACCTGATTGATCAGGCTCCCGGCGCCAAGCCGACAGGGCTGCCCGCCCAAGCGCATGGTGCCGCCCAGGTCGTCGGCCTCACCGCGCTGCTCGAGGTCACCGTCGTCGGTCATCCACTCGGTGATCAGACCGATCACCGGATGGTGCGGGTGGCGGATGAACTCGGTGCTGTGGGCGTTCTCCAGCCCCGCCCGGTGCCGTGCATACTCGATGACTGCCAGTTGCATGCCCAGACAGATGCCGAGGTACGGTACCCGATGCTCCCGAGCATAGCGCACGGCCTCGATCTTGCCCTCGATACCACGCTGCCCGAAGCCACCCGGCACTAGGATCGCGTCCGCCCCCTGCAGTGCCGCGCACCCCTCGCGCTCCAGGGACTCCGAGTCGACGTAGCGGATATTCACCCGCTGCCGGGCTTGGATACCGGCGTGACGCAAAGCCTCGTTGAGAGACATGTAGGCGTCGGTCAGGTCGACGTACTTGCCAACCATGGCCACCGTCACCTCGCCCTCCGGGTTGGACATGATTTCCACGACCCGGTGCCAGTCCCCCAGGTTCGCCGGCGGCAGCTCCAAGCCCCACTTCTCGGCGACGATGTGATCCAGCCCCTGCTGATGCAACTCCTCGGGGATCTGATAGATGTTCGGTACATCCAGCGCCGCGATTACCGCGCGCGGATCGACGTTGGTGAACAGGGCGATCTTGCGCCGCTCCTCCTCGGGGATCGGGTGCGCCGCGCGGCAGACCAGGATATCCGGCTGGATGCCGATCGAGCGCAGCTCCTTGACCGAGTGCTGCGTCGGCTTGGTCTTCATCTCCCCGGCGGTGCCGATGAACGGCACCAGGGTCAAATGCATGAACAGGCACCGCTCACGCCCGAGCTCAGTACCCATCTGACGGATCGCCTCGAGGAAGGGCAGCGACTCGATATCGCCCACCGTCCCACCGATCTCGACCAGCGCGACGTCGACATCGTCGGCACCCTCCTGGATGCAGCGCTTGATCTCATCGGTGACGTGGGGGATGACCTGCACAGTACCACCGAGGTAGTCCCCACGGCGCTCCTTGCGGATCACGCTCTCGTAGATCCGGCCCGTCGTGAAGTTGTTGCGGCGACTGACCGGGGCACGCACGAACCGTTCGTAGTGACCCAGATCCAGATCCGTCTCGGCCCCGTCGTCAGTGACGTAGACCTCGCCGTGCTGGAAAGGGCTCATCGTCCCCGGGTCGACATTGATGTACGGGTCGAGCTTGATCAGGGTCACGCTCAGGCCGCGCGCCTGGAGGATGGTCCCCAGGGAGGCGGCCGAGATGCCCTTGCCCAGGGAGGAAACCACGCCACCGGTAATGAATAGATAACGCGTCATGGACAGAGCCAGCCGAGGGAAGGGTGAACCGGGAAACGGAATGGCGGAACCTTACCAGAAGGGGGGTAGGCCCACAACGCACCCGGCGGCTCAGGAGTCTCCGCCACGCGGCCCTTCGGGGCCGAAGCAATCGCTCAGGACGTTGATGAGTTGGTCCACGGCGGCCCGCGAGGTGACGTCGAGCCGACGATAGACCGAGATCAGGCGCACCTCCCCCTCATCGAGAGTGAAACGGGACGCCGAATACTCGGCACCACCCGACTCGGCCAGCACCTCACCGGGGTGCATCGGCCCCTCGCCGTACTCCAGCCAGCCGTGGCGCACGCCCAGCGCCCGGGCGAGAAGGGCGATGTGCTCCCGGGTGGGGAAGTTCTGGCCCTCGAGCCAGCCGCGCGCCGCCTGCTTGGATACCCCGACCATACGACCCAGCCGGGCATACTCCCGCGGACCGACTCCACACCGGTGGAGGGCTTGGCGGAGTCGTTCGGCGAACTGGGCCCGCGCGTCTTCAGATCCAGGATTACATGCCATCGTCGCAGGCTAAGGAGGGCGGTCGAAAAAGGCAGTTGCCATCGACAACCGCTGCTTGTCGTCGGCAGCCGGCACGGACGACGCGCCCAGCCAGGGTGCGCTATGATGCCCGCATGTGCAGGCTCGCCCGCATCCTCGCCGCTGCCCTGCTCGCCACCCTGCCGGTGGCGGCTGCCAGCTCGTGGCCCGATGACCCACAGGCCGAGATGGATGTCCGCCTGCACCCCGACGATGGCCGGCTCGAGGGGCGCCTGACTCTGCAACTCCCGGACGAGGGACCATTCTCTCTGGCTGTCGGGCCGGGATACCGCATCGACGAGGTGGCGCTCGACGCCGGTAGCGCGGAGAAACTGGGCCAACGGGGGGTCATCCTGCGCCCCGGGGAGGCCACTGAAGCCCGGCTGCGCTGGTCCGGCGAACCCGGCGAGGAAAGCCGGGGTGCCCACCTGCGACCCGAGGGCGCCTGGCTCGCCGCGGAGGCCGGCTGGTACCCCCGCCCGGCGGAACGGAGTACGGGCTACCGGCTGAACGTCACTGTGCCGGAACCTCTCCAGGTGGTGGCCGAGGGAACGCGCGTCGATGAGCGCATTTCAGACGGCCTGCGCCGCGTCGAGTTCCGCCATCCGGCGCCAGCGCGTGGCATCACCCTGTTCGCCGGCGAATGGGAGCAACGCAGCCGATCCGTCCGTCACGGGACCGTCCACACGTTCTTCCCTGAACACCTCGCGGAGCACCACGACCTCTACCTGGAGAAGACCGGGGCCTACCTGGACGAATACAGCGACTGGATCGGCCCGCCACCGCACGAGACCTACTCGGTGGTCGCCGCACCATACCCCGTGGGCCTGGCTTTCGCCGGATTCACCGCCCTCGGCGAGCAGGTCATCCCCCTGCCCTTCATCCCGGAGACCTCGCTGCCCCACGAAGTCGTCCACAACTGGTGGGGCCGCGGTGTCTACACCGACTACGACGAAGGGAACTGGAACGAGGCCCTGACCTACTACATGGGCGATTACCACCAGGCCGCGCAGCGGGATACCGAGCAAGCGCAGCGCCTGCGAGGAGACTGGCTGCGCAGCCAGGCCGCGCTCCCCGATGCGGCTGACTACCCGCTCAGCGAGTTCCGGCACAACCGGGGGACGGTCGACGAGATCATCGGCTACCAGCGCGGCGCCCAACTCTTCCATACCCTGCGCCGAAGCCTCGGCGAAGCGGCTTTCGACCAGGCAGTGCGCCGGTTCTACGCCCGGCACGCCCACCAGGAGGCCAGCTGGTCGGACCTCGAGACCGCCTTCGCGGGAGCTGCGGAGGACGAGGGCGCGGACGCCGAAACCGTCCCGGCGCTGTTCGAGTGGTTCCTTTCGGCCACCCGCGCCCCGGATCTGGAACTGGATGAACGCACGCTCGAGGTCGCCCACGAGGGGGACGACCGCTTTCGGATCCGGGTAGACATTGCCTGGGATGAGGACGGCTACCCGGTCTCTGTCCCCGTCGTGCTTAAGGGCGAAGACGGCCGTCTGGACGAACGGGACATCCGCCTGCAACCGGGGGAGCGAACCCGGATCGAGTTCACCAGCGAGACCGCTCCCCGCTACCTACAGGCCGACCCGGACCACCACCTGTACCGCCAGCTGGCCCTCGGTGAGGGAGTCTCCATCCTGCGCGACACCCTGCTGGCCGAGTCCGTGACCCTGGTCGCTAGCTGGGACGGCCTGGAAGCAGCCGCCGAGCGAGCGCTGCGCGGCGAGGTCGAGCCCGGCGCCCCGGATCGCGACCGCCCCCTTCTGATCGTCGGCCCCAGGGAGGCGGTCAGCGAACACCTCGAGGCGATCAAGGCCTGCGTCACCGATCGGATCCGGCCGGTGGACCGTTCCCCCGTCGCCTGGGCCAGCACCACCGGGGGCGGACAACCGCTGATCGCCCTCGCCGCCGAGGACGCCGAAGAGGCTCGCGAGGCGCTGCAGCGTCTGGCGCGCTACGGCCGGCACAGCTACGTCGGCTTCGGTAGCGGCCACGATGCCGAGACCGGGCTCTACAACCCCGCCGACCGCCACGGGCTGCGCCTGCCCCTGGCCGATCAGCTGGACGCCGACTGACCCGCGACGCGAGGCGGTTGCCACAGCAGTCGCACCCCCGGCATGGCCCGGCACGATGGGGCCACGCCGTAGCCCGGCACGGCGATCGGGCGATGACCGGAGAAGACCACCGGAACCCGGCTGCGCTCCCAGGGCGGGACACCCAACCGCTGATACAGGCGCTGCAGCCTGCGCCGGGCATCCGCATCCAGCACTGCGGCACGGAAGACCACCGTCACCCCCTGCGCAAGGAGTTGTCCGTCGATACCCCGCGGGCTCCACCGCGCTGACAACGTGCCCCCGGCCAGGCTCAGCGCCCCCCGGCCAAACCAGGAGCACGGCTCCGGATCGGGATCCGCGCCCAACGACTCGGCGGGCAGCAAGTGGAGCCGCCCCCGGTAGCGGCGGATGCACCCGTCCGGCCAACGCAACTCCGGCTGAGCCCCTTCGCCCGATTCAAGCAGCGCCTGCATGCCGACGGCCAGCCGCCGGCCCGGCGGCGGACGGTGCCCGGAACGAACCAGCCAGTGGCGAAGCACGGCCTGACGCCGATACGGCGCCAGGCGCAGCAGCTCGGCTACCGCCGGGCGCCCGTCGGCGGCACGCGCCGCCGCCAGATCGCTGTCCAGGTAGCCATCCAGCAAGGCCTGATCCGCCTGCAGGGCAGCCACCCCCGCCTGCAGGCGGCCAGCTGCATCCGGCCAGCGCGCCGCCAACGCAGGCAGCACATGCTCGCGCAGATAGACCCGGTCATGGGCAGGATCCCGATTGGCCGGATCCTCGATCCAGTCCGCACCACGGGCCTGCAGGTAGGCCGTCAAAGAGGCACGCGACACCTCCAGCAGCGGCCGCGCCAACCGACCCCGCCCCAGCGGTCGGGTTGTCGGCATGGCGCACAGCCCGTGCAGGCCGCCCCCGCGCAGTGCCCGGAGCAGGAAGGTTTCGGCTTGATCCTCGGCGTGGTGCGCCAAGACAAGGCACTCGCCGGGGGCCACTAGGGCACTGAAAGCCCGGTAGCGCGCCTCCCGGGCGGCGGCCTCCAGGCCCTGACCGACGGGGGAAGGCACATCCACGCGGCGGCACTCGAGTGCCACCCCCAGGCGCTGGCATACGGCCCGGCAATGCTCCGCCCAGCGGGCCGATCCGGCGTGCAGGCCGTGATCGATATGGACTGCACCCAGCGGCGCTGGCAACTCATCGCGGCCTTCGGCCAGGGCGTGAAGCAGTGCCGTGGAATCCCGCCCGCCGCTGAAGGCGACCCGGTAGCCCGCGGCCGCGGGGGCCAGGGCCAACAACCGCGCCACCAGCGCCCCGGGGTCGAGCACGCAGGTTACCCCTGGGGCTGACCGATCCCCGCAAGCCGCCGGTGCCGGTCGGCCACGAGCTCATCCGGGCTCATCTGCGCGACCCGCCCCCACTCCTCGCGCAGCACCTCGCGCACGCTCTCGGTCATCGCGTCGTAGTCCCGGTGGGCGCCCCCGAGCGGCTCGGGGATCACGCGATCGACGACCCCCAGGTCGTGCAGCCGCTCGGCCGCCATCTGCATGGCCTCGGCCGCATCCGCGGCCCGCTCGGAACTCTTCCACAGGATCGAGGCGCACCCCTCTGGCGAAATCACCGAATACACCGAGTAGCGCAGCATCAGCAGTCGATTGCCAACGCTGATCGCCAGCGCGCCGCCCGACCCGCCTTCACCGATCACGGTGCAGATCACCGGAACGCGCAGCTGTGCCATCTCGGCCAGATTCCGCGCAATGGCCTCACTTTGTCCGCGCTCTTCGGCGCCGACGCCGGGGTAAGCGCCCGGCGTATCGATGAACGTAAAGATCGGCAGACCGAAGCGCTCCGCCATGCGCATCAGCCGAAGCGCCTTGCGATACCCCTCCGGTCGGGGCATGCCGAAATTGCGCCGCACCTTCTCCTTGGTATCCCGCCCCTTCTGCTGCCCGATGACCATCACCGGGCGGCCGTCGAAGCGCGCCAGGCCACCGGCGATGGCGGCATCGTCGGCATAGGCTCGGTCACCGTGAAGCTCTTGGAAATCGGTGAAGATCCGCTCAACGTAGTCGAAGAAGTAGGGGCGCTCGGGATGACGGGCCAGCTGCACGATCTGCCAGGCGCTCAGCGAGGAGAAGATCTTCTCCGTCAGCGAGCGGCTCTTGGCCTCGAGTCGCTGGATCTCCTCGTTAATGTTGACCTCGGAATCCTGGCCGACGTTGCGCAGCTCTTCGATCTTGGCTTCTAGCTCGGCGATCGGCTGCTCGAAATCCAGAAAGTTCTTGGTCATGAGCTCCCCGTTGACCTCTCCGATGGGCGGGCGGATACCACAGGCTAAATGCGTCGTGGGCGTACCTTACCAGAAGCGAAACTCCTGTGGGGACGCCGGCTTGGCCTAACCAAGGCGGCGCCGGTAGACACTGAGCAGCTGCCCCGGCCCGGGTCGCCCTCGGGTGGTGACGATCAGCGTCTCGCGCTCGGCCAGATGGGCACCACACTCGCGCACAAGGGTCTGGTAGACCGCGTGGACCACCCCCGACCCCTCCAGCGCCAGCAGATCGCTTCGCGGGATACGTACCTCGACCCGGCACCCGGCGACGCTGGTCAGCGCCAGCACATACTCCGTCCCCGCCTGCGCGTCCCCTTCCGCTTGGTAGCGCTGGGCGACGCCGTCGGCACCCGCGTCCAACGGGGCGAGCAGCGGATCGGCAAAGGCCGCCGCCATCCGCCGGACCGCTTCCAGCGTCGCCCGTTCCAGGGCATTGTCGCCACTTTCATCGTGCATGCCGCCCCCCGATCCGCATCATCCGACCGATCACCGTCGACGACCGGCCCCAAATGCGGGACAATGCGGGGCCGACAGGCTTGACCGCAACCCCCAACGCGGAAACGGCAGCATGCGCATCACCACCGTTGTTCACAAGGGCGTCACCCGGGTCGCCATCCACGAACAGGGCGACCGCTGGGCCGTCTCACCCGTCGCGGGTGATCTGGGCGGACACCTGTGCGCCGGCACCTTACCCGAGGCCGGCTACGACTGGCCGCGGGTCACGGCCGAGGCCCTGACGTTCCTGGCTCCGCTGCCGCAGCCACCCCGCAACATCATGTGCCTGGGCCTGAACTACGCCGACCACGCCCGAGAGTCGCAACAGGCCAAGGGTGACGAGCTGGCGCTGCCCGAGGCGCCGGTGGTCTTTACCAAGGCAACGACCACCGTCGCCGGCCCATACGCGGACTTCCTCCTCGACCCAGCCGTCACCCGGGAGTTGGACTGGGAGGTGGAGCTCGGCGTGGTGATCGGCCGGGGTGGCCGGCACATCCCGGAGAGCGAGGCACTACAGCATGTCTTCGGCTATACGGTGATCAACGACCTGTCGGCACGTGACCTGCAATTCCGGCACAAGCAGTTCTTCCTCGGCAAGTCGGTGGACGGCAGCTGCCCGATGGGGCCCTGGATCACCACCGCCGACGCGGTACCCGATCCCCACGGCCTTGCCCTCTCCTGTCAGGTCAACGGCACCACCCAGCAACAGTCGCATACCGGCGAGATGGTCTTCTCCATCCCCGCGGTCATCGCCACGCTCTCGCGGGTCATGACCCTGGTTCCCGGGGATATCATCGCCACCGGCACGCCGGCCGGCGTCGGTTTTGCCCGCACCCCGCCCCGCTTCCTGCAGGCCGGGGACATCGTCACCTGTGATGTCGAGGGGCTCGGCACCCTGCGCAACCGCATCGTGGCACCGGACCCGTGAGCTAACCCCTGTGAAAGACGACGTGGTTCCCCCAACCACTCCGGCCCCGGCGCTCTCGAGCAGCCTGACGCAGACCCTCTTCCTGCACAGCGAAGACGGGATGCTGATCCTGCGCGATGGGCACTTCATCGCCTGCAACCCGGCGGCTGCCCGCATGCTGGGCTGGGAGGATCCGCAGCAGCTGATCGGCCTGCGCCCGGAGGCCATCTCCTCGCAACTCCAGCCGGACGGATCCTCGGCGGCGGAGCGGGCACAAAACCTGCTCGAGACCGCACTCATCGAGGGCGCGCAACGTTTTGAGTGGGTGCACGTCACCCCGCAGGGCGAACACCTTTGGCTGGAGGTGGTGCTCACCCCGCTGCACCTGGAGGACGAGACCCTCTGCTGCGCCACGCTGCGCGACATCTCTGGGCGCAAGGAGATGGAACGACGCCTGCAGCTGTCGGCCAAGGTCTTCACCGCCACGCGGGACGGGATCCTGATCACCGACGCCGAGAGCCGCATCCTCCAGGTCAACGACGCCTTCGCGCGAATGACCGGCTACACCGAGGACGAGCTCATCGGGCTGACGCCGCGGATCCTGCAGTCGGGCCACCACAACGACGACTTCTACCGGGCCATGTGGGAGTCGATCCAACGGGAGGGTAGCTGGTCCGGCGAACTCTGGGACCGCTCCAAGTACGGCACCCTGCAGCCGAAGTGGGTGACCATCAGCCGTGTCACCGGGGCCTACGGCGAAGTCGTCAACTACATTGCCGTCTTTAGCGACCTAACCGAGCTCAAACGTTCCCAGGAGCGGCTGCAGTTCCAGGCCTACCACGATGCGCTCACCGGCCTCGCCAATCGCCTGCTGTTCAAGGACCGCATGGCCCGCGCCCTGGAGCGCTCGCGACAGTCCGGTGAACAGCTAGCCGTGCTGTTCATCGACCTCGACCACTTCAAGGACGTCAACGACAGCCTCGGTCATACCGCCGGCGATCGCGTCCTCCGCCAGGTGGCTCACCGCCTCCAGGCGCGCCTCGGCGCCGATGACACCCTGGCGCGACTGGGTGGCGACGAGTTCAGCATCTGCCTGGCCGAGATCCGCGACCACCGGGACGCCCTCGCCTGCGCTGAGACCGTCCACCAGGAACTGGAGCGACCGTTCCAGTACAGCCGCCGCTGGTTCCAGTGCCGGTGTAGCATCGGCATCAGCATGTATCCGGACAACGGCGAGACCGTCGAGGCGCTGGTCCGCAACGCCGACTCGGCGCTGCACAAGGCGAAGGCCGATGGACGCAACACCACGTGCTTCTACGCCGAGGAGCTGACTGAACATGCCCAGCGCCGGCTGGATCTCGCCCAGGAGATGCGTCAGGGCCTGCAGCGCGGTGAACTGGTCCCCTATTTCCAGCACCAGGTCGAGCTGCGGACCGGTCAGATCGTGGGCATCGAAGCCCTGGTCCGCTGGCACCACCCGGACCGGGGGCTACTGGCCCCGGGCGCCTTCATCTCGGTCGCCGAGGAGGTCGGAACCATGGCGGCGCTGGGGGAGGACATCCTCCACCAGGCCTGTCAGCAGGGGCGCACCTGGCTGGACCAGGGACGCGAGTTCGGGCGCATCGCCGTCAACCTGTCCGGGGCCCAGTTCCACAACGGCAACATCGAAAAGACGGTCCTGCGTACGCTGGAGCAGACCGGCCTGCCGGCACGGCACCTGGAGCTGGAGATCACCGAGTCGACCATCATGGATCTCACCCCCCGCACCCTGGAGCGGCTGGCCGCCCTGCGCCGGGCCGGAGTGTCGCTGAGCATCGACGACTTCGGCACCGGCTACTCGTCCCTGCTCTACCTCAAGCGCCTGCCCATCAACCGGGTCAAGATCGACCGCGGCTTCATCTGGGACATGGAGACCACGCCGGAATCCCGCTCCATCGTGGAGACGATCCTGCAGCTCGCCCATGTCCTCGGGCTTGAGGTGGTGGCCGAGGGGGTCGAGACCCTGCAGCAGCGCGACCAGCTCATCGATGCCGGGTGCCGCGTCGGCCAGGGATTCCTCTGGGCACGGCCGGAGCCCCACCCGCAGCTACGCTGCTGTCGCCCCCAGGCGCCCAACGACCCGCCCTGAGTTCACCACCACAGGGCGACAACCGCGCCCACACCGAGCAGCCCCGCGACACCGGCGCCGCCGTAGCAGACCCACCAGGTACCGCGCCCTGCCGGAATCCCGAGATCGCGCAGGGTATGGTAGATGCGGTGAGCGGCGTGGCAGAGCACCAGCCCCAGCGCGAGGGCCACTGGCACCCCCACCACCGGCCGGGCGAACAGCTCGCGGGACGCGTGGTAATCCAGTACCTCGATGCCATGCTCTGCAGCCACGGGCATCACGACGCCGGTCAGCAGGATCAGCGCCGGGGCGAGCAGCGCGGCGAGCAGGCCCCCGGCACCGAAGAGCAGCCACAGCGGCGGTTCGTGCGAACGCCTCATCGGACGCCTCCCAGGAGATAGAGCCACACCCCGCCCGAGAGGGCCACCGAGACCACCCAGGCACCCCGCACGACCGCCCGGTCGGTGGGCCGACGGCCCCGCCAGCGCAGGACCGGCAGCGTCAGGGGCAGCAACCGGAACCAGGTGACAGCGTGGTAGGCGGCGGCCAACAGAGCGGCCAGGTGGAGGCCGAACAACCAGGCGCTGCCGTGCAGGTCCCGCCACCCTTGATAGGCGGCTTCCCCAGCAGCAAGGGCCAACAGTCCGGCAAGCAGCCAGAGCGCATAAAGGCCCAGCAGGACGCTGCTGCCTTCGCGCAACAGGTATCGGCGGTAGGCCGGATGCCGCTCCCACCAACCGCGCATGGTCGGACGGTAGACGCGCGCTCGGCTCATTCCGATCCCTCCTGTCGACGACGACCGGGCCGCAGCCAGTCGAGCAAGTACCGCGCGCTGCTGCCGGGCTTGTTCTGATTGATGGCCCGCGCGGGATCGACCCCCTTGGGGCAGACCTCGGAGCAGTGGCCGACCAGCGTGCAGCTCCAGACCCCCTGTTCGGCATCAACCACCGCGTGCCGCAACTCGCTACCTGCGTCACGGCTGTCCAGGTTGTAGCGCTGGAGTAGCGCCAGGGCCCCGGGGCCGACAAAGTCCGGATGCCAACCGTACTGCGGGCAGGCGGCATAGCAGAGCAGGCAGTTGATGCACTGGGCGTACGCGTAGTAATCCGTCATCTGCTCCGGCGTCTGCCGATAGGTCCCCTCGGCCGCCGTCCGTTCCCCGGCCGGGATCAGGTAGGCGTGCACCGTCTCGAGCTTCTCGAGGAAGTCGCTCTGATCGATGACCAGATCCCGCTGCACGGGGAAGTGGTCCAGTGCCGACACCCACACCGGCCCCGGCGCGTAGTCGCGGAGGAAGACATGGCAGGCCAGCTCGGGTTCGCCGTCGATCATGCAGCCACAGCTACCGCAGATCGCCATGCGACAGGACCAGCGGAAGGTCAGGCTGCCATCGAGGTGATCCTTGATGTACTGCAGCCCCTCGAGCACGGACATATCCGGCGTGTACGGCACGGCATAGCGCTGCCAGCGCGGTTCGGCGTCCTGTTCCGGGTGGAAACGCTGCACCGCCAGAGTGATCCGCTGCGATTCGCTCATGCCTGCGCCTCCCCTTCAGCGCCGTAGGCCCGCCGCCGCGGCGCAGAGCGGGTAACGGTCACCGGCGCATGGTCGATCACGGGGCCCGTCCCGTCACCGGGGTAGGCCAGGGTATGAACCAGATAGCGCTCGTCATCACGCTCGCTATAGGCGTCATCGCGCACGTGGGCGCCGCGGGACTCCTTGCGTGCCCGCGCCGACCAGGCCATCGCCTCAGCCACCTGCAGGCTGGCCCCGAACTCCATCGCAGTCAGCCACTCGGTGTTATATGTCCGGCTGCGGTCGTCGAGGCGGATGCCGCGTCGCAGGCGCTCGCGCAGCGCCGCCAGCGTCGTGCACGCCTGCTCCAGGCCGGCCTCGTTGCGAAAGATCCCCACCCCCTGTTCCATGGCCCGATTGAGATCCGCACGCAGCGTAGCGAGCCGCTCGCCCCTGTCGTTGCGCAGCAGTTCAAGCCGCGGCGCCAGGGCCTCGGTAGCGAGCTGCTCCACCACGCGCTGCGGCCGCCGCGGTGCCTCGCGGGCGTACTCGGCGGCCGCCTCTCCTGCCGCCCGGCCGAAGACAAGGAGTTCCGCGAGCGAGTTGGAACCGAGCCGGTTGGCTCCGTGAATCCCGGTGCTGGCGCACTCCCCGGCAGCAAACAGCCCCGACAGGGGGGCGGCCCCCCGGACGTCGGTGGGAATCCCCCCCATGGTGTAGTGGACCGCCGGACGGACGGGGATCGGCTCCCGAACCGGATCCACTCCGGCGTAGCGGCGAGCCACCTCGGTGATCATGGGCAGCCGCTCTAGGATGCGGTCCTCGCCCAGGTGGCGTAGATCCAGCTGGACCGCCGTGCCCTGCGGCGTGGGCACGGTCCGGCCCGCCTGGTCCTCGTACCAGAAAGCCTGGGAGAGCCGATCCCGCGGCCCCAGCTCCATGGCTTTCGGACGCGGCCACGGTTCGGTGGGCCCGAGACCGTAGTCCTGCAGATAGCGACGATCATCCCGGTTGGTCAGGACGCCGCCCTCGCCCCGGCACCCTTCCGTGATCAGGATGCCACTGCCGGGCAGCGTGGTGGGGTGCCACTGAACGAACTCCATGTCGCGCAGGGGCACCCCCTGGGCGTGCGCCATGGCCATGCCCTCGCCGGTCACGATGCCGGCGTTGGTGTTCTGCCCGTAGACCCGCCCGGCCCCGCCGGTGGCCAGCACCACCGCCGGTGCGCCGAAGCGCACCGGCTTGCCGCTGGCGATCTCCAAGGCCAGTACGCCACAGACCACCCCGTCGTCGACCAGCAGATCTGAGCAGAAGTATTCGTCGTAGCGCTGAATCCCCGGATAGCGCAGGGAGGTCTGGAACAGCGTATGCAACATGTGGAAGCCGGTCTTGTCGGCGGCGTACCAGCTGCGCTGGGTCGTCATGCCCCCGAAAAACCGGACATGTACCTGGCCGTCCGCCTGTCGGCTCCACGGGCAACCCCACTGTTCGAGACGGACCATCTCGCCAGTGCACTCGGCGACAAAGCGTTCAACCACGTCCTGGTCGCACAGCCAATCCCCCCCGGAGACGGTGTCGTTGAAGTGCCCGTCCAGGCTGTCATCCGCCCGGGCCACACCGGCAGCGCCCCCCTCCGCAGCGACGGTGTGGCTGCGCATGGGCACCACCTTGGAGATCAGCGCGATCCGCAACCCAGGGTCGCGCTCGGCCGCCGCGATGGCGGCCCGCAACCCGGCCCCGCCGCCACCAACAACAACCAAGTCGCACTCAATGTCTTCGATCGCCTGCAATGCGCCTCCCGGGATCCAGGGCCACGACGGAGGTCCAACCGTCGCGGACGCGGGTGTCACTCCAGATCCAGTGCCGCCATCTGTACCTTGCCGAGCATGGTATCCGCCTGCCGTCGTTCAGCATCGGCCTCCTCAGTGCCCAGCTCCTCGGCCAGTTCCGTGAAGAGTTCGGCGAGCTGCTCAAAGTGAGGCAGGGCCGCCTCGGCGCCCTCGGCGGCGAGCACCGCCATGGCCAGGCGCTCCTGAGCGATCCCGAGAGCCCGGCGCGCCTGCGGTGTGTCCTGCTGCTCGACCAGCGCCCCGCGCACCTCGAGGGCGTGGCGGTAGGTCTCCACCGTCTCGGCCAACCCCTCCACGGCCTCCTGGACCGCACCGCAGCGCTCCAGCGCCAGCGCCCAATCCTGGTAGGCATCCGCGCTCTGCCGCTCGCGGACGATGTCCTCGCGCAGTTCGATCACCTGCCGGTAGTAGGGTAGTGCCACCTCGGCCCCCTCCTCGACCAGCACCCCCTGGCCGTAGCGACCCAGCGCAACGCTCCAGTCCCGAAGCGACTGCGCCGTGGCGTGTTCGGTGGCCAGGGCCTCGGCGAGTTCACACCAAGCCTCGTAGCAGGGCAGTGCGGCACTCGCCCCCTCGGCCTCGAAGAGCGCATCGCCCAGGCGCTCCAGGGTGATCCCCCAGTCGCGGCGCGCGGCATCTCCCCCTTCACCGGCGCTGATCGCTGCATCCAGATAGTCGAGTGCCTCCTGGTAGATCGGGATAGCCGCCTCGGGACCCTCGTCGTCGTAGACGGCATCGCCCTGATCGGCGCGTTCCAGGCCGACAGCAAGCAACTCGGCTGGATCGCCCTCCGTCTCGAGGCCGGCGTGCGGCTGCACATCTAGCTCGACCCCCTCCTCCTCGGGCACCCCGCCCTCGGGAGCCGGGTCGACGATCACCTCGCCGTCCGCCGATGGGGCCACCTCGGCCGGCTCTTCCGCCGGCTCGGGTTCGGCCCGCTCGGGCGCCCCCTCCCCAGCCTCCGCAGCCGTGTCCGCGGGGCGCTCCAAGACGCGCTTGCCGGCCAGCCGGTGCGCTTGGCTACTCGCCGGCCTGCTCCGGGGACCGGCCTTCGCCGTCTTCGAGCGCTTCCCGGACCCCGCCGCGGACGCAGCAGCGCCAGGGCTCTTGCCCTGCTGCCTGCCTCCCGGGCCAGCGCTGCGCCGATCTGCAGCCCCGGTGCGCCGCTCGCTGGTCTCCTGCCGGTCCTCCTGGTACCAGCGGCGGATCGTCTTGGCCGCCGGCTCGTAGGTCCGTGCCAACTCTTGCGGGGTGTGCCCCGCCTCGACCAGTTCGACCAGCTTGCGCCGGAACTCCGGCGAATATTTCGGGCGACCCTCAGCCATGCAGTGCTTTCCTCCGGATCATGCGGATACGGCGAGTCCGTCGACGCGGTTACTCCAGCCCGTTTTCCCGGACGGGTCAAGAACCCTAAGATGATAACGCCGGCACCGCCACGGACCCGACACCCCTGGAGAACGGAAACCCATGCAAGCGCTGCTCTTTGACGTCGATGGCACCCTGGCCGACACCGAAGGCGCGGGCCACCTGCCCGCCTTCAACGCCGCCTTCGAGGCATTCGGCCTTCCCCACCGCTGGGATGAAACCACCTATCGACGCCTCCTGAACGCGGTCCCGGGCGGCCGGGAACGACTGCACGACACCCTGACCCGGGAACCGCCCCCGCCCGGGCACGGCGATATCAATACGCTCGCGCGGCGACTGCACGAGGCCAAGAACCGCCTCTACGCCGAGCGCCTCAGCACCGGCTCCATCCCGCCCCGGCCGGGGATCGAGCGAATCCTTGCCGAAGCGCGAGAGCGGCAGGTGCGCCTGGCCGTGGTCACGACCAGCGCCCGCGCCAACGTCGAGGCCCTGTTCAACGGCGTGCTACCCGCCGAGTTGCAACCGGCCTTCGAGGTCTGCATCTGTGGCGACGACGTCAACGCCAAGAAACCCGACCCCGAGGCCTACCTGCAGGCCCTGCGATCACTGCGGCTCGCGGCCGAGGACTGCCTCGCCGTGGAGGATTCGGTTAACGGGCTGCGCGCCGCCCGCGCGGCCGGGATCCCGACGCTGATCACCCGCAACCGCTGGACCCGGGACGACGCATTCCCGGGTGCCGCAGCGGTCATTGATGACCTGGACCACGGACCCGACGGCACCGCCGTGGGGATCGATGACCTGATCGCCATTCACCGCGAGAGCCGCTAGCGGGGGTACTCGACCCCCACACGGTCATCGACCACCGACTCAAGCCGCTTGATCAGGTCATCGCTGGGCGTCACCGTCCAGTTGCGGCCTAGGACGACGCGCCCCCGGCCCCTTGGGTGGCGGTAATCGACATGGACCGGACTCTCCCCGGCGTAGCTGCTGAGGACCTGGCGCAGCTCGGGCACCAGACCGTTAGCGGCACGAGCCGCGGTTACCGGAATCACCAACCGACCGGCTGCCCGCTCGCGGGCCCGGGCGATGTCCAGCACCTCTTCGCCGGTGATCCGGTACCCGCCACTGAAGTCGTCGTAGTCGAGACTGCCGCGCACCACCAGCAGCGCATCCTTCTCCACGGCATGCCGGTATTTGCCGAACGCCTCGGGGAATAGCACCACTTCAATCCGGCCCGTGCGGTCATCCAGGGTCAGGGTGGCCAGGCGGCCGCCAGTGGAGGTGCTGCGCACCCGCAGCGCGACCACCAGCCCAGCCGCGGTAACCGTCCGGCCTCGGCCCCCATTGCCGTCTCCGCCATTGCCGCCGGCGCCACTGGACAGCCGCTGCAGGCGATCCGTAGCCAGATACGGAAGCTCATGCTCGTAACGGTCGATCGGGTGCCCCGTCAGGAATAGACCCAGTGTGGCCTTCTCCGCGGCCAGGCGTTCTTCCTCCGGCCATTCGGGCTGCTCGGCAACCTCTTCGCCCTCGCCACGGGGGGCGATCACCGCCTCTGCAGGGCCACCGAACAGATCGGTCTGCCCGGCGGCCTGGTCGCGCGTCGCCTGCTCGGCAGCCGCCAGCGCCGCCGGGATCTGTGCCATCCCCGTGGCACGGTTGGGGATCAGGCGATCCAGGCTCCCCGAACGACACAGGGCCTCCAGCACGCGACGATTGGCGCGGCCGGTGTCGACCCGGCGGCACAGGTCGAAGATATCCCGGAACGCCCCGTTGGTATCGCGCTCGCTCAGCACCGCATCGAGCGCCGACTCCCCCACCCCCTTGATGGCACCCAGACCGTAGACGATGGTCCGCTCGTCCACCGCCCGGAAGGGCTTGTCACTGCGGTTGACGTCCGGCGGCAGCACCTCCAGCCCCATGGCCCGGGCCTCATCCAGGAAGATCACCACCTTGTCGGTGTTGTCCATGTCCGAGGAGAGCACCGAGGCCATGAACGGCGCCGGGTAGTGACACTTGAGCCAGGCCGTCTGGTAGGAGAGCAGCGCGTAGGCCGCCGAGTGCGACTTGTTGAAGCCGTAGCCGGCGAACTTCTCCATAAGGTCGAAGATGCCGGTGGCATGGTCCTCGGACAGACCCCGGGCCTTGGCCCCTTCCAGGAACTTGGCCCGCTGCTTGGCCATCTCCTCGGGCTTCTTCTTGCCCATGGCGCGGCGCAGCAGATCCGCCTCGCCAAGGCTGTAGCCAGCCAGGACCTGCGCGATGCGCTGCACCTGCTCCTGGTAGAGGATCACCCCGTAAGTAGGCTGGAGGACCGGCACCAGGTCCGGATGGTGCAGCTCGCGGGTTGGGTAACCGGCGACCGCCGAACGGCCATGCTTGCGCTCGACGAAGTCGTCGACCATGCCCGACTGAAGCGGCCCGGGCCGAAACAGCGCCACCAGTGCCACGATATCCTCGAAGCTATCGGGCTGAAGGCGCTTGATCAGCTCCTTCATCCCGCGGGATTCCAGCTGGAAGACCGCGGTGGTGGCACAGCGCTTGAGCAGCTCGAAGGTGGCGCCGTCATCCAGAGCGATGGCATCGATATCCAGCGCCGGGTCTCCCCGCTGCTCGAGGATGCGGTTCACCGCCTGGACGGTCCAGTCGATGATGGTCAGCGTGCGCAGACCCAGGAAGTCGAACTTGACCAGACCCACCGCCTCGACGTCGTCCTTGTCGAAGTGGGTGGCCACCTTCCAAGCCTCGGCGTCGTCGCGCTCCTCCGGGTCGCGGTAGAGCGGCGAGAAATCGGTCAGGTCCGTGGGCGCGATGACGACGCCTCCGGCGTGCTTGCCGACGTTGCGCGCCATCCCCTCCAGGCTGCGCGCGGTGTCGATCAACTCGCGGATGTTTTCGTCGTTGTCGTACTCGGCGCGCAGGTCCTCTTCCTGCTCCAGGGCCCTGTCCAGGGTCATGCCGATCTCGAAAGGGATCAGCTTGGCGATCCGGTCCATGTAGCCGAAGGCGTGACCGTAGACCCGGCCCACGTCGCGCACCACGGCCCGGGCCGCCATGGTGCCGTGGGTGGCGATCTGCGAGACCTTCTCGGCGCCGTAGCGGTCCGAGACGTACTCGATGACCTCGTCGCGGCGTTCCATACAGAAGTCCACGTCGAAGTCGGGCATGGAGACCCGCTCCGGGTTGAGGAAGCGCTCGAAGAGCAGGTCATAGCGCAGGGGGTCGAGGTTGGTGATGCCCAGGGCATAGGCGACCAGCGATCCCGCACCGGAGCCGCGCCCGGGGCCGACCGGGATGTCGTTCTCCCGCGCCCAGCGGATGAAGTCGGCGACGATGAGGAAGTAGCCGGGGAACCCCATCTGCTCGATGACGGCCAGCTCGTGCTCGAGGCGCTGCCGGTAGGTCGCCTCGACCTCGCCGGTATCCTCGTCCTCAGTCAGGCCGCGTTGTTCGAGCCGCTGCGCCAGGCCGCGCTCGGACTCGGCGCGCAGGAACGAGGCCACCGTATGGCCCTCGGGCACCGGAAAGTCCGGGAGATAGTTGGTGTCGAGTTCCAGATCCACGCTGCACCGCTCGGCGATACGCAGGGTGGTCTCGAGCGCCTCGGGCAGATCGGAGAAGCGCTCGGCCATGTCCGCGGCGTCGGCAAAGTACTGCTGCTCCGTGTAGTGGCGTGGCCGGTTGGGGTCGTCCAGGGTACGCCCCTGATGGATGCAGACACGGACCTCATGGGCGTCGTAATCCGCCGGGCGCATGAAGCGCACGTCATTGGTGGCCACCACCGGCACGTCCTCGTCGGCGGCCAGCGCCACCGCGGCATGCAGGTGGCGCTCGTCGCCCGGCCGGCCCAGACGGTGGAGCTCCAGATAGAAGCCGTCCTCGCCGAAGGTCTGCCGGTGCTGCTCGAGGTAGCGCCGCGCGGTGGCCTCATCACCACGCAGCAGGGCCTGACCGATATCCCCCTGGGCCCCGCCGGAGAGGGCCAGCAGCCCGCCGGCATCCGCTTGCAACCACTCCCGCCGGATGACCGGGATATCGCCGCAGGCACCCTCGCGATAAGCGCGGCTGAGCAGCCGCGACAGCGCACGGTAGCCGCCGCGATCCCGGCAGAGCAACGTCATCCGGGCGTAGCCGAGTTCCAAGGTATCGTCCGCCAGCCACACGTCGGCTCCGATGATCGGCTTGACTCCGGCGGCTAGCGCGGCCCGGTAGAACTTGACCATGCCGAACAGGTTGGACTGATCGGTGATGGCCACCGCCGGCATGCCGGCGTCCCGCGCCGCGGACACCGCCTCCTGAATGCGGACGATGCCGTCGACCAGCGAGAACTCGCTGTGCAGACGCAGATGGACGAAGGACGGTGGGGCTTCACTCATGGTCGCGTCAGGATATCAGGGTCGCGGTGGTCAACGGGTCAGCCAAGCGCGTGCGGTGCGCGCCTCAGCCGCCGAGCATCCTGCGCACCGGGGCAAAGCTGCGCCGGTGCGCGGCGCACGGGCCGAGGCGCTCGAGGGCGTGGCGGTGCTCGGCGGTCCCGTAGCCCTTGTGCCGGGCAAAACCGTATCCCGGGTAGGTCTCCTCGAGCACCACCATCTCGGCATCACGTAGCGTCTTGGCCAGGATGGATGCCGCCGAGATGCTCGGCTCCAGGGCATCGCCACCGACCAAGGCCCGCGCTGGAGCGGGCAAATCCTCCGGCATCTCGCGCCCGTCCACCAGGATTTCGGCGATCCGCGCGGTGCTGGCCACCGACGCCACCGCACGGGACATGGCCAGGAAGGTGGCACGACGGATGTTCAGTGCATCGATCTCGGCGACCTCTGCCCGCCCGATTCCCCAGGCCACGGCCTCGCTGCGGATCAGCCCAGCGGCCTGCTCGCGGCGCCGCGCCGACAGCCGCTTGGAGTCGGTGACACCGGCGATGGGCTCGCGCAGGATGACCGCGGCGGCCACCACCGGCCCGGCCCACGGCCCACGGCCAGCCTCGTCGACACCCACCTGCCACGCGCCGCCGTCGCCGCTCACCGCAGGACCTCCAGAACGGCCTCTGCCGCCCGGGCATCGGCCCCGCGGGCCAGTGAGGCGTGGAGCTCCCGGAAGCGGCGGACCAGCTGTAGCCGGGCCGGGGCCTCATCGAGCCAGTATGCGGCCGCCTCGGCCAGGACCTGCGGCGTGACGTCGCCCTGGAAGTACTCCGGGACCAGGGGCTCGCCGGCAAGCAGATTCGGCTGCGATACCCAAGGGACATGGATCAACCGGCGGATGATCTGATAGCTCAGCGGCGACAGGCGGTACGCCACGACCATCGGACGCTTGGCCAGCATGACCTCCAGGGTTGCCGTGCCCGAGGCGGTCAGGGCCACATCCGCCGCAGTCGCCGCGGTCGCCGTGTCGCCGTCCAGCAGCCGCGTGCGCAGGCGGACCTGGTGCCGATCCACGGCCGCCTCGATCCGCTCGCGCAGCCGCGGTGCGGCCACCGGTATGACAAAGTCCGGCGCATCCGGCCGCTCCGCCAGAAGCGCTGCCGCCCCGAGGAAGGGCTCGAGCAGGCGGTCGATCTCGCTGCCACGGCTACCGGGCAGCAGGGCGACCACCGTGGCGTCCGTATCCAGCCCCAGCCTCCGGCGCGCCGCAACGGTATCCGGCTGCAGCGGGAATCGATCAGCAGCCGGATGACCGACGCAGACCGCGTCGACGCCACTGTCGGCGTAGAACTGCTCCTCGAAGGGATAGAGGGTCAGCATCCGGTCCACCGAGCGCCGGATGCCCCGCACGCGCCCACGACGCCAGGCCCAGATCGTGGGGCTGACGTAGTGGAGCGTGGGGATCCCGGCCGCACGCAGGCGCCGGGCCAGACCGAGGTTGAAATCGGGCAGATCGACGCCGATGAAGCAATCCGGCGGATCCTCCCGCCAGCGCCGGGCCAGATCAGCGCGCAGGCGAAGAAGCCCCGGCAGATGCCGCACGATCTCGGTCAGCCCCATCAGCGAGAGCCGCTCCATGGGTACCAGCGACTCAAGCCCCTGGGCTGCCATGGCCGGCCCACCAACCCCCTCGAAACGCACACCGGGGCATCGGCCCCGAAGCTCGCTCATCAGGCCGGCGCCGAGGACGTCACCGGAGAGTTCACCGGCGAGAATCGCCACCCTGGGACTGGCCATTGGCGGACCCCCCTGCGCCGGCCGACGGCAGTCTAGCGCAACAGACCGCGCTGGCTGCTGTCGATGAAATCGACCATGCCCTGCACGTCCGCGGAGTGGCCGAGCTGCTGGCACAGCGCCTCGCGCGCATCGTCGAGACGCAGCCCCTGTCGGTAGATCATGCGGTAGGCGCGCTTGATATCCCGGATGCGTTCCCGCGAGAACCCGTGCCGGCGCAGCCCCACCGAGTTGATCCCGTGCGGCACCGCCATCTGTCCGGAGACTGTGACGAACGGCGGTACATCCCGATTGATCCCGCTGCCGAAACCGCAAAAGGCGTAAGGACCGATGCGGCAGAACTGGTGTATTAGCGCGAAGCCGCCCAAGGTGGCGTGATCACCGACATCCACATGCCCGGCCAGCGACGCGGAGTTGGCGAACAGCAGATGGTCGCCCAGCCGGCAGTCGTGGGCAATATGGCAGTACGCCATCAGCCAGTTGTGATCGCCGATGCGAGTCTCGCCCCGCCCCTGCGCGGTGCCGCGGTGGCAGGTGACGAACTCGCGGATGGTATTGCCGTCGCCGATCACCAGTTCCGTGGGCTCGCCCTGATAGCCCTTGTGCTGCGGGGCCTCCCCCAGGGCGGCAAACTGGTAGATGCGGTTATCCCGGCCGATGCGGGTCGGCCCCTGGATGACCGCGTGCGGGCCAATCCAGGTCCCCTCGTCGATCTCCACATCCGGCCCGATCACGCTGAAAGGCCCCACCTCGACGTCCTCGCCGAGGCGGGCCTTGGGGTCGACCAGGGCGTTCGGATGGACTCGACTCAAACCGTACGCACCGTGCAGCGGATCTCACACTCGGCCGCCAACTCGCCATCGACACTTCCGCGTGCCTGGAAGATCCAAATCCCCCGAGCCACACGACGCACCGAGACATCGTGTCGAAGCTGATCACCGGGCTGAACCGGCCGCTTGAAGCGCGCCTTGTCGATCCCCACCAAGTAGAGGACGTCGTTGTCCGTGAGGGTGTCCTGAACACTCTTGAACGCGAGCATGCCACAAGCCTGGGCCAGCGACTCGAGGATGAGCACCCCCGGCATTACGGGCTTTTGCGGGAAATGGCCGACGAAGAACGGCTCATTGATGGTGACATTCTTGATGCTGGCCAGATGCTCGTGGGGCTGGAACTCTAGCACCCGGTCGATGAGCAGCATCGGATACCGGTGCGGCAGCAGGTTCATGATGCCTTCGATATCCGTTGCCCCCTGCGCGTCACTCTCGCTCACGCTCACTCCTCCGTCGTCTGATCCGGTTACTCCCGGCGCCGTGCGCCTCGTGCCATCCGCAGGCCGCGGACGACCCCATAAGCGGCAGAGCCTATCACACCGGGCGCTCGGATGAACTCGGCCACCCCCCCGGGAGATCACGGATCGACCGGGCGTCCGGGACGGTCCGGGGGCTGCCGCCTTCTGCATCCGGCCCTGCCCGCTTCGCGACAGCCCTAGAATTCCGTCCCGAGCGAGAACTGGAAGGTCTCGGTCTCGTCGTCCCGCGACTCATTTAACGGTTCGGCAAGACTGAATGTCAACGGACCCACCGGCGACATCCAGATCAGGGAGATACCCGCCGCAGCCCGGAGTTCGCCGAGATCCACGCGGTCCAGTCCCTCCGGGATCACGTCCTCAAAGCCGTACTCGTCTTGGCGGGTATTGAAGACCTGCCCGGCGTCGACGAAAGCGGCCATGCGCACCGACTGCGACTCCGGCGTGGGTGGGAAGATCACCTGCGCCTTGGTCAGCGCCCGCGCGTTGCCGCCGATCGGATCACCCCCCTCCTCGCGCGGCCCGAGGTAGTTGCCGCGGTAACCGCGGACGGTCCGCACACCGCCGGCGTAGTAGTTCTCGAAGAACGGCAGGCGGTCGGTATCGCCGTAGCCGTCGCCGTAGGAGACCTGCCCCTCCACTGAGAACGTCGTGCGGTCACCGAGCCAGCGCAGCGGCCAGTAGCGCCGGTTCTCGTAGGTGAGCTTGTAGAACTCCAGGTCATCACCGGGGACGGTCCCCTCCAGCGACAGCCGCTGACGCCCGCCAGCGGTGGGGAAGACGCCGCGATCCCGGGTGTCCCGGTTCCACGACAGCCGCGGCTTGATCATAGTGAAGCGATCGTCGCTCTGATCCGCCAGGTAGTCCGTGATCCACTCAGGGGTATTGGAGCGCTCGTCGATGCCGATGCGTTCCAGCCGCAGCCGCGCCGCCAGCCGGTCCACCTCGGTGACCGGCACGCTGTACTCCACCGAGGCGTGCCCTGAGGTCAGGTCGTAGTCGGCCAGGTCGGCGCGACGCGCGCGGGTCTCGCGGTAGCCGGCCGACAACGTTTGGGAGACACCCTCCTGGGTGTGGTAGCGGTCGGTGTACGAGACGTTGTAGATCGTCGAAACGCTGGAGTTGTTCACCGTCATGCTCAGCCGGTCGCCGGTGCCGAGCAGGTTGTCCTGAGAGACGGAGAAGTTGACCAGCAGTCCCTGGACATCGCCGTACCCGACGCCGGCCTGCAGCTGCCCGGTCATGCGCTCCTGGACACTGACATCCACGTCCACCCGATCGTCCTCGCCCGGCACCCGGGGGGTCTCGACGTTGACGAAGTCGAAGAAACCGAGGCGGTTGAGCCGGGTCTGGGAGCGCTCCAGGGCCTCGCTGGACAGTGGCGCCCCCTCAAGCTGGCGAAGTTCGCGCCGGATGACCTCGTCCTGGGTGCGCTGATTGCCGGTGATATTGATCCGCCGCACGTAAACCCGCGCCCCGGGGTCCACCACATAGGTCAGATCGACGACCTGTTCGTCCTCGTCGACCCGCGGGCGCACGTTGACGTTGCTGAAGGCGTACCCCTCCTCCGCCAGTCGCGAACGAATGGCCGAGGAGCCGGCGTTGACGCGGCTGCGCGAATAGAGTTCGCCGGGCTCGGCCGTGATCAGCTCCCGCAGCTCCTCCGGCGGAACCACCAGATGCCCCTGGACGTCGATACTGCCGATCTCGTACTGCTCACCCTCGGCGACATTGACGGCGATATGGACATCGCGCCGGTCGGGGCTGATGGAGACTTGGGTCGAGGTCACGGCGAAGTTCAGGAAGCCACGATCCAGGTAGTACCCGCGCAGGCTCTCCAGGTCGTTGGCGAGCAGATCACGGGCGTAGCGGTGCCGCTGCGACCACGGCGCCCACCAGCGCCGAGCCTGCTGCTCGAACACGCCGCGCAGCTCGCGGTCGGAATAGGCCTCGTTGCCGGTAAAGTGGATCTCGCGGATCTCGGCCACCGGCCCTTCCTCGATGTCGATCCGGATGGCCACCCGGTTGCGCTCCAGCGGCGAGACGGTGCTCTCCACGGAGACATCGTACTTGCCCTGGGCAAAGTACTGCTGGCGCAGTTCCCGCTCGATCTCCGCCAGCTGCGCACGGTTGAAGACCTGCCCTTCGGCCATCCCCGCGCTGCGCAACGCCTCGCGCAGGTCCTCGGTACGGATCTGCTCGTTGCCCTCGAACTGGAGCCGTGCGATGGACGGCCGCTCCTGCACCCGCACGATCAGGTCATCGCCGTCCCGAGCCAACTCCACGTCGCGGAAGAAGCCGGAGCGGTAGAGTTCACGGATCGCCTCCGCGACCTCGCCGCTGCCCACGCGATCACCGGGCTCGACGGGCAGATAGCTGAAGACCGTGCCTTCGTCAATGCGCTCCAGTCCTTCCACGCGGATCTGCTCGGCGACAAAGGAGTCCGCCCTGGCCGTCGCGACCGTGGCCGCGCCCAGCAGCAGCAGCGCGACAACCGCATTGCGCCCCCAGCGTCGAATCAAAGCGCCCCCTTGTCTACCGTGTGCCGCATCGGGCCGGCTCCTTGTCCGCCTCGTATCGTCGCCGCCGGGCTCAACCACCGAGCAGACGCTCAAAATCGTTGTAGAAGGCCAGTGCCATCAATCCGAGCAGGATGACGATACCCACCTGCTGCCCGATCAACTGCGTCCGTTCCGAGACCGGCTTGCCGCGGATGGCCTCGGTCAGGAAGTAGAGCAGATGGCCACCGTCGAGGATCGGGATGGGCAGCAGGTTGATGATGCCCAGGCTGATGCTGATGACCGCCAGGAAGGTGAGGAACGGCACCACCCCCATGGAGGCGGTATCCCCGGCGAACTGGCCGATGGTCACCGGGCCACCGATATTCTTCAGCGACGCCTCGCCCATGACCATACGCACGAGCATCTTGACGGTCACCACGGTGGTGTCCCAGGTGCGCTCCACGCCGTAGGCGACCCCGGCCACTGGCCCGTGGCGAACCTCCCGTTCCATGCGCTCCTGATACCCCTCGGGGATGGCCGGCCCGACACCGAGCATGCCGACCTCGGCTTCGCCGCGCTCCTGCGCGCCCAGAGTGAGCGTAACCTCGCGGACTTGGCCTTCCCGCTCGTAGGTCAGGGTCACTGGCTCGTTGGCGCGTGGCTCGACCCGTTCAACCAGCTCAAGCCAGGAACCGACCGCCTCGCCGTCGATGGCGCGGATCCGATCCCCCTCGCGCAGATCCGCCTGCGCTGCCGCCCCACCCTCGGCGAGACGGCCGATGGTCGCCGGCAGATCCGGCGTGTAGGCGCGCAAGCCAATGGTGCCGAGGATATCGGTGGTGTCCTTGAGCCGGGGCTCGGCGCGCAGATCCAGGGAGCGTTCCAACTCGTTGCCGGCCTCATCGCGTACCGTGACCGGGACATCCTCGCGGTTGAACCCGGCATTCATCAGCCCCATGGCCACCCGCTGCCAGGTGGGGGTATCGCGGCTGTCGATGGCCACGATCTCCTCCCCCCGCTCGAAACCGGCCATCTCGGCCGGTGAATCGGTGATGGGCTCGTCGACGATGGGCCGCATTTCGACCATGCCGAGCACCGCCACCAGCCAGTAGGCCACCACCGCGAACAGGAAGTTGGCCGCGGGCCCCGCGGCGACGATGGCCGTGCGCTGTCCCAGGGGGCGATTGTTGAAGGCGCGGTGGCGCTCGGCGGGATCGACCTCGCCCTCGCGCTCATCGAGCATCTGTACGTAACCGCCGAGAGGGATGGCCGACAGGCAGTACTCGATGCGGTCCGGGCCGCGCCCGCGCCAGCTCAGCAGCGGGCGCCCGAAGCCGACCGAGAAGCGGCGCACGCGGACGTTGCACCAGCGCGCGACGAGGTAGTGACCGGCCTCGTGGACCGTCACCAGGATCGCGATGGCGACCAGGAAGGCGATGATGCTCCAGACGATGGTCATAGTCGAATCAGTCCGCGATGCGCCGCACGGCCTCTTCGGCCTGGCGGCGGGCCCGCGCGTCGATCCCACGGGCCGAATCCAGATCCTGGGGGGGCGGTGGGGTTTCCGCCGCCAGGGCCTCCTCGATCACTGGCGCGATGCGGTCGAAACGGAGACGCCCGTCGAGGAAGGCATCCACCGCAATCTCGTTGGCCGCATTGAGCACGGCACAGGCACCGCCGCCGGTACGCAGCGCCTGATAGGCCAGACGCAGGCACGGGAAACGGCGCTCGTCCACAGCCTCGAAGTCGAGACGACCCGCCGCAGCCAGGTCGACCAGATCGACGCCGGAGGCGATCCGCTCGGGATAGCCCATGGCGTAAGAGATCGGCACCCGCATGTCCGGCGACCCGACCTGCGCCAGGTAGGAACCGTCACGGTAGCCCACCAGCGCATGCACCAGGCTCTGTCGATGAATGACCACATCGACGCACCGAGGTTCCAGGTCGAAGAGGTGGCAGGCCTCGATGACCTCCAGGCCCTTGTTCATCATCGTGGCCGAATCCACGGAGATCTTGCGACCCATGGACCAGTTCGGGTGCGCCACAGCCTCCTTCGGCGTGACCGCAGCCAGGGTGTCGGGATCGCGATCGCGGAACGGGCCGCCGGAGGCGGTGAGCACGATGCGCTCGACCCCCGCCGTGGCATCTGCACCGGCCGGCAGTCCCTGGAAGACCGCGTTGTGCTCGCTATCCACGGGCACGATCCGGGCTCCGAACCGCTTCGCCGTCGCCATGAACAGCTCCCCGGCGACGACCAGTGTCTCCTTGTTGGCCAGCAGGATCCGCTTGCCGGCGCGGCAGGCCGCCAGCGAAGAGGCCAGACCCGCGGCGCCGACCACCGCCGTCACCACGGCGTCCACGTCGCTATCCGCCGCCAGGGCCGCCACACCCTCCTCGCCGACATCGACCTCGATGTGCTGCAGCCCCTCGTCCCGGAGGCGATGGCGCAGTTCGTCCGCCGCCGCCGCATCGGCAAGGGCCGCGCGTGCTGGACGGTGCTCGCGGCAGATCCGCAGCAACCCCTCCCAGTCCCGGCCGGCGGCCACCGCGTGGACGCCGAACCGTTCCGGATGCCGGGCCGCGACATCCAGGGTGCTCGTGCCGATGGAGCCGGTGGCCCCGAGTACTGCCAGCTGCATCAGATTCCGCTCTGCCACCACGCTAACCCCGCTGCTAGAACCGGCGCCGCCGCAGTCAGGCTGTCGATGCGATCGAGGATCCCGCCGTGCCCCGGCAGGATGCCGCCGCTGTCTTTCACGCCGCGCTGACGCTTGAGCATGCTCTCGAAAAGATCCCCCACCACCGAGGCAACAACGACCGCCACCGTCAGCAGGGCCAGCGCTCCCAGCCCCGGGGCCTGCGGCTGCAGGGCGAGCACCAGCAGCCCGCCTCCGAGCAGCGCAGCGGCACCCCCACCGAGCGCCCCTTCCCAGCTCTTGCCGGGGCTGATCCGCGGTGCCAGCCGGTGGCGGCCCCACGCCCGACCGGTGAAGTAGGCGCCGGTGTCCGCCGCCCAGACCAGCACCAGCAGGAATGTATGCCAGAACGGCCCCCAGGGCGTGCTGCCGTGGAGGTAGACCAACGCCAGCCAGCACGGCCACAGCACTAACCAACCCACCAGGGCAGCCCGCAGGGGCGAAGGCGCCGGGAGGTCACGCCGGCTGTAGAGCAGGAGCCACACCAGGGCCCCGACCCACAGACCGGCCACCGCATAGAGAATACCGCCAGCCGCGACACCGGCTTCCAGAAGCAACCACCCCGGCAGCAGGGTGGCGGCGAACCCGCCCACGATGGCCACCCTACGCGCCGTGTCCTGAACCCCGATCAACGTGGTCCACTCCCAGGCCGCAAGGGCCGCCGTGGCCCCCAGCAGCACGGCGAGCACCCCGGTGGGGAGCAGCCAGATGGCGGCGAGTAATAGGGGGCCCAACGCCAGTGCCGTCAGCACCCGTGCCTTAAGCATGGCGCACCGACTTCAGCGGACGGGAGGATACGGCGCCAAAGCGGCGATCCCGCCCGGCATAGTCCTCGATGGCGCGGGCTAGCTCCTCGGTGCCGAACTCCGGCCAAAGCGTCTCGGCGAAGTGGAGCTCGGTATAGGCTATCTGCCAGAGCAGGAAGTTGGAGATGCGTCGCTCGCCCCCGGTGCGGATGAACAGATCGGGATCGGCCACATCCGGAAGGGACAGCGCGCCGCGGAAGGCCTCCTCGTCGATGGCCTGCGGATCGACCTCTCCGCGGGCCGCCGACGCCGCCAGGTGGCGGGCCGCCTCGGCGATCTCCCAGCGTCCGCCGTAGCTGGTGGCCACGATCAGATTCAGCCCGGTATTCCCGGCGGTCAGCGTCTCGGCATCGACGAGCCGCCGCTGCAGGGCCTTATTGAATTGCGCCCGATCGCCTATGAAGCTCAGGCGCACCCCGTTCTCGTGGAGCCGCTGCAGCTCCTCATCGAGCGTGGTCCGGAACAGCTCCATCAGCACGCGGACCTCGCCGCGCGGACGACGCCAGTTCTCGCTGCTGAAGGCGAAGAGCGTCAGTGCCTCGAGTTCCAGGCGCCCGCACGCCTCGACCACCTCACGCACCGAGCGCACGCCAGCGCGGTGGCCGGCGTAGCGCGGCTGCCCACGCCGCTGCGCCCACCGCCCATTGCCATCCATGACGATGGCGATGTGGCGCGGTAACTCGACACCGGCTAATCGCTCGGCGATCTGCGCTGGCCCATTCGTCTCCGCCATACGACCTGCTCAGACCTCCATGAGCTCGCGTTCCTTCTCCTCGAGCAGGTCGTCGACTTGCGCCACGTACCGATCGGTGAGCTTCTGAATGGCCTCTTGGGCGCTGCGCTCCTCGTCCTCGGTGATGTCCTTGCCCTTGGCCAGGTCCTTGAGGTCCGAGTTGGCATCCCGGCGGACGTTGCGGATGGCGACGCGGGCCTGCTCGGCCTCGTTCTTGACCAGGCGGACCATCTCCTTGCGGCGGTCCTCGGTCAGTGAGGGCAGCGGCACCCGGATGACCTGCCCGGCCGTAACCGGACTCAGCCCCAGGTTCGAGGCCATGATCGCCTTCTCGATGGCGGGCACCATGTGCTTTTCGAAGGGCGTAACGGCGAGCGTGCGCGAATCCTCCACGCTGATGTTGGCCGCCTGCTTGATGGGCACCTCCATGCCGTAATACTCGACATTCACCTGATCAAGCAGACTTGTATGGGCGCGCCCGGTGCGCAGCCGAGCCAGGTCGTGCTTGAGGCTCTCGACAGCTTTGGCCATCCGGCGGTCGGCGTCTTCCTGGATATCTTCGATCACGATGATTCCTCCTGGGCGCTGGGCAGGCCCGGGTCGACCACGGTGCCCACCGGCTCGCCACGGGCCGCGGCGACCATGGTACCCGGGCTGGTGATGTCAAAGACCATGATGCGCATCGCTTGATCGCGGCACAGGACGATGGCGGTCGCGTCCATGACCTCCAGGCGCTTGCTCAGCACTTCATCGTAGGTGAGCTGCTGATAGCGTTTCGCCTCGGGGTCGCGGACCGGGTCGGAGCTGTAAACCCCGTCGACCTTGGTTCCCTTGAGCAGCAATTCGGCTCCGACCTCCACGGCGCGCAGACTGGCGGCGGAGTCGGTGGTGAAGAAGGGGTTGCCGGTACCGGCCGCGAAGATCACCACCCGGCCTTTCTCCAGGTGACGCACCGCCCGGCGGCGGATGTAATCCTCGCAGACCTGATTGATCTTGATGGCCGACATGACGCGGCAGAACACGTTCCGCCGCTCCAGAGCGTCCTGGATGGCCAGGGCGTTCATCACGGTGGCCAGCATGCCCATGTGATCGGCGGTGACGCGGTCCATGCCCGATGCGGCCAAACCGGCCCCGCGGAAGATGTTGCCACCCCCGATGACCACCGCCACCTGGACCCCCATGGCGTTGATCTCGGCGAGCTCGTCGGCGATGCGATCGAGCGTGTTGGCGGCGATCCCGTATTGTCCGTCACCCAGCAGCGCCTCGCCGCTGAGCTTGAGCAGTATCCGGCGATAGTGCGGCACCGTCATGACTCCGGCCTTTCGGTGAGCGGGCGCGGTGCCCGGGAACCCCGGGCACCGCCGTTGCTGATAGCGCCGCCCGGGCTCAGGAGTCGCGGACCTGGGCCATCACCTCGTCAGCGAAGCTCTCGTCCTTTTTCTCCTTGCCCTCGCCGACCTCGTAGCGCGCGAAGCGGGTCACTTCCGCGCCCTTGGCCTTGAGCAGGTCCCCGACGGTCTGATCCGGGTCCTTGACGAAGGGCTGACCGAGCAGCGTGATCTCGCTCAGATGCTTATTGAGCCGGCCCTCGACCATCTTTTCGACGATCTCTTCCGGCTTGCCACTCTCGCGGGCCTGCGCCAGCAGTACCTCTTTCTCGGAGGCCAGCTGATCCGACGGCACATCGTCGGGGCTGACGCAAACCGGCGAGGAGGCCGCGATGTGCATGGCCAGGTCGCGGCCGAGCTGCTCGTCGCCCCCGGTGTACTCGACCATCACGCCGATCCGCGCGCCGTGCAGGTACTGAGCCACCTGATGGTCCCCAGCGTAGCGGATTAAACGGCGGACCTCGATGTTCTCGCCGAGCTGCGCGACCATCTCCTGGCGCAGGGTCTCCACCGACTTGCCGTCGACCTCGCTGGCCAGCAGGGCGTCCAGGTCCTCGGCGCCGGAGTCCAGAGCCCGTTGCGCCACGGACTCGGCGAAGGCGCGGAACTCGTCGCCGTTGCCGACGAAGTCGGTCTCGGAGTTGACCTCGACGAGCACGCCGGCCTTGCCGTCATCGGAGCGGGCCGCCACGATGCGGCCTTCGGCCGCGACCCGATCGGCCTTCTTGTCGGCCTTGGCCAGGCCCTTCTTGCGCATCAGCTCTGCGGCGGCCTCCAGGTCGCCGTCGGCCTCCACCAGGGCCTTCTTGCACTCCATCATGCCGGAGCCGGTGCGCTCACGAAGCTGCTTGACCAGATTTGCGGATACGGACATCTCTGTTTGCCCCCCTCAGGATGCGGTGTCGTTGATCTCGACGAAGTCGTCCTTGCCCGAGGCCGCGGCATGACTGGTTGCCTGCTTGGCCTCGAGGACGGCATCGGCGATACCGCTGACGTAGAGCTCGATGGCACGGATGGCGTCGTCGTTGCCGGGGATGACGTAGTCGACCTCGCGGGGCGAGCAGTTGGTGTCCACCACGCCGATGACCGGGATGCCGAGCTTCTTCGCCTCGGAGATGGCGATGTGCTCATAGCCCACGTCGACGACGAACATGGCGTCGGGAAGGCGCTCCATGTTCTTGATGCCCGAAAGACTGCGATCAAGCTTCTCGCGCTCGCGACTCAGCGCCAGCGCCTCGCGCTTGGTCACCTTGTCGAAGGTGCCGTCCTCCGCCTGGGTCTCCAGGTCCTTGAGGCGGGCGATGGAGTGCTTGACGGTGCGGAAATTGGTCATCATGCCGCCGAGCCAGCGGTGATCGACGTAGGGCATCCCGCAGCGGGCCGCATGCTCGCGGACCAGCTCCCGCGCCGGCCGCTTGGTCCCGACGAAGAGGATCTTGCCACCGTTGCTGGCCAGGCGCCCGGCGAAGTTCAGGGCGTCCTTGTAGAGGGGCAGCGTCTTCTCGAGGTTGATGATATGGATCTTGTTGCGCTCACCGAAGATGAAGGGGCGCATTTTCGGATCCCAGAAGCGGGTCTGGTGCCCGAAGTGCACTCCCGCTTCCAGCATCTGACGCATGGAAACGTCGGCCATGTCGGATCTCCTTGGATCGGGTTGAGCCTCCATACGCCCGCAGACGACGACCCGGTCGCGCACGGCCACCGGGCACCCGGTCGAATGTGACGGCGTATGTGTGGATTCAGTGGTTTTCCCAGTTTGCTGAGCGCACCTTTACGCCGCAGCAGCGCGGTTTATACCACTATCGACAGTCGGTTACAAGAACGAACTGCACGGCCTGCCGATGCTGGGCAACACCCTCCACGGCCGGGCGGCGACACACCGCAGGCGAACTCCACATGTTATGATGAGGCGCATGTCTGTACCCATCAAAACCGCTGAAGAGATCGAGGGCATGCGCCGCGCCGGCCGGATGGCCGCGAGCGTGCTGGACATGGTCGCCCCCCGGGTCGAGCCCGGGGTGACAACCGAGCACCTCGACGAGCTCTGTCATCGCTACATCACGGAGGAGCTCGGGGCGACGCCGGCGCCGCTGAACTACCGCGGCTTCCCCAAGGCCACCTGCACCTCGGTCAATCACGTCGTCTGCCACGGCATCCCCGGGCCGAAAAAGCTCAAGAAGGGCGATATCCTCAACATCGACGTGACGGTTATCGACCCCGAGGGCTGGCACGGCGACACCAGCCGCATGTTCTACGTCGGCGAGCCGAGCATCCTGGCCCGACGCCTCGTGGAAACCACCCGCGACTGCCTCTGGCGCGGCATCGAGCAGGTCCGGCCCGGCGCCACTCTGGGGGATATCGGCCACGCCGTGCAGTGCCACGCGGAGGAGCACAACTTCTCGGTCGTGCGAGAGTACTGCGGCCACGGCATCGGGCGGAGCTTCCACGAGGAGCCGCAGGTGCTTCACTACGGCCAGCCCGGCACCGGCATGCGCCTCGAGCCCGGTATGACCTTCACCATCGAACCGATGATCAACGCCGGAAAACCGGCCACCAAGCTGCTGCGGGACCAGTGGACGGTGGTGACCAAGGACCGCAGCCTCTCGGCCCAGTGGGAGCACACCCTGCTTGTCACCGAGACCGGCTACGAGATCCTCACCCCGTCACCGGACGGCCGCTGAGTCGCCGCCCCATCGACAGGAGCCCCACCATGCCCGCCACGGCCCGCCCCGCCGTCCTGGAGTCCGGTGATCTAGCCCGGGCGCTGGAGGCGGGTGAGCCGCTGCTGCCCACCCTGCGCCAAGCCCTGCGGCAGGCTGATGCAGAGTTCGCCGAGCGATTCCGCGCCGGGACCGGCGCCGAGGAACTGGTTCCGGAACGGGCCGCCCTGGTGGATGAGGTGGTCCGACAATTGTGGCGAGGCAGCCTGGGCGGCGACGATCCAGGTGGCTGCGCGCTCCTGGCGGTGGGCGGCTACGGCCGCGGCGAGCTGCACCCGGGGTCCGACATCGATGTGTTGGTCCTGGTCGCCCCCGGGCGCAGAGAGGCGCTCACCCCTTCGCTCGAATCCCTCATCACCGGGTTATGGGATCTAGGTCTGGACATCGGTCACAGCGTTCGCAGCGTCGAGGAGTGCATCGAGGCCGCCGGCGACGACATCACCATCGCGACTAATCTCATGGAGTCGCGCCTGCTTTGCGGCGACCCGCAGCTTTGTCAGTCGCTGCGCCAGGCCATGTCGGCCGAGCGCATCTGGCCAAGCCCGGCCTTCTTCGAGGCCAAGCTGGCCGAGCAGCAGGCCCGCCACGCCAAATTCCACGACACCGCCTACAACCTGGAACCAAACATCAAATCCAGCCCCGGCGGTCTGCGCGACATCCAGATGGTGGGCTGGGTCGCCAAGCGCCACTTCGGGGCCGAGCACGTGCACGAGCTGGTCGCGGAGGGGTTCCTGACCGAAGCCGAGTACCAGGCCCTCCACGCCGGCCAACGCTTCCTCTGGGACGTGCGCTTCGGTCTGCACCTGATCGCCGGTCGACGCGAGGACCGTCTGCTCTTCGACCACCAGGTCGGTCTGGCCGAGCTGTTCGGCTACGTCGATGACGACCGCACCCTGGCCGTCGAGCAGTTCATGCAGCGCTACTTCCGCACCGCCATGGACATCTCGCGGCTGAACGAGATGCTCCTGCAGCACTTCCAGGAGGCGATCCTCTACGCCGGTTCGGGTACCGAGCCGACCCCGATCAACAAGCGCTTCCAGATCCGCCGCGACTTCCTTGAGGTCACCGACCCCTCGGTATTCCGGCGCTATCCATTCGCCCTGCTGGAGGTCTTCCTGGTGCTGCAGCAGCACCCGGAACTCAAGGGCGTGCGTGCCTCGACCATCCGGCTCATCCGCCAGCACCGGACGCTCATCGACGAGAGTTTCCGGCGCGATCTGCGTTGCCGCAGCCTGTTCATGGAGATCCTCCGCCAGCCCCAGGGCATCACCCATGCCCTGCGCCGGATGCACCGTTACGGCGTGCTCGGGCGCTACATCCCGGCGTTCGGGCGAATCGCCGGGCGCATGCAGTACGACCTGTTCCACGTCTACACCGTCGACTCGCACACCCTCTTCGTGGTGCGCAACCTGCGCCGCATGGCCCTGGCCGAGCACCGTGCCGAGCTGCCCCTGGCCCACGACATCATGCAGCAGCTGCCAAAACCCGAGCTGCTCTTCCTGGCGGGGTTGTTCCACGACATCGCCAAAGGCCGCGGCGGCGATCACTCCGAACTGGGCGCCACCGATGCCTACGACTTCTGCATCCAGCACGGGCTCGGGGCCTACGACGCCCGCCTGGTCGCCTGGCTGGTGCGCCACCACCTGGACATGTCGGTCACCGCGCAGCGCAAGGATCTCTCCGACCCGGCGGTGATCACCGAGTTCGCCCGCGCCATGGGCGACCAGCCCCACCTGGACTACCTCTACCTGCTGACCGTCGCCGACATCCGCGCCACCAACCCGGAACTCTGGAACGCCTGGCGGGCCGCGCTGCTCAACGAGCTCTACGGGCTGACCCGGGCCGCCATCCGCCGTGGACTGGGTAAGCCGCTGGACAAGCGCGAGCTGATCCGCGACACCCAGCGCGATGCCCGGCGAATCCTCCGCCAGCGCGGTTACGGACCGGGGCGCATCCGCAAAGTCTGGGGGGAGCTGCCGGAGGACTACTTCCTGCGCCACAGCGCCGAGGAGATCGCCTGGCACACCGAGGCCATTGCCGAGGCGCTGCCGGCCCAGCTCCCGCTGGTGCTGGCCGCCGCGCAGGACGCTGGAGGCGGCACGCGGATCTTCCTCTACGCACCCGACAGCACCGATCTCTTCGCCCGCTGTGTATGGGCCCTGGACCGGCTCGGTCTGAGCATCCAGGATGCCCGCGTGATCACCACCGACGCCGGCTATACCCTGGACAGCTACCGGGTGCTGGAACAGCACGGCGAGCCACCGCGGGAGGAACAACGTATCGAGGAGGTGCGCCGCGTGCTGGCCGCCGCCGCCGCTGAGCAGGGCCCGCCCCCGGCCCCGGTGGCGCGGCACATCCCGCGACAGCTCCAGCACTTTCGCACCGAGACGCAGATCCGCTTTACGGACGACCCGGACAACACCCGCACCGTCGTGGAGCTGATCACCGCCGACCGGCCCGGACTGCTGGCACGGGTAGGCAGGGCGTTCTCGCAGTGCGGCGTGCGGGTCAAGAACGCCAAGATCGCCACTATGGGAGAGAGGGCCGAGGACGTGTTCTTCATCACCGATGACCAGGGCAAGCCTTTGCGCCGGCCGGCACAGTACCGCTGTGTGCGTCAGGCCCTGCAAGGACTCCTCGACGCGGAGGATCTATGAATCGCGGTCTCTCCGAGCTGCAGCCCTACCCCTTCGAGCGCATGGAGCGGCTTCTGGCCGGGCACCGCGCACCGGCTGCAGCGCCCATCCGGCTGGGGATCGGCGAACCCCAGGATCCGCCCCCCGAGCTGCTCACCCGGGTGCTCCGCGATAACCTGGATCAGGTAGCTCGCTACCCGGCCACCCGGGGCCTCGAGTCGCTGCGCGAGGCGATCGCCGCCTGGCTGCAGCGACGCTTCGAGCTGCCCGGGACGGCCATCGACCCCGATTACCACATCCTGCCGGTGGCCGGCACCCGCGAGGCGCTGTTCGCCATCGCCCAGACCGTCATCGGCCGCGGGCGGCCCTACGTGGCCATGCCCAATCCCTTCTACCAGATCTACGAGGGCGCTGCGCTGCTCAGCGGTGCCCGTCCGCTCTACCTACCCATCGACCCCGCCAGCGGCCTGCCGGATCTGGATGCCATCGAGCCACGGACCTGGCAGCGGGTGCAGCTGCTCTACCTCAACAGCCCGGCCAACCCCACCGGCGCCGTGGCCGGCACCGACTACCACCGCCGTGTGCTGGAACTCAGTGACCGGTACGGCTTCATCGTGGCCGCCGATGAGTGCTACAGCGAGATCTACGCCGACGAGGACGATCCCCCGCCCGGACTGCTGCAGGTCTGCCAGGCCGAGGGGCGCACCGACTTCCACCGTTGCCTGGTCTTCCACAGCCTGTCCAAGCGCTCCAACGCCCCCGGCCTGCGCTCCGGGTTCGTTGCCGGCGACCCGGGCCTGATCCACGCCTTCCTGCGCTACCGCACCTATCAGGGCTGCGCCCTGCCCCTGCACGTGCAGGCCGCGAGCACCACAGCCTGGGGCGACGAGAGCCACGTCATCGACAACCGGGCGCGCTATCGCGAGCGCTACCGGGAGGTGTGTACCATTCTCGCCGACGCCCTCGAGGACGTTTCCCCGCCGCCGGCGACCTTCTATCTATGGCCGCGCACACCGGTGGACGACCAGGAGTTCACCCGGCGGCTTTGGGAGGAAGAGCACGTCACGGTGCTACCGGGCAGCTTCCTCTCCCGCACCGGCCCTGACGGGGTTGCTCCGGGGGCGGGACGCATCCGCATGTCGCTGGTTCCCGACCTGGCCACCTGCATCGAGGCGGCGGAGCGGATCCGGCGGTTTGTCCAGAGAAATTTCCAATAGGGAGCCCAGCATGGCTGCAGACATCCAGAAGGTGATCGAAGAGGCGTTCGAACAACGCACCCGCCTCAACCCGAATGACACCCCCGCCGAGATCCGCGAGGCGGTCGATGAGGCCCTGCGCCGTCTGGATAGCGGCCAGGCACGGGTGGCCGAACCGGGCAACGGGGGCTGGCAGGTCAACGAGTGGCTGAAGAAAGCCGTCCTGCTCTCCTTCCGGCTCAACGACAACCGCCTGATGCGCGGCGGCGTGACCAACTTCTTCGACAAGGTGCCGATGAAGTTCGCCGACTGGGGCGAGGACGCCCTGCGCGAGTCCGGCGTGCGCGTGGTGCCGCCGGCAGCAGCGCGGCGCGGCAGCTACATCGCCCCCGGGGTGGTGCTGATGCCTTCCTACGTGAACATCGGCGCCTATGTGGACGAGGGAACCATGGTCGACACCTGGGCCACGGTGGGCTCCTGCGCCCAGATCGGCAAGAACGTCCATCTCTCCGGCGGCGTGGGCATCGGCGGCGTGCTCGAGCCCCTGCAGGCCAACCCGACCATCATCGAGGATGAGTGCTTCATCGGCGCCCGCTCCGAGATCGTCGAGGGCGTGACTGTCGGCCGCGGCGCGGTGATCTCCATGGGCGTCTACATCGGCCAGAGCACCAAGATCTACGACCGCAACACCGGTGAGGTCCACTTCGGGCACGTTCCAGAGGGTGCCGTGGTCGTCCCGGGTAACCTCCCCGCCGCCGATGGCAGCCACAGTCTTTACTGTGCCGTGATCATCAAATACGCGGACGAGAAGACCCGCGCCAAGGTCGGCATCAACGAGCTGCTGCGCCCATGAGCGCAACCCTCGAGCTGGCCCGGGAGCTGATCCAGCGACCGTCGGTGACCCCCGAGGATGCCGGCTGCCAGACCCTCATCGCCGAACGCCTGGCCGCGGCCGGCTTCGGCGCCGAGTGGTTGAGCACCGGCGGGGTGACCAACCTGTGGGCGCAGCGCGGCACCGGGCGGCCGCTGTTCTGCTTCCTCGGCCATACCGATGTCGTCCCCAGTGGCCCGGAGTCAGCGTGGCAGCACCCACCTTTCCAGCCCATCGTCGAAGATGGCTATCTCTACGGCCGCGGTGCGGCGGACATGAAGGGCAGCGTCGCCGCCTTCACCGCTGCCGTGGAGCGCTTCGTCGCCTACCATCCCAAGCACGCCGGCGCCATCGCGGTCCTGCTGACCAGCGACGAGGAGGGTCCTGCGGTGGATGGCACGCGCCACGTGGTGGAGACCCTGGCCGAGCGGGGCAGCGCCATCGACTACTGCCTCGTCGGCGAGCCCAGCAGCCAGGCGCAGTTGGGGGACGAATTCAAGGTCGGCCGCCGGGGGTCGCTGACCGGCCACCTCACCGTCCACGGCGAGCAGGGTCACGTCGCCTACCCGCACCAGGCGGACAACCCCATCCACGGTTTCGCACCGGCGCTGCAGGAGCTCGTGGCCACCGAGTGGGATCAGGGTGACGACGACTTCCCGCCGACCAGCTTCCAGATCTCCAACATCCAGGCGGGCACCGGGGCGGACAACGTCATCCCCGGCGCCATGGAGGTCGTCTTCAACCTGCGCTACGCCCCGACGGTCTCCGCCGAGGATCTGCAGCAACGGATCGAGGCGATCCTCCACCACTACGGCGTCCACTACACGATATCCTGGCGGCACTCGGGCGGCCCCTTCGCCACCCGAGGCGGGGCGCTCATCGAGGCCGTCGAGCAGGCGGTCACTGCGCACACCGGGCGCTGTCCACGGCGATCGACCTCCGGGGGCACCTCCGATGGCCGCTTCATGGGCCCGACCGGCGCGCAGGTGGTGGAACTCGGCCCGCTGAACGCCACCATTCACAAGGCGAATGAGCACGTCGCGGTCGCCGACCTCGAAGCGCTGGAGGCGATCTACTTCGACATCCTGCAGCGCCTGCTGGACTGCGCGGCAGGCTGAGCCCCGGGCGGCGAGGGGCCCGGGGGCGATTTGATGCCTTCGGGCAACAGGATTAGATTGGAAGGCTGACCGGATCAGCGGTACGCGAGTGGCCCATGGAACCGAGCCCGCCGACGCACCCGCAGGACGGCGCGAGGCGTCACTACCGGCGCCCCGCCGAGCGGCCGTTCACCCGCGAGGAACGGGACCGGGTCACCCTGCTCTTCGGCAGTCTCAGCGTCGCTCATGATCGGCTGCTCACCGCCGCCGTGCGGGGTCTGGGTTACCATGCCGAGGCGATCCCCACGCCGGAGCGCGGCGATCTGCAGACCGGCCGGGAGCTTTGCAACAACGGCCAGTGCAATCCGGTCTACTTCGTCGCCGGCGCCCTGATCAACCACCTCGAACGGCGCCGAGCCGAGCGCAACCTCGCGCGGGACGAAGTTACGGACCGGTACGTCTTCGTCACGCCGGGCTCGTGCGGGCCCTGCCGTTTCGGGATGTACGAGGCGCAGTACCGGCAGGCCCTGGCCAAGGCCGGCTATCCGGGGTTCCGGGTGATCGCCTTCGACAAGAAGGGCGGCGGCGATGGCCACCCGGACGAGGGCTACGGAGACGGACTCTCCGTGGACCTTGGTCTCTACATCGCCGTGCTCGACGCCCTGTTCATGGCCGACGTGCTCAATGCCGTCTTCTACCGGGCGCGCCCCTACGCTACCGATAGCTCCGCGGCCGAACGGACCTTCAAGGCCTGCCTGAGCGAGTGCGAGCGGGCGCTCGGCCAGGGACGGCCGCATCCCCGGGTGACGGCCACGGCCCGGCTGCTGGCCGCCGTGACCCCCCTGTCCAGTGCCGAGGATGCCGCCCGCCTGCTCACCCGCCTGCGGGATTCGACCTGCACCGCCGCCCTGTCCCGCTGTCGCAGGATCATCGAAGCGGGTTTCGAGGTGGACTACCTGCGCCCGCGTCCCCTGGTGAAGGTCACCGGCGAGTTCTGGGCGCAGACCACCGAGGGGGACGGCAACTTCCGCATGTTCGAGTTTCTCGAGGGGGAAGGCGCCGAGATCCAGGTGGAACCGGTCGCCGGATGGGTCGACTACATGCGCCACGGGCTCCACGGCCAGCTCGATGAGGCCCGGGCGGCCGAGGCGGCGGCTCACGTCCGGACGGGCCGCGCCCTACTGCGGGCCACCACCACACGGTTGCGCCACTGGCTGATCGAGCAGATCGGCCGGCTCCTCCATCGCGAGTACGACCGCATGCGCGCCGCCCTCGGTAACTGTGCAGCCCCGCTGGCCGACCAGCGCACCCTGGAGCGTCTCGGCCGCCCCTACTACCACCCGCGCATCACCGGTGGCGAGGGACACCTTGAGGTGGCCAAGACGCTCTACTACCACCGCAACCGTCTGGCGCACATGACCCTCTCGCTCAAGCCCTTCGGCTGCATGCCCTCGACCCAGTCCGACGGGGCCCAGGCAGCCGTGCAGGCCGACTATCCGGATATCCGCTTCCTGCCCATCGAGACCTCCGGCGAGGGCGAGATCAACGCCTACTCGCGGGCACAGATGGCGCTGGGCGAGGCGCGCGAGTCCGCCCGCAACGAGTTCCAAGACGCCCTGACCGCCCGCGGCACCGACCTGGACACGCTGCGCGCCTACATCGCCGAACGCCCGCAGCTGCGCAGCCCGCTCTACCCGATCCCCCAAACCGGCGGGGCGATCTGCCGGGCGGCACGGTTCGTCCATCACCTGGCCGATCGCATGGCCAGCCACCCGGACTCGCCCCGCCACGCCGCCACCGAGCACCAGCCCGGGGAGCCCCGTCATGCCCAGCCCCGCTGATCACGCCCCGATCCTGGTCGGCCTGGACGTCGGTTCCACCACGGTCAAGGCCGTCGTCATCGACGGTGCCGACGATACACTGCTCTGGCACGACTATCGCCGCCACGAAACGCGCCAGCTGGAGACCGTGCGTGACTTCCTCGCCCGGATCGAGGCAGCCATCCCAGCGGCGCGTCGCGAAAACCTGCGGCTGTTCACCACCGGCTCGGGGGGCGGCAGCGTCGCCCGGGCCCTGGGGGCGCGGTTCGTGCAGGAGGTCCACGCCGTGTCGCTGGCCGTCGAGTCGCGTTTCCCCGACGTCGGCAGCGTGGTCGAGCTCGGTGGCCAGGACGCCAAGATCATCGTCTTCAAGTCGCTGGAAGACGGCAGCAAGCGCAAGATCCCGGCCATGAACGACAAGTGCGCCGGGGGCACCGGCGCCGTGATCGACAAGATCGCCGCCAAGCTGACCATCGCGCCGGAGCGGCTCGGCGACATGGGCTATGTCGGCCACACCGTCCACCCGGTGGCCGGGAAGTGCGGGGTCTTCGCCGAGACCGATATCAACTCCCTACAGAAGCAGGGGGTCGCCGCCGAGGAACTGATGGCCTCACTGTTTGAGGCCATCGTGCAGCAGAACCTCTCCGTCCTGACCCGGGGCCACACCCTCCACCCCCGGGTGCTGCTGCTCGGCGGGCCGAACACCTACATCCGCGGCCTTCAGGAGTGCTGGCGAAGCCACATCCAGGCCCTCTGGGAGGAGCGAGGCGTCGACTGGAACGCGCCGCTGGAGGCAGCCGTCCACGTCCCCGAGCAGGCCCAGTACTTCGCCGCGCTCGGCGCGGTCGCGTTCGGGCGCAGCGAGCTGGCCGATGACCCGGACGCCGGGCGCTACCCGGGGCCGGGCGTGCTGGACGATTGGCTGACGGAGCAGCGCACCGGCGGGCGGCGCCCGGGCGGCGCACCGCCCCTGGTCCAGGATTCCGCCGAGCTGGAAACGTTTCTGCGCGAGTTCCAGCCGCAACCCTGGCAGCCGGCCCGCTTCTCCCCCGGCGAAAGGGTGACCGGCTATGTGGGGATCGACGCCGGGTCCACCTCCACCAAGGGCGTCCTGCTGGATCCGGACGGCGAGGTCCTCGCCAAGGCCTATCGACTCTCCGGAGGCAACCCCATCGAGGACGCCGTTGCCCTGCTCGCCGAACTGGAGACCGCCGTCCTGCGCCAAGGGGCGGAACTGGAAGTCCTCGGTGTGGGCACCACCGGATACGCCAAGGATATCCTGCGCGACGTGCTGCATGCGGATACCGCGGTCGTCGAGACGGTGGCCCACGCCCACGCCTGCGAAAAAGAGCACCCCGGGACCGACTGCATCGTCGATGTCGGCGGCCAGGACATCAAGCTGATGTTCCTGCGCGACGGCCGGGTCCGCGACTTCCGTCTCAACACCCAATGCTCGGCGGGCAACGGCTACTTCCTGCAGGCAACCGCGCGCGCCTTTGGCATCGAGCTCGAGGACTACGCCGAGACCGCGCTCAGCGCGGAGGCGATGCCCGTGTTCAACCACGGCTGTGCGGTCTTCCTGCAGTCGGACATCGTCGACTTCCAGCGCAAGGGCTGGCAGCGCCACGAGATCCTCGCCGGTCTGGCGGCGGTCCTGCCGAAGAACATCTGGCTCTATGTGGCGCAGCAGCCCAACCCGGCGGATCTGGGACGGCGTTTCGTCTTACAAGGGGGAACGCAGCACAACCTCGCCGCCGTGAAGGCACAGGTGGACTACCTGCGCGAGCGCTTCCGGCAGGTGGGGGCGGAGTGTGACATCCGCGTGCACCGCCACTGCGGTGAATCCGGGGCGATCGGCGCGGGGCTCGAGGCCCGCCGACTGCACCGCAGCGAGCACCGCCGCTCGACGTTCATCGGCTTCGAACGCGCGCGCCGCCTCCAACACCACACCATCCGCGACGAGCGCACACGGTGTCGTTTCTGCCGCAACCTCTGCCTGCGGACCTTCATCGACGTGGCCACCGGCGACGTCACCGAGCCGGCAACCGGGGCCGATACGCCACCCCGGACCTCGGTCCCCCTGGCCCCCGGTTTCCGGCGCGTAATCATCGCCTCCTGCGAGCAGGGCGAGGTCGAGGACAAAGACACCATGCAGCGCATCAAGGCGGCGCTCGATCGCGACGCCGAGCGCAATCCGAATCACCTGGACCGCGCCGCCCGCGAGGTCTTCCGCACCCCGCAGGTCGAAGGGGTCGCCGACCCGCTGCCACAGACCCGCCTGCCCGGCCCGCTGGGCCGCCCTGCGGCCCGCCGCCGGGCGGCGATGGCCTATCGCCGTCAGGTGCGCATCGGTATCCCCCGGGTCCTGAACCTCTACAGCTGCGCGCCCTTCTTCCTCGGCTATTTCACAGCGCTCGGCGTCCCCGAACGGGCGCTGGTCTTCTCCGACTACACCGATCCGGAACTCTACCGTCGCGGCGCCAACCGCGGCAGCATCGACCCGTGCTTCCCGAGCAAGCTCGGCATCCCGCACGTCCATAACCTGCTTACCCGCAAACACCGCCGGCGCCCGCTCACCCACATCTTCTTCCCGATGATCAAGAGTCTGCCCGGCGCTCTGGACGGCGCACTCGCCGCCCAGGCGTGCCCGACGGTGCCGGGCACCGCCGAAGCCACCCACGCCGCCTTCCGCCGCGAGGGGGACGTGTTCGCCGAGCACGGGATCCGCTTCCGCAAGACCCTGGTCAACCTGGACGACGCGGCGCTGTGTGCCGAACAGATGCGCGCCGACTGGGGAGAGGAACTCGGCATCAGCGCCAGGGAGTCAAGGGGCGCCGCGGAACAGGGCCTGGCAGCCCTGCACGCCTTCCACGAGCGGATGGAGGCCGAACAGCGGCAGACGCTGCAGCGGCTGGAGCAGGAAGGACGGGTGGGTATCGGGGTCCTCGGCCGGCCCTACCACAACGATCCGGGCATCAACCACGGCATCCTCGATGATCTGCAGCGCAAGGGCTACCCGATCCTGTGGCAGGACGCCCTGCCCCGCGATCCGGCCACGCTCGAGCAGCTCTTCGGCGCCGAGGTGCGCGCCGGCGCCATGCGCTCGGCGCTGGCCATCGACGACGTCTGGAAGCACGACTTCTCAGAGCACAGCTCCCGCAAGCTCTGGGCGGCGAAGTTCATCGCCCGCCACCCCAACTTGGTGGCCGTGGAGCTGTCGAACTTCAAGTGCGGCCACGACGCCCCGATCTACTCGGTGATCGAGGCGATCATCGAGCAATCCGGAACACCCTACTTCTGCTTCAAGGACCTAGACGAGAACCGCCCCGGCGGATCGATCCAGATCCGCACCGAGACCATCGACTACTTCCTGCGCCGATACCAGGCCGAGCTACCCGCCAAGCGCTCGGCTGCCTGAGCACGGAGCGGCCGAGCGGCCGCCCCGTGCTCAGGCCTTCACACGCCGATCAGATCGCGCATGTCGTAGAGCCCCGGCGGTTGTTCCACCAGCCACGTGGCGGCCCGCAGGGCGCCGACGGCAAAGGTGGTGCGGCTCGAGGCCTTGTGGGTGAGCTCGACCCGTTCACCGTCCCCGCCAAAAAGCACGGTATGCTCACCGACGATGTCGCCGGCACGGATCGTCTCGAAGCCGATGGCCCGCCGGTCGCGCTCCCCGGTGTAGCCCTCGCGGCCGTAGACGGCGCATTGCCCCAAGTCACGTCCCAAGGCATCGGCCGCCGCCTCGCCGAGCCGAAGCGCAGTACCCGAAGGGGCATCCACCTTGTGGCGGTGGTGGGCCTCGATGATCTCGATGTCGCTGTGCTCACCGATGGCGCGGGCGGCCTGCTCGACCAGCGCGGTCAGCAGCGTCACTCCGGTCGAATAGTTGGCCGCGTGCATGACCGCCACTTGCTCCGAGAGCTGCCGCACCGCCTCGCGCTGGGCCTCGCCGAGGCCCGTGGTCCCCAGTACCAGCGGGCGGCCGGCCTGCGCACAGGCAGCAGTCACCGCCTCCGTCGCCTCGGGGAGGCTGAAATCGATCACAGCCTCGGAGGCAGACACGGCGGCCGCAATGTCGTCCCCGACGGTCACGCCCACCGCCCCTTGCCCGGCGAGTTCACCGGCATCCCGACCGACGGCCTCGCCGCCGGGCCGGTCGGTGGCGGCGGCCAGATGCACCCCCGGCTGCCGGTGCACCACATCGATCAGCATACGGCCCATGCGGCCGCCGGCCCCGATGATGCCGATGCCCAGGCTCATATCCGCCACTCCTCGATAAAGCGCTTGACCTTGTCGAGCCACGACGAGGTGTGCGGATGGTGCTTGCCTCCGGTGTCCTGCAGGGTCGCCTGAAACTCCTCGAGCAGCTCACGCTGGCGCTTGGTCAGGTTGACCGGCGTCTCGACGTGGATCCGGCAGAGCAGGTCGCCCTGGCGGTTGCCGCGCACCGGCTTGACCCCCTTGCCGCGCAGGCGGAACACCTGGTTGGGCTGGGTCCCCGGCGGGATGCGCAGGTTCACGCGGCCGTCGAGGGTGGGCACCTCAACCTCGCCGCCGAGGGCCGCGGTGACGATGTCCACCGGTACCTGGCAGTGCAGGTCGGCCCCGTCACGCTCGAAGAACTCATGCTCGCGCACGGCGACCTGGACGTACAGGTCACCCGGCGGACCACCGCGCTCGCCCGGTTCGCCCTCGCCGGAGAGGCGGATGCGGTCGCCGGTATCGACGCCGGCGGGGATGCGCACGCTGAGGGTCTTGCGGTCCTCGACCCGACCCCGGCCCCGGCACTTGGGACACGGGTCGGTCACCACAACGCCCTCGCCGCCGCAGCGCGGACAGGTCTGCTGGATGGAAAAGAATCCCTGCTGCACGCGCACGTCGCCGTGGCCCTTACAGGTCGGGCACGTCTGCGGCTTGGAGCCGGCCCGGGAGCCCGAGCCCTTGCACGAGTCGCATTCGACGTGGGTGGGCACCTGGATCTGCTCCTCGGTACCGCGCACCGCGTCCTCGAGGCTCAGCTCGAGTGTGTAGCGCAGGTCGGCACCGCGGAAGGCCCGGCTGCGGCCGCCGCCGCGGCCACCCCCGGAGCCGAAGATATCCCCGAAAACGTCGGAGAAGATATCCGAGAAATCGGGACCGCCCGGTCCGGCGCCACCACCGTAGCCGCGCGGCCCGCCACCGCCGGCGGACGGATCCACCCCGGCGTGGCCGAACTGGTCGTAGGCGGCGCGCTTCTGCGCGTCCGAGAGGACCTCGTAGGCCTCCTTGACCTCCTTGAAGCGCTCGGCCGACTCCTCGTCCCCCGGATTGCGGTCCGGATGGTACTTCTGGGCCATGCGCCGGTAGGCCTTCTTGATCTCGGCGTCAGAGGCGTTCTTGTTGACCCCCAACACCTCGTAGTAGTCACGCTTCGCCATAGGCTGCTCCGCGTTTCAGCACCCGGTAACGACAAAGGCGCAGGAGGGTGTCCCACCCTGCGCCTCCGCTCTGGCGGGGGGGGGGCCCGGGGGGCCCCCCCCCCCCCCCCCCCCCCCCCGGCTGCGGCTCACTTGCGGGAGTTGCCGTCCTCGTCCTTGACCTCTTCAAAGTCGGCGTCGACCACGTCCTCCTTTTGCTCGCCCGACGCGGCCTCGCCGGAGCCCGCACCCGCGGAGGCCTCTTCGCCGCCACCGGACTGCTGGTACGCCTTCTGCGCCAGCTCGCCGGCCTTGGTCGCCAGCTCCTGGGTCTTCTGCTCGATGGCCTCCTTGTCCTCGCCGTCCTTGACCTGCTCGAGCTCACTGATGGCGCTCTCGATCTCCTGCTTCTCGGCATCGCCGACCTGCTCGCCGAGATCCGAAAGCGTCTTGCGGGTCGAGTGGATCATGTTCTCGGCCTGGTTGCGCGCCTCGACCAGCTCGCGCTGCTTGCGGTCCTCTTCGGCGTGCTCCTCGGCCTCCTTGACCATACGCTCGATCTCGTCCTCGGTCAGCCCGGAGGAGGCCTTGATCTCGATGCCGGTCTCCTTGCCGGTGGCCTTGTCCTTGGCCGAGACGTTGAGGATGCCGTTGGCGTCGATGTCGAAGGCGACCTCGATCTGCGGCACACCGCGCGGCGACGGGGGGATGTCGGTCAGATCGAAACGACCGAGGGACTTGTTGTCCTTGGCCATCTCCCGCTCGCCCTGCAGGACGTGGACGGTCACGGCGGTCTGGTTGTCCTCGGCGGTCGAGAAGGTCTGCGTCCCCTTGGTGGGGATGGTGGTGTTCTTCTCGATGATCTTGGTCATCACGCCACCGAGGGTCTCGATGCCCAGCGACAGCGGCGTGACGTCGAGCAGCAGAACGTCCTTGACGTCACCGCCGAGCACACCGGCCTGGATCGCTGCACCCACGGCCACGGCCTCGTCCGGGTTGACGTCCTTGCGCGGATCCTTGCCGAAGTAATCCTTGACCTTCTCCTGGACCTTCGGCATCCGCGTCTGGCCACCGACCAGGATCACGTCCTGGATGTCGCTGGCCGCCAGGCCTGCGTCCTTGAGCGCGGTCTTGCACGGCTCGATGGTGCGCTCGACCAGGTCCTCGACCAGCGACTCGAGCTTGGCCCGGGTGAGCTTGATGGCCATGTGCTTCGGACCGCTCTGATCCGCGGTGATGTAGGGCAGATTGATCTCGGTCTGCTGGCTCGAGGAGAGCTCCACCTTGGCCTTCTCGGCCGCCTCGCGCAGGCGCTGCAGCGCCAGGTGATCCTGGCCGAGGTCAATGCCCTGGTCCTTCTTGAACTCTTGGATCAGGTAGTCGATGATCCGCTTGTCGAAATCCTCGCCCCCCAGGAAGGTATCGCCGGAGGTGGAGAGGACCTCGAACTGCTTCTCGCCGTCGACCTCGGCGATCTCGATGATCGACACGTCGAAGGTGCCGCCGCCCAGGTCGTAGACCGCGACCTTCTTGTCGCCGCCCTCCTTGTCCAGGCCGTAGGCCAGCGCCGCCGCCGTCGGCTCGTTGATGATGCGCTTGACCTCGAGTCCGGCGATCTTGCCGGCATCCTTGGTGGCCTGGCGCTGGGAGTCGTTGAAGTACGCCGGGACGGTGATCACTGCCTCGGCGACCTCCTCACCCAGGTAGTCCTCGGCGGTGCTCTTCATCTTCTGCAGGGTGCGCGCCGAGACCTCCGGCGGCGCCATCTTCTTACCCTGCGCCTCGACCCAGGCGTCGCCATTGTCCGCCTTGACGATCTTGTACGGCATCTCCTTGATGTCGCGCTGGACGACATCCTCGTCGAAGCGCCGGCCGATCAGGCGCTTGACCGCATGGATGGTGTTCTCCGGGTTGGTGACCGACTGCCGCTTGGCCGGGGCGCCGGTGAGCACCTCGCCATCCTCGGCGAAAGCCACCACCGACGGGGTGGTCCGATCGCCCTCCGCGTTCTCGATCACGCGGGTCTTATTGCCCTCCATGACCGCCACGCACGAGTTGGTCGTGCCCAGGTCGATGCCGATGATCTTACCCATAATTCGCTCCTGCTAACCGTTGAATCTGTCCGGGCCTGATTGCCTTCTGCCCCTTAAGTGCGGTGCCCCATCGGCTTTTTCAAGGGCCCGGTTTGAATCGCGCCGAATCGCGTGCCTTTAGGCGGTCTCGTCCACCGAGCCACCGCTGCCCGCACTGCCGTCGGCCTTCTTGGCCACCACCACCAGTGCCGGGCGCAGCAGGCGATCCTGCAGGCGGTAGCCCTTCTGCACCACGTGGAGCACGGTGTTCGGCTCCTGCTCTTCGCTGGGCTGCGTCGCCATAGCTTCGTGGTAGTCGGGGTTGAAACGCTCGCCCAGCGGGTTGATCTCCTCGATCTCGAAGCGCTCGAAGACCTTATTGAGCATCTTGAGGGTCAACTGCGAGCCCTCGAGGAGCTTCTCGCGATCGGCCTCGGCGTCTTCGGCCGCCTGAACGCCCATCTCCAGGCTGTCCTTGACCTGCAGGAGATCGCCGCAGACCTTCTCGAGCCCCTGCCGCCGGGCCTGGTCGACATCCTTTTCCGCGCGGCGCTGCGCGTTCTCCAGCTCGGCGCGCATGCGCAGCACCTGATCCCAGTTCTCTTGGGCCTTCCGCTCGGCGTCAGCAAGGGCGTTCTCGAGTTCCTCGATACGCTGCTCCAGGTCCTCGGCGCTGGTACCGGCCTCGTCCGCCGCGGCGCCCTCGCTCGCCGACTCGCCGCTCTGGAGCTCGCCCTCGAGCGCCTCCGAGGCCTGACGGGTGTGCTTCTGCTCCGACGCCTCGGCGGTTGCCTGCGCGTCGCCGCGCACCTCGGGCTGCTCCTCGGTCGTGCTCTGTCGCTGGTTATCAGTCATATGGCTGCTCCGCTGGATTGAGCCGGAAAACGGTTACTGGCAGCCCATCACCGGGCGCCCCAAGCGCGGCCACCGGGTGCACTGCCTCCTGCCTGGACACAGGTGTGGGGATCTAGCGCGGCGGATTCAAGGCCGAGCCGACCAATCGGGCGGTGATGTCGACGATCGGAATGATCCGGTCGTAGGCCATGCGGGTCGGCCCGATCACCCCGAGCACCCCGGCCGCCTCACCGGCGACCCCGTAACGGGCCGTCACCAGCGAGAGACCGTCGAAGACCTCGTAACCGGCCTCCTGGCCGATGTAGATCTGGACGCCATCGGCCCGCGCGCAGCGATCGAGCAGGTGGAGGATGTCACGCTTCTGCGTGAAGGCCTCGAACAGCTGGCGCAGCCGGTCCACATCGGAGAGTTCCTCGAACTCCATCAGATTGGTCTGACCCGCGACCACGTACCCCTCGTCGTCCTGCTCCTCCGCCAGGGCCTTCTCGCCGACCTCCACCGCCGAGCGCATGAGTTCGTCGAGCCGCTGCTGATCGGCCTGCATGGCGGCGAGCAGGCGCTGGCGCACGCGCGGCAGCTCTACGCCGGCGAACTCCGCATTGAGGTAGTTGGCGATGCGCTGAAGCTCAGCCTCGGAGAAGTCGCGCTCGGTGCGGATGACGCGGTTCTGCACATCCCGCTCATTGATCACCAGGATCGCTAGCACGCGACGGTCGGACAGCGGCAGGAACTCCACGTGGCGCAGCACCGCCCAGTCGCAGCGCGGGAGGGTCACCACACCGGCCAGCCGGGTCAACTGCGAGAGCAGGTCCGAGGCGGAGTCGGCCAGCTCCTCCGCCCCCTCCTCCCGGTCGCGAACCAGACGCCGGCGGAGCTGTTCGACGGTGTCGCCCTCGATGGGCTGGACCTGGAGCAGGCAGTCGACGTAGAAGCGCAGGCCCCGATCGGTCGGCACCCGACCGGCCGAGGTGTGCGGCGAGACCAGATAGCCCAATTCCTCGAGGTCGGCCATCACGTTGCGCACCGTGGCTGGGCTGACGGACAGCCCGGCTTCACGGGCCAGGCTGCGCGACCCGACCGGCCTGCCGCTGTCGATGTAGCGACGCACCAGCGTGCGGAGCAGGGTGCGCGCGCGGTCGCCCAGCTCCAGGTCGTGCGGCGGGCTCATGGCTCATGCACCACGGGTTGCGCGATTTCGCGGGGGTTGCACTTAGGGCGCTTGAGTGCGAGGTGAGGCTAGCAAGCCCCCTGTACAACCGTCAACGCGCCCGCCGCACCACCTCACTCGTCCAGGGCCTCTTCCAGATCCGCGCGGAGCTGCTCGAAATTCGCTTGATAAGCCTCAAGGGACGAATTACGCATGGCCGACTTCATGCCAAAGGCGCCACCCCAGAACATCCTTGCGCCATAGGTATCACCCCGGTTCTCGTAGGTCTGATCCAGAAGCTGTTCCTTGTCCGCATCGAGCAGCTCGGCCCGCATTCGAACCGTCGCGCGGTGATTGGAAAAGCTGTAATACGGGACCTCCAGAAACAGCTGATATCTGTCTTCCGCGCCGCTCGGCTCGGTGACAAGCTGCGAGTCCGAGAACACCTGCGGCACCTCAACCTCGGCAACCTGCACGAGCATTTCCCCTGGAAACGCAACCCACGAATGGGCGAACCCGGCCATTCCGGAGCGCACCGGCACCTCGGCGGACCGCTGCTCCTCCGTGATGACAACCTCCGTTGGCTCTTCCCGCGGCTCCTGATCCACCGTGTAATCAATGTCGTCGAAGGCGACATGGTGGGTGCAGCCGCTGAGCAGCAGGAGCAGTCCGGGCAGACCCCAATGGAACAACCTGTGTCGACCAGCCATCCTCGTCCTCCAATTCAAGAAAATGTCCCAATACGGGGCCGCGGAAGGTTAATACAAACTCCGCCGTGACGGACAGTCCCGCTCAAGCCGCGGGGCGGGAGGGTATCGCAACCGCCCCCGCCCCTGCGCCAACGCTCGGGGAGATGCTGCCCCCGCATTGAAGCGGGCCTCGCATGACGCTAAGCTTGCGCGCTACCGTGGACCCGGGGCCGGCCGGGCATTCCCGGCCGGCCCGGCCCCCCGGGCCGCAACCACCCCGACAACCCCCATCAGGACACCCTAGGAACACCATGTCAGAGCGCACGCAAACAGAGCAGGAGCTTGCCGAGGCCCTCGTGGAGGCCCTCAATCTCGATGTCGACGCAGACGCCATCGAACCGGAGGCGCCCTTGTTCGGAGACGGCCTCGGCCTGGATTCGATCGACGCACTCGAGATCGCCATGGAGGTCTCCCGCCGCTACGGGGTGCAGCTGCGCGCCGACGACGCGGACAATCAGCAGGTCTTCTTTTCCCTGCGCTCGCTCGCCAAGTATGTCGATCAACACCGGACCCGATAACCGGCCGCCGCTGCAGCGCCCCGTTGCAGCGGCGCTCCCCCTGCTCCTCTACCCCCTCTGGTCCCACGCCATGATCCGTGCAGGCTTCGAGAGCGCTAGCCTGCTCGGCCTGGCGGTGCTGGCCGCACTGACGCTTTATCTGCGCGGGGGACCAGCCCCCGGTAGTCTGGCGGCCGTGGCGCTTCTCTTCGGCGCCGCATTGGCGGACCTGCTACTTGCCCACCCCGTCGCGCTCTACGCGCCCCCCATACTGCTCCCCATGACTGTTGCGTGGATGTTCGGCCGCACACTGCTCGCGGGGCGCCAGCCCCTGGTCGAACAGATTGCCACGGCCATTGTCGGCGACCGCCACAGCAGTGCGGAACGACGTTACATGCGCACCGTTACCTGGCTGTGGACCCTGCTCTGCAGCGCCCTGACCCTGAACACTATCCTTCTGCTGCTGCTTGGGGCTTCCCCCCAGACCTGGTCCCTGTTCGCCAATATCATCAACTATCTCGTGATCGCCGGCGCGATGGTCGGTGAATACCTTGTGCGCTGCCTTCGCTTCGGGTGGCCCGAAGACCCCCTCGCCTTCTGGCGGGCGGTTGCACGGATCGACTGGCGACGCCTAAGCTGACACGCTTTTCGGAACCATCAACGGCCGGCCCCGAAACCGGCCAGCCGCGCCGGACCACTACCATGAAACGAAAGTCGAACACCCGTCTGCCGGCCGGAGAGGCCATGTCCAGGGCGCAAATGCTCGCCTTTGCGCCATTTGCCTTCTTTGCGGCAACGACCATGCGCGACACGGGACTGCTGAGCAGTCTGGAGAACGCCGGTGCCGAGGGGCTCACCCGGGCCGAGCTGGCCCGCGATACCGGCCTTAGCGAGTACGCGGTCGCGGTACTGGTCGACTTCGGTCAGGATCTTGAGATCCTCAGCGAGCAGGAGGAGGCCTGCACCCTGGCCCCCCTGGGGCACATCCTGCTCCATGACCCAATGACCCGGGTTAACATGGATTTCACGCGGGACTTCGCCAGCCATGGACTGCCCGCCCTGGAGACAGCGATCCGCGAAGGCCGGCCGGCTGGACTCACGGCGTTGGGCGACTGGTCGACGCTCTACGAGGGCCTGCACGAACTCGAAGAGCCTGCAGCCGGCAGCTGGTTCCGCTTCGATCATTATTACTCCGAGCACGCCTTCCGCGATCTGGTCGAACGCCTCGCCCGGGATGCCCCAAGGCATGTCATGGACGTCGGCGCAAACACCGGACGCCTGGCGCTGCGCTACCTCGATCGCGACCCGGAAGCCTGCATGACGCTGCTCGACCTACCCGGTCCACTGCAGATGGCCCGTGAGGCTCTCGAAGCGGCCGGCCAGGCGGACCGGGCCCACCTGCACCCGACGGACCTGCGAGACAACAGCCGGGAGCTGCCCGGAGGCGCCGATGCCATCGTCATGAGCCAGCTCCTGGCCTGTTTCCCGCCGGAGGAGATCGTGGCACTGCTGCGCCGGACCGCCCGTGCGATGGATCCCGAAACCCGCCTTTACATCGTCGAACTCTGCCCCGATCGGCAGATCCATGAAGCGGCCCGATTCAGCCTCAACGCCGTATCCCTCTACTTCACGTGCATGGTCAACGGAACCAGCCGCTTCTACCCGCGGGATACGCTCGGTCGCCTGATCGACGAAGCCGGATTGATGATCGACCACGAAGAGGAGCCGATCGGGGTCGGGCACACGCTCTTGCGCTGCCGCCGGAGGTAAGGAGCCACCCTTGCAAACCGCTGATCTCCAACTGCTCGGGACGTTCTCAATCCCGCCGGAGCACCCATCGCTCCCGGGACACTTCCCGGGCGAACCGATCGTGCCCGGCTCGGTCTTGATCGATCACGCCATGTCGTACCTGGCGGAATTCGGCACCGGGCCACTCCACACCGCCCGCATACGCCGCCTGAAGTTCTCGGCGATGGTCCGCCCCGGCCAGGAGGTTCAGATCCACGGGGCGCGAAAGGGACACCAGATCCGTTTCCGCTGCCTCGCGGGGGGGCACGCGGTCGTCGACGGTCAGATCGACCTCGATCCCGCAGCCGACGCTCCCTCTTCCCGGGCGGCGCCCGCTCGCCCATGACCGGGCAGTGGCAAAACCTGCAGGAGCGCGGATCCCCGCTGGCGCTGCGTACCATCCGCTGGATCGCACTGCGCGTCGGGCGCCCCTTTGCACGCTCGCTGCTACCGGCGATCACCCTGTATTTCCTGCTCACTGCCGGGCACGCCCGCCAGGCCTCACGTCAGTTTTTGCGCAGAGCGGGCTTTGAACGACCGCACCTCGGCCACGTCTTTCGGCATTTCTACACCTTCGCCGCCGTGATCCTGGACCGTGTCTATTTTACCCGGGGGGATCTCCAGCGATTCGATCTGCGCCTACACATAGACCCCGGTGTACGCGACCACCTGGACGGCGGGCACGGCGCGCTGATGCTTGGGGCCCACTTCGGGAGTTTTGATGCGCTGCGAGCCGTTGGCCTGCAGTACGGCGACCTGCGACTGCGCGTACTGATGCATTACGACTCCGGGCAGCTGATCGTGCGCCTGCTGGATGCGCTCAATCCGCAGATGGCGCAGACCGTCATCCCCCTGGGGACACCGCAGACCCTGCTGCGCACCAAGGAGTGGCTGGACGACGGGGGCACGGTAGCGCTGCTCGGAGACCGCCTGCTTCAAACCGACGATCCCTCGCGCCGGCGTACAGTCAACTGCCACTTTATGGGCCACCCCACCCGCATGCCCACGGGCCCGCTTCACCTGGCTGCCCGGACCCGTAAACCCATCATCCTGTTTTTTGGCATCTATCGCGGCGGGAATCGGTACGACATACACCTTGAATGGCTGGTCGGGCAGGACGAGGTCGACCGGATCGATGCGCCGGAAACCGTACAGCGGGTGATCCAGCGGTACGCGGATCGACTCGAAGCGCATGCGCGCAATGCGCCCTACAACTGGTTCAATTTCTACGACTACTGGCGGAACGACGAGCTGGACCATGACTGATCACCCCCTCCCGCTGGAGCGATCCGACGTCGAGAGACTGATGCCGCATGCCGGGGACATGTGCCTGATCGATCGCGTCGAGACCTGGGACGAGACAAGGCTACAGGCACGCTGCTGGTCGCACCGGCAAGCGGACCATCCACTGGCGCGCGACGGTCGGCTAAGCATCTGGCACGCTCTGGAATACGGCGCTCAGGCCATGGCCATTCACGGCGGCCTGCTCGCGGCACGGCAAGGTCAGCAGCTCGGTCAGGGACTGCTTGCCGGGGCCCGCGACCTGATTTTCACCCGGGCGACCCTGAGCGACCTCGCCGGTGATCTGGAGATCGAGGTCACCCAACAGTTCGCCCAGATGGGCAGTCTCATCTACGATTTTCGCATCGAGACTCAGGGTCACTGCCTGGCAACCGGGACGGCGACCGTGGTCGGCAGACCATGACTCCGGGAGAGCAGCAGCAGCCATGCGCTTTTTCGCTCTGATACCCGCATTCAACGATGGCGACACCGTCGCAGAGATCGCCGCGGAGACCGCCCGCCAGTGCCCGGTCATCGTGGTGGACGACGGCTCCTCGGACCGGACACCGGAGGCGCTCGCTTCCGTGCCGGTCACCGTCCTGCGCAACCCCCGCAACCAGGGTAAGGCCTGGAGCCTGCACCGAGGGTTCCAGGAAGCCCTGCGCAGGGGCGCGGACGCCGTCGTCACCCTCGACGCCGATGGTCAGCACCCGGTCGCGGAACTCCCCCGACTGCTCGACGCCGCCCGGGAGGAACCGGGCAGCGTGATCATGGCCGCACGGGTGCTGGACCGCGAGCAGATTCCACCGCTGCGCCTGTTCGCCCACCGCAATGCGAACTTCTGGATCTCGTGGGCCGCTGGCTACCCGATCCTGGATACGCAATCCGGATTCCGGGTCTATCCGGCCACGCTGCTCCGCCAGCTGGATCTCCCCTGCGACCCCCACCGCAGTTTCGTGTTCGAGAGCGAAGCCCTGATCCGCGCCGCTAAGCTGGGATACAGTGTGCGCTCCGTGCCCATCCGCGCAATCTATCGCGCCGACGCACGCCCGAGCCACTACCGGCCGGCGGTCGACACCCTGCGCATCATCCGAATGGTTGCCGGCCACTTGGTCCGCAGCGGGCTGAATCCGGCGGGTCTGCTGCGCAGCCTGAGCCAACAACCGAGGTGAAGGATGCCGCACCGAGTCGAGTGGGACCGCAGCGCCCTGCAGACCTTCGCCCTCGCCAATCTCCTGCTGCTCCTCTCCGCCGGCCTGTTGCTCGTGGTGCAGCTGATCCGCGTCCTGATCATCGGGAGCGGTCGCCCCGCGCTTCCAGACCGCTGCGCCTGGATCATCGTTCCCGGCCACAGCCGTGAGGGGATCGCCCTGTCGGCGGATTTCAAGACGCGTCTCGATCGGGCCGCACGACTGGCGAATCAGTTCCCCGAGGCGCGCCTGCTGCTACTCGGCGGCATCACCGACCCCGCGCAACGCTCCGAGGCCGCGGCAGGCGCCGAATTCCTCCACCGACAGCACCATATCCCCGCCTGGCGCATCGTGCAGGAGGAGGATTCCCGCCACACATTGGAGAACTTTCAACGTGCCCGGGAGTTGATCCGCCCGTACCCGGGGCAGCAGCGCTGCCTGATCGTGACGAACCGCTACCATCTGGCCCGTGCCAGCGCGATGGCACGCAATCTGGGACTACCGGTAACCCCCTGCCCTGCCGCACCGCACTGGGGCCGCCAGGACACCGCACCGGGCAAACTCCTGGCCGAGGCCTACCTACTGCACTGGTATGAGACGGGTGCCCTCTACGCGCGTCTAACCCGGAACCGGGCCATGCTTGACCGCGTCCGCCGCAGTGAGCCGGTGGACGAGTGATCACCGGCCCGGGATGCACACGAGGAGGCCTCTGATGCCAAGGAACATCCCGCGGGGACTGATTGACCTGCTCGGCGTGCTTGCCGTCGCTCTCCTGCTGAACGCACCGGCAGACGCACGAAACGCGCCCGGCGACCCCCTCACCCTGCCGGGTCTTAAGGGCCAGCCGATCGAGGACCCCGTCTTCGACGGCACACTCCAGACCTATCAGGGCGGCCCGGAGGACGCGCCCACCCTTGTCCTCGTGCACGGCATTGATAAGCGCGGCGGGGCTGCCTGGAAGGAGATCAGTGAAGGACTCAGCCAGGATTACCGTCTGATCGCTTTTGATCTACCAGGTTTTGGCGCCTCCACCCGGGGTAATCACCTGTATGGGCCGGATCAGTACGTCCGGGTGCTCGACCATGTCATCTCGGAGCTAGCGGACCCGCCGGTCTTCCTGCTCGGCCACTCCCTGGGCGGCGCCATCGCCCTGCGCTACGCCGCCAGGCACCCGGACAACGTGGAGCACCTGCTGATCTCCAGTGCCGCCGGGATCCTGCACAAGGCGGCCTACACCAGTTTTCTGGCCCGCACCCCGTGGAGTGAGAACGACGGTTGGGGCACCGACCGCTGGCTCGACCGTACCGGCGGACAGGTGATCCGGCAACTGATGAGGCAGATTCCGGACGCCGGTGAGATCCTACTCTCGGCGCCCGGCCGCCGGGTGGCCCTGCGCAGTGACCCCACGCGCATTGCCGCCCTCGCCCTGGTGGAGACGGACTTCAGCCGCACGCTGCACGAGCATGCGGTCCCGACCAGCGTGTTTTGGGGAGCGCGTGATCGGATTACGCCCGTGCGAACCGGTCAGTTGCTCGCCGGGCTGCCATCGGGCGGCGATCTGGAGGTCTTCCCGGAGGCTGGTCATGCACCCATGCTCGACGCTCCCGAGGCCTTCCTGAAGGCGGTACAGCAACGCCTAAAGCAGGACCGTCGCTCAACCCCGCGGGAGCCGCCGGACAACACCCCCGGAGAGGCGACGTTCAGTTGTCAGGACGAGCACGGTAAGCGTATCGCTGGCCGCTACGACACCATCCGGATCGACAATTGCCAACGGGTCACCCTGGAGGACATCACTGCGCGCGAGGTGCACATCCGCGGATCCCAGGTCGCGCTGACGAATCCGCAGCTTAACGGCGGCAGCACTGCGCTGCGCGCCGAGGACAGCGAGGTCATGCTCACCGCCGGGAGCCTGACCGGTGACGTCGCCATCGAGGCCAGCGGCAGTGAACTGGATATCGCCGGGACGCGACTCAAAGGAGACACGGCAGCGCTGCGCGGCGGGGAAGGGCCAGACAGCGAAGTGATCTTCTCGGTTACGCCGATTCACGGCGCCGGCGGCTGGCACTACCGGCACGAGATGCGATCCCTCGCCCCGGGAGAGACCCTCTGAGAACGCCGGCCGGGCGCTCAGCTCTTCTCCTCCGGGGAGGCCGAGCGGGCAAATAGGTCGAGCAGGGCCTGGCGCGTCAACTTACCCGTCTCGTTGCGCGGCAGCGCCTCCACCCGGCGGATCGGACGTGGCAGGAACGCCTCGTCGATCTCCTGGCGCAGCGACCTTCGAATCGCTGGGGCGTCGACCCCCGGCGCCACCACCAGTGCAGCGAGGCGCTGCGCGCCATTCGCCTCGGCCTCGGGCGGCTCGAACAGAACACCGTCCTCCACGCCCGGGGTCCGCAGCAGTGCCTGATTCAGCTCCGCGAGCGACGCGCGCTTACCGGCGACGTTAACCAGATCCTCGTCGCGCCCGATGATCCGGAAACGCCCTGGGCCGTCCAGCTCGAGCCGATCCTGCAGCAGGAACGAGCACGGCAGGTGCGCTGCGCCCACCCGCGTCCCGGCGGGCTCGGTGTGCAACTCGAACTCAGGGAACAACGCCCAGGTGGGATCCCGCGCCGGCAACCGCCTGGCCAGGCTCCCGAGCTCGGAACAGCCGTAGATCTCGCCCACCCGGGTGCCATGCAGCCGCTCGATGCTGCCGGCCAAGTGCGGGTCCAGCGGTGCCGTGGCCGACCAGATCCGTTCAATGGCGGGCAACGTAAGCTGCGGATCGGCCAGGGCGCGCAGATGGGCCGGGGTGCTGACCAGCACCCGCGGCGAGGGTACCGAAGTCAACGCGCTTGCCACATCCGCGGGCATGAACGGCCGCTCGTTGCTGATGGCAACGTCACCGAAAAGCGCCATCAGCACCGACGTCTCCAGCCCATACATATGCTGGGGCGGAACCGTGGCGATGACGCTGATCGGCTCATCTCGCCCGACCAGCCCCATTTCCCGGGCATTGATCCGAGTACTTTCATAGAAGGTGGACCACGGCTTCTCGACGGCCTTCGATGCCCCCGTGCTGCCCGAGGTGAACACCACCGCCGCCAGGTGACGCGCATCCAGCTGCGGGATGGCGGTGGCAGCCCGCGTCTGCCGATCTGGCCCCACGATAACCGCCCCCGGCCAGTCGCGGTCCTCCGGGTCGTCGCTGAGCACGTAGGCATCCGGGTAACGGCTAAGAACCTCCCGGATGGTGGTATCGAGACGGTTTGCGGGCAGCAGGTTGGTCTGCCCGGCTAGCATCACGGCCGCAAACGCGACACTGAACCGATACCGGTCGCGGCACAGGTTGACCGCATAGCGGCGTGCCGGCAGCTCCGCTGCCAGCCGTTCCACCTCGCCCAGGAAGCTCCGGACCGCCACGGGCTCCCCGCCCCGGCGTGCCAGAACCTCATCCAGACCCCGTTCGAGCAGCGGCAGTCGGGTCATCGATCTCCATCCACGACGGCCCCGCCGTCGTCGGCGCGGGCCTTCAGTGTTACCCTGTCCCGGTTCAAGACTAGCCAAAAAACCTTGGCCCTGTTAACGCAGGCGACGGAAGTTAGCGCCCATCACCATGCGGGTTCAAGCCGATGACTGGACACCGACCGCGGGTCGCTCGCCGCAGCTCACCGTAACCGGGGGCTCGGATGCGCGCAGCGAGCTTGGCCGTTTCGATTTCGCCGGTGACGCCACGGCGCAGCCGCCGGCCCTGGCCACGGAGCTGCCCTGGCTTGGCGGCGATCTGGCCGCCGAGGGGTGGCGCGCCGGGGCATCCGTCCGGTACGGAAGCGACGGCGAGGCGGGCTGGGTAGCCGACGACCACCTGCTCATGCTCAGCTGGGCCCGCGCGTGCGGGCCGGAGACCGATCCGGCACCGCCGGCCGAAGCGGCCTACCGACAATTGCTCCAGCACGCCCGCGATCTGGGCTACCCCCACCTGCTGCGCGCCTGGCACGTGGTGCCGGCCATCAACCAGGGCAGCGGCGACGCTGAGCGCTACCGCCGATTCTGCCTGGGGCGGGCCCGCGGGCTCGAGCGGGAGGGGATCGACGAGGACCAGCTGTGCGCGGCCTCCGCCGTGGGCAGCGCCGGCCGGCACCTGTTCGTCCACTGCCTGGCTGGCCGTAATCCGGGGACACCGCTGGAGAACCCCCGCCAAGTGGCCGCCTACCGCTACCCCCGCCAGTACGGGCCGCGCAGCCCCTCGTTCGCGCGCGCCCTGGCGATCCCGATGCGCGGCGGCGAACAGGGGCTGTTTGTATCGGGGACGGCCAGCATCGTCGGTCATGCCACGCGGCACCCCCACGACACCCCGGCCCAGCTCGAGGAGACCCTGCTCAATCTCCATGCCCTGCTGGGTGAGGCGGCGCAGCGTCTCGGCCGGCCCGGCCTGGCCCGCTTCGGCCCGTCCAGCGCCCTGCGCGTCTATGTCCGCGATCCGGCGGAGTGGCCGCGGGTTGAGGCACGCCTGCGGCGGGAGTGGCCCGATGCCCGTTTGCTCGGCGTGCAGGCCGATATCTGCCGCGCCGAGCTGACCCTGGAGATCGAGGCTTTCCAGCGAGGGTGACGCCTCGCGACACCCGGGGCCCACATGCCCAGCCCGGGAGGACTACACCTGATGTCGGCGGCGCGCTATGATGCCGTCCGGCGCCCTTCCCACTAGTGCCGCTTCGGCAATCAACCACACCGGCCCTATTCCAAGGAGGTTCACATGCATCGACGCAACCAGTGGCTCTGTGCCGGGGTCGCCGCCGCCCTGCTCGCCCCCGCGCCTCTTTTCGCCGCCGGCACTGGACACGGCTTTTATTTTGAAATCGGGGGTGGCTCCGGAGAGTTCGAGTGGGATGATCGAGACGATAGCAAGGACGTCGATGCCGCGCTGGCTTCGACTGGCTACGCCCTGGACACCGCCCCCCTGGGGCCGGGGGTCTTCAACTACCGCCTCAACGTCGGCCTCGCCTTGCAGAACCTTGACTTCGACGCTGATTTCGACGCGGAGGCCGATGTGGGCGGCATCCAGGTAGACAACACCTTCGGCTTCCGGATCGTCAGCAACGACCGCGTGCGCTGGTGGGCCGGACCGTCGGTGCGGGTCGGCCTCTACTTCGGCGAGTACGACGCTGATCACGACTGGATTGATGGGGAGGATCTCCTCTACCATGAGTTCGCCCTCGGCGCGGCGACCGGGGTGAACATCGACCTCGGTGGGGTCATCCTCTCCCCCTCGGTTGCCTGGCGCAGCCACGGCTTCGCCGGCTCCGACGATGTCGTCACCGACTGGCAAGACGACAGGGGCGGAGACTTCTCGGGCAACCACCAGACCATGACCTTCAACACCGCCCTGCTCTTTTAAGGACCGCACCCCGCGATGAACCGTGCACCGACCAACCCCGAACGGGCCACCTTCACGCGGGACGACACCGGGGTGGGGGGCACCGCCCCCCACCCGGTCATGTCGGACTACTACGGCGATGCCGCACAGCGGCAGCAGTGGGTCGATGCCATGTTCGACGCCACGGCCGAGCACTACGACTGGATCACCGATTTCATGTCCTTGGGCAGCGGCCGCTGGTACCGGCGCTGGGCCCTGCAGCGCCACGGCCTGCGCGCCGGCATGCACCTGCTCGATGCCGGCGCCGGCACCGGCGTGATCGCCAAGGCGGCCCAGGGGATGGTGGGCGAGGCGGGCAGCGTGGTCGCACTGGATCCGAGCCGCGGTATGCTGGATGCCGCCGAGAGGCGCGGCGTGCAGCGCACCGTGCAGGCCACCGCCGAGGATCTGCCCTTCCCCGAGCAGAGTTTCGACATGCTGACCATGGGCTACGCCCTGCGCCACGTCGGCGACCTGCGGAGCACCTTCGACGAGTACTTCCGGGTGCTGGGGCCGAGCGGTCGCGTGCTGATCCTCGAGATCACCCCGCCGCGAACCCGGCTGGGCTACCGGCTGCTGCGGCTCTATCTGCGCGACCTGGTGCCGCGGGTGGCGGGCTGGTTCCGCCGCTCGCAGGACTCGCAGACCCTCATGCAGTACTACTGGGACACGGTGGATCACTGCGTACCACCGGATACCATCGTGCAGGCGATGGAGGCAGCCGGCTTCCGGGAGGTTCGACGCCACGTGGTGATGGGCATCTTCAGTGAGTACACGGGGGTGCGCCCGGAGACAGCGGAGGCCGGGTGATGCGGCGGCTGTCGTACTGGATGGCGGCGGCCCTGCTCGGCAGCGCGGCCCCTACCGCGGCCTTGGCCGGCGAACTGTCCCTGGCGGCGCTGCTCGATCGACTCGCCCCGGAGCAGGGCGGCCTGGCGGCAAGCTACGAGGAGACCCGCCACGACCCGCTCGCCGAGGAACCGATCCACCTCCGCGGAGAACTCCACTACCGGCACCCCGGGCAGCTGCGCAAGACCGAGCGCCTCCCCGACGGGGAGGAACGGGAGATCCGCATCGCCGACGACCTGGTGCACTTGCGTGACCAGCGTGGCGAGCGGACCACGCGGCTAAACCAGGTCCCGGGGCTAGAGCCCCTGATGGCGGTGCTTGACGCCATCGGCGGGGGCGATGCCGATACGCTTGAAGCGCATTTCCAGCGTGTCGAGCTCGACGGGGATGCAGAGGACTGGCAGTTGGCCCTGGAGGCCGCCCCCCGCCCCGCACCGGGGCGGGGCGGGGGCTCCCGCCGCTCCGACGAGGCCCCGTTGCACCTGACCCTCAGCGGTCAGGCGGCGTGGATCGACGAAATCGAGCTGGACGCACCACGGCAGGGCCGGATCCGCCTGCGCCTGATCGAGGCGCTTGAATGAGTCGAGGGTGGCCGATCGCCGCCTGGCTCTTGTGCCTGACCATCTGCGCCGCCGTACTGATTCCGCCGCGGATGGAGGTGGACCTCGGCGCATTCCTCCCGGACGCGACGGATCCGGAGCAGTCGCTGGTCGTCGGGCAGCTCCACCAAGGTGCCACCGGGCGTCTGCTTCTGGTCACCCTGCGACGCGCCGACGGTGATCCGGCACGCCCCGCCGAGGTGGAACGGCTGGTTCAGCAGCTGGAGCACAGCGGCGCCTTCCGGCTCGTCGCGCACCGCCCGGAGCCAGGGCATCTCCCCGGACGCGAGCAGCTCGATACCTACCGCTACCTGCTCAGTGATGGCTGGCGCCCCGAAGACCTGACAGCCGAAGGGCTGCGTGACCACTTCGAAGCACTGGCGGAGGAAGTCCAAAGGGGCGGTGCGTACGGCGACTCCTGGCGGCTGGCCCGCGACCCCACCGGTGAGCAGCGCCACCTCCTGGGCCAGTGGCTGGGCGACAGCCGTGAACCGCAGACGACCGACGGGTGGCGAAGCGCCGATGGACACGCCGTTATCGTCGCCTGGACGGCGGCGAGCAGCGAGGATCTGGATGCCCAGCAGGCGGCCATCGAGCACATCCGGAAGACGGCCGGCGCGGCCACTCCTCCGCTCCGCGCGGCGATCACCGGTGCACCGGCCATCGCCGTCGAGTCCCGGGAGACCATCCGCGCCGAGGTGCTGCGCATCTCCACCCTGGCCGGCCTCGCCGCCCTGACCGTGCTGGTGCTCGCCCTGCAGTCGCTGCGCGCGGTGTTGCTCGCGGCGCTGCCGGTGCTCACCGGTATCGCCACCGGGGCGGCGTCGGTCCACCTGGCTTTCGGCGGCGTCCACGGTATCACTTTGGCCTTCGGAGCCACCCTCCTCGGGGTCACGCTGGATTACCCGCTCCACCACCTCTGGCACAGCCGGGACCGGGACGGCAAAACCGCCGCATCCGCCGTCCGGCGGCGCCTGCTGGTGGGGGCACTGTCCACGGCGCTCGGGTTTACCGCCCTCGGCCTTGCTGGGGTCGTCGGCCTACAGCAGCTAGCGCTCTTCTCGGTAACCGGCCTCTTGGCCGCGGCGGCGACCACCTCGTGGGTCCTGCCGGCACTGCAGCACGCTCCCATACCGCCAGCCCGGCATCTCCGGCGGTGGCGGCGCTCGCTGGGGCGCCTCCCGCGCGTTCCCCGGACCGCAACCGTCGTGCTGGCCTGGCTGCTGGTGAGCGCAGGCGTGGCGAGCGCGCTCACCCTGGCCCGTTTCGAAACCGACCTGGCGGGTGCATCCCCGGTGCCCCAGGATCTGGCCGAGCGCGACGGCACACTGCGCTCTGCCATCGGCCTGGCGGAACCTCGTTATCTGGTCGTGGTGCATGCGGCGAGCCGCGAGGAGACGTTGCAGGCTAGCGAGAAAGCCGCCGATGAGCTCGATGAACAGGTTGCAAGGGGGCGGCTGGAGCGCTTTGATGCACCCACACAGATCCTCCCCAGTGCAGCGACGCAGAGCCGTCGCGCCGAAGCGTTGCCGGACCCTGAGGCGCTGCGTCGCTCCGTAACCGAAGCGACCGCCGAACTGGGGCTCCGCGCCGAAGGGTTTGCGCCGTTCATTGAGGCGGTGTCGGACAGCAGCGAACTCCCCCCCCTGCAACCGCATGACCTGCAACCGGGACCGATCCGCGACTGGGTCCAGGCCCGATTGCACCAGCACCCGGACGGGTCGTGGAGCGCCCTGCTCTACCTGGGCGGCGTTCAGGACCCGGCTGGCCTCGAGCGGGATCTGTCAACGGGGCGGCTGATCGACCTGCGCCGGCAGGCCAGCGCCCTTGCTACAGACTACCAGCACCAGGCGATGATACACTTCGGCCTCGGCGCGGGGTTGATCGTGATGGTGCTGCTACTGGGCCTGAGAAGCGCTGCGCGGGGGCTCGAGGTGGCACTGAGTGCTGCCGCAGCGGTCGGCGGCACCATCGCGCTGCTGAGTCTCCTCGGGATCCCCCTGGGCGTGTTCCACATCATTGCCATGCTTCTGGTGGTCGGACTCAGCATCGACTATGGGCTCTTCGCCCGCCCCGGAGATCCGTCCGGGATGGGGTCAGTGACGGTCTGCGCCGTCTCCTCCGTGGTGGCTTTCACCATCCTCGCCACGGCGAAGATCCCGCTGCTCCAGGCGATGGGGCTGACCGTGGCCTGCGGCGCCACACTTGCCTGGCTGCTGGCCATACTCTTTGCCAATCGCCCGTCGACAACCGAACAACCGAGTGTGTCCTCATGGCCGTCAAATACCTGACCGCTTCGGCACTGGTAACCGCCGTGGGCGCCGGCCGCGACAATACCGTCGAGGCGTTGCGTAACCAGCGCGGCGGTCTAAAACCCGTGGACGAGGCCGGACTGACCCTCTACGCCGGCCACGTGGAGGGCCTCGAGGGCGTGGAGTTGGCCGCCGAGCACGCCGCTTACGACTGCCGCAACAACCGGCTGGCGGAGATGACGCTGCGGACGGACGACTTCGCGCAACGTCTGGAGGCGGCCGTGGCCCATTACGGCCCCGGGCGGATCGGCGTGTTCCTGGCCACCAGCACCGGCGGCATGCGCGAGACTGAAGCCGCCTGTCGGGCACTTCCTGCCGGTCAGCCGTTGCCGGCGACATTCACCCTCGCCACCACCCACCGGTTGTCGGCGACGGCCGACTACCTCCGGACCCGTTGCGGGCTGCGGGGACCGGTGCAATCCATCTCGACGGCTTGCTCCTCCAGCGCGAAAGCACTGGCGAGCGCGGCACGGCACATTGACGCCGGCCTCTGCGATGCAGCACTGGTTGGCGGCGTTGATACCCTGTGTCGGACCACGCTGTACGGCTTCAACGCGCTTGAACTCACCTCCCAGGGGCTGTGCCGGCCTTTCGATCCGGAACGCGACGGGCTCTGCCTGGGTGAGGCAGGCGCCCTGGCCCTTTTGGAACCCCGCCAGCAAACTCCGGATGACACCGCACTGCTCGGTTACGGCGAGAGCACCGACGCCCACCATCTGTCCACCCCGCACCCGGAGGGGGCGGGTGCGCGACTCGCCATCCGGCGTGCCCTGGCCTCTGCCGGGCTCGGTAGCGGCGCCATTGACTACATCAACCTCCACGGCACGGCCACCCCCCTCAACGACCGGATGGAGGACCAGGCCCTTGTGGCAGAACTCGGCGATCACATCCCGGCGAGCTCCACCAAGGGATGGACGGGTCACACCCTGGGGGCAGCCGGAATGGTGGAGGCGCTGATCAGCGCCCTCTGCCTCGAGGAAGGGCTCATCCCGGGGACGCTCAACACCCGCAAACCGGATCCGGAGCTACGCACCAAACTGCAGGTCGAGCCCGCGCACCACCCGCTGCGTCGGGTCATGAGTCAGTCGTTCGGGTTCGGCGGCAACAATTGCTCACTGATCCTGGGGTATCCGTGATGGAAGCGAGCATCCAAGGGGTCGGCCTGCTGGGTCCCGGCCTCGCCGGCTGGCCGGCGAGCCGCGAGATCCTTGCCGGAAACCGGCCCTGGCAGAACGAGCCCGTTGGCCGCCTGAACGCTCCCGGCCTGCCGCGGACGGAAGCGAGGCGTGCCACGCGAGCGACCCATCTGGCCCTGAGCACGGCCAGTGAAGCGCTCTCCACGGCTCCGAACCACGCCACGGAGCACCTGGCCAGCGTCTGGGCCGCCGCGGACAGCGACCTCCAGGGGCTGGAGAAGAACATGCGCACACTGGCGGAAGACCCACCGTGGATCTCGCCGCATCAGTTCCAGAACTCCGTCCACAATGCGCCCGCAGGCTACTGGTCCATCGCCAGCGGCTGCCGCGGCCCGGCCACGGCGCTTGCCGCCGGGGAGGAGAGCTTTGCGGCGGGGCTCGTCGAGGCCTTGACCTTCCTCGCGTCCGGGGAGGAGCACGCCCTGCTTGTGGCGTACGAGGAGGCCTCGCCACCCCTGCTCGAGCAGAGCCGCCCGCTGCCTTTCTCCTTCTCCGTGGCGCTGCTCCTGGGGCAGCCAGGGCAACGGGGCGCAGCCGTTACGCTCAGCGTCGGTGCGCGACGGGCACCCACAGCTTGTCGCACCCCTGAGCTGGAAACACTCCGGCACCAGAGCCCAGCCGCCCGGAGCCTACCCCTGCTCGAGGCGCTCGCCGGAGGCCCCGCCGCGAAGGGGGGCATCGAGCTGTCCTGGAACGACCACTCTCTAAACCTATCAATCGGAGCTGCACCATGAGAAGAGCCCTGGTCACCGGTGCCAGCGGTGCCATCGGCAGAGCGATCGCCGAACGCCTTGCTGCCGAAGGTCATTTCGTTTATCTGCACGGCCATCGGAACCGGGCCGCACTGGAGGAAACCGTCGCGGCGATCCAGGGGCGCCACGGCAGCGGCCGGTGCAAGGCCATCACCTTCGATGTGACCGATCCGCAGGCCGCCGCCGAAGGCGTATCGGAGATACTCGGCGAGGGGCCCATCGAGATCGTGGTCAGCAATGCCGGGCGCTACGCCGACGCCCCGATGGCCGGCATGGACGCCGAGCAGTGGCGATCCCCGATCGAGATCTCGCTCAACGGTTTCCACCATGTCGTCCAGCCATTGCTGCTGCCCATGGCGCGGCAACGATGGGGCCGGATCATTGCCGTCTCCTCGGTGTCCGGGGTACTCGGCAATCGCGGCCAGGCCAACTACGCCGCAGCCAAGGCCGGCCTGCACGGCGCAATCAAATCGCTGGCCAAGGAGATGGGCTCCCGGGGTATTACTGCCAATGCCGTGGCACCCGGGGTGATCGAGTCCGAGGCGACGCGCGAGCAGTTCAGCGCGGAGCACGTGGACAGCCTGGTACCCGCCGGACGCATGGGTTCACCCGGGGAGGTCGCATCCCTGGTCGGCTTTCTGGCTTCCGAGCCGGCGGGCTACATCAACGGCCAGGTGATCGGGATCGACGGCGGGCTGACGTGATCCCGCCCCGATAGGGGGCGGAGATCGCCCCCTATCGGGTGAGAAGGACGCGCAGATCCTGTTCCAGATGATCGACCCACCGATTGTAATTTCGGTGAATCGTCTGCCGCTCCTCGTCGTAACGCAGATTCACGGAGTCCCGATACTCAATGTCCAGGCTGGTCTCGTCGAAGTGGATGTCCACCTCCGCACGGTGGTCCCGGACGTTGAGCACACCCACCATGTGCCCGTCGGCCTCTTCACGAATCGCCCAGCCACGCTCCCGGCCTGCATCGCGGATGACGTCGGCGATCTCCTCCAGGCTCCAGTCACCCTCGATGGGCACCCCCGTGGGCTCCTCCAGCGCCGCGGTTCGTGCACAGGCTGCCAGAACCAACCCGACCAACAGCACCGCAGCCAGTGCCCCACTTGAATGAATCCTTGTATGCAGCATTTACGGCCCCTCCCTGAATCCTGCCTCTGCCATGAATCAAATCACCCCCCCTACTCGGCTGCACCAGCAGGCAGCAGGGCCGAGCATTTTGGGCACTTTCAATGCTACCCTCACCCCCGCGCGAATGCGAACCCCTTTGCGGCCCACTCACGTCAATGGAAGCAGCAGCGAGTGACAGCACAGCCCTCCACCGCTCCAGGCCCGCTCGAGGCACTCCATGTCCCGGGCTGGCAACACCGACACTCCGGCCATTGCGAAAGCGGGGTTGCGGCCAACCTGCTCACCCATCACGGACTGCCGCTGACCGAACCCATGGCCTTTGGCCTCTCCTCGTCGCTGATCTTTGCGCATTTCCCGTTCATACGGATCGGTGGCCAGCCGCTGACGGCCTACCGCGCCCTGCCGGGGCATGTCCTCCGGCAGTTGGAGCGGCGCCTGTCCGTTCGCCTCGGCCGACGCCGCTTCCGCGATCCCGACAAAGCGCGTGAGGCTCTCGATACAGCGCTAAGCCAGGGCACGCCAGTGGGAATCCAGGCGTCGGTGTTCTGGCTTCCCTATTTCCCGCCGGAGATGCGTTTCCACTTCAACGCCCACAATCTCGTCGTAGTCGGACGGGACACGGACGGGTCCTATCAGGTCAGCGACCCGGTCTTCGAAACCCCGCAACGCTGCGACGGTGCCAGCCTGGAGCAGGCTCGATTCGTGCGCGGGGCCTTCGCCCCCCGGGGTCTGATGTACTGGGTCGAGTCCGTGGAACGTTCCCGTCCCGTTGCGCAAGCCATCCCGGCAGCGATCCGGACGACCATCCGGCTGCACGGACAGGCCCCGGTGCCGTGGGTGGGCCTCCGGGCTGTGCGCCTGCTCGCCCGCCGCATCCGCCAACTTCCGCAACGCCGGCCGGATATCGGCGGACAGCGCCTCTATGTCGGGCAGATCATCCGCATGCAGGAGGAGATCGGCACCGGAGGCGGCGGCTTCCGCTTTATGTACGCTTCGTTCCTCCAGGAGGCGGCGGAGCATCTTCAGGATGAGGGGCTTGAGCGCATCGCCGGGCGTATGATCGAGGTTGGCGATCGCTGGCGGGACTTCGCGTTGTCTGCCGCCCATTTCTGCCAGGACCGCCACGGCGCTTCCCTGACAGACGTTGCGGCCCGCCTGGAGCAGTGCGCCGACGCGGAAGCTGCGGCGGTCAACGAACTCAAGCAGTGGGCACGCCGCTCCGGTCGATAATCAGCACGAGATAGTGCCCGGTCACCGGATCCTCCTCGAGGACCACGAGACGGGGGCACGCCCCTGCCGCCAGGAAGCGTTCCACCACGCGCCCCAGGCTCGCCGCATGCCAGCCCGCGGCCGGTGCACTCCACGGAGTCAGTCGGCGCCGCAACGACGTCGGCAGGAGCCCCGCAGGTGCACCATCCGAGGCCGAGGCCACTGCCACGGGCCCGGGGGCATCCGCCAGCGCCTGTCTGCAGGCGTCGGCCAGCGCTTGGCGATCCGGCATCCTTTGCAGCGCCCGCAGCCAGCCGACCGGATCCTTGCAGCAAGAGTCCATCCAAAACCAGTAGGTCGCCTCGGCGGGCATAGCACACCCCTCCAGGCGCAGGCGGCGACTCTGCTCGGCCAGCGGCCACACCCCCTCCTCGACCACCCCCACCAGCCAGGCGCGCTCGACCTCGAGGGCGGCGATTTCCAGGGCAGCCACCAGTGCGTGCTGCTCGTGCGCCACCATGAGATTGGGCCCATGCTCGGCGCCCACGGCACGGGCCGCATGAAACCCCGCCAGGTTCGTCGAGACGTTGATGAAGTCGAACGGCATAGGTGGCTGCTGCTCCATCAGCACGCCGGCGGAGAGACGGATGGTATCCGCCAGGTTGCCGTAGCGGGATCCGAGCACCACACCCGTCCCCTGCGGCGGCCGGCTGCCGGCCTGCCGAACGCATCCCGCGCTCCCGAGGTGTGCCAATTGCATCAAACGGTTGGCGCGCCGCTGCGGCACCTCTCCGATCTCCGATAACCGCCCATCGAGCGGCTGCGGGCGCTCGCCCTGGGCCCATTCACATCCCCAGCTGGCGCGGATCGGCCAGTCAAGCCTCATGCCGACACTCCAGCAGCAGCGCACAGTTATTGCCGCCGAAACCGAAAAAGTTCAGCAGGAACAGACCGGTTTGAAGTGAGACCGCATCGCGGACCGGCTGGATTCCGCAATCCGGATCCGGGATTTCAAATCCTTCACTGGCCGGCCAGAACCCAGCATCGATACACGCCATCAGGGCCGCGGTCTCGACGGCACCGCACGCCCCGAGGGTATGCCCGAGGCTTCCCTTGAGGCTGCTCACTGGCGCGAGGCACCCACCCAGTGCGCGCACCAGGCCGCTCCCCTCGGCCCGATCATTCCCCGGGGTGGCGGTGCCATGCGCTTTGACACCCGCAAGATCCCCCGGCTCCACCCGGACCGCCTCCAGTGCCCGCCGCACAACCCTTGCCACCTCATCGGCCGAAGTCTGCGTGGGGTTCTGCGTATCCCCGATCGAGGCTCCGCCGAGCAACCGCCATCCGGCGATCTCGGCCGAACCGGACGGGGTCAACACTAGCGCAGCGACCCCTTCTCCGAGGACCAGCCCCTGCCGCCTGGCGTCGAAAGGCCGTGCACGCTCAGGGTCGAGAAGCATCAACGACTCGAACCCGCGCAAGGTGAGGAAGTTGAAGAAATCGAAGCCGACGATCAGAGCCGCTCCGAGACGCCCCTGAGCGACGGCCCGCATCCCGTAAAGCAGGGCATTGGCACTGGATGAACACGCCGTACCGAAGGAGTAGCGGGGGCCGCCAAGACCCAGACGGCCGGCGAGGCGATCCGCGAGATCGCCGTGACCGCGCGCGTCGTCGATGGGGAGAAAATCCGGATCCGAGCACTCGGCCAGCCACTGCCGCTCCGTCTCCGGGAGTTTCGACCCGGAGCTTCCGACAAACAGGCCACACGCCGCCAACCCTTCACCACCGAGGCCGGCATCGGCCAGCGCCCGTGACGCGGCAAACTCCAACCATCCCAGCTCGTCGAGTGCGCTGTGACGCGCCTGCGGAATACGCTGATAGGGCAAGTGCCGAACGGCGGAGCCATCAGCGAGCGTCACCTCCCCCGGCGACACCCGCCCTGCACCGAGGGCTGCGGCATGCTCTCGCCGACCGATGCCCGCGGCACTGATCACATCGTACCCGCGTATCACGGCCCCGGTGGCCGCGCTCATGAAGACGCCCGGAGCTGCTCGCGGATAAACGCCTCCAGAGTGGCAACGGATTCCAGCACCCTCCGGAGCTCCTTGGGATCGTTGACCCGAATACCCCAGCGGCGCTGCAACGCCATACTAATCTGGAGCCCATCCAGGGAATCCAGCTCCAGCGGCGTCCCGCCCCCGAACAGGGGCTGGTCGTCGGGGATCCCCCCCGGCGGCGCATCCTTCCCGGTTGCCTCCAGAATGAGGGCCTTCAGATCCTCTCTAGAGGGTGTCGCCGACTCTTCTGCATCCATCGAACGGATCCATTACCCCATGTGCCTATTGTATAGAAGCGCCGCACCTGACCAACAAAGCACCCCGAATGCGGCCAGCATCCCCATCTCCGGGATCACAGCCCGCCAGTCCTGATAGCGCAGGACCATATCCCAGAATCCCTCCAGCGCCCAGGACATGGGCGAGACGTGCGCAAGCTCCTGCATCCCAGGGGGCATCACGGCCTTGGGCACCATCACCCCGCCGACGGCCGCCATGATCAGCACCATTACCCCACCGATGAGAGTGGCCTGAATCACAGTACGCGCCAGGCTGGCCACCAGCATCGCGAAGCCAATCGCTGCGATGCTCGTACCCGAACCGATGAGCCAGAGCCCGAGCAGATCGTCCCCGGTATCCAGCCGCTCACCACCGAGCCAGGGCACCAAAACAACGCCGACGCCGAGCATCAGAACGAGCTGCAACAGGTTGACCCCGTAATACACGGGGAACCGCGCCCCGAGGACCACCCCCGGGGAGACGTTAAGCTGGCGCAACCTCCAGGCCGCCCCCTGCCCGCGCTCGACCAGAAGACTGGCCGACAGGGGAACGACCACGAAAAACATGGCAAAGACCAGCCAGGCGGGGACACTCTGCTGCACGGCGTTCGGCACCGCGTGGGCTTCCCCACCTCCTCTGTAGACCGGTTCCAGGGAGGCGGTCACCGGCAGGTCGTCGAGCAGCTGCTGAGCATCGAAACCGCCCCACAGCGCCCGGGCACCCTCAAGTTCGGCGAGCAGGACGGCCTGCACCAGTCCCCCCTCCAGGCTGGCGGTAAAGAGTTCGCGCACGGGCGCGGGGAGCTCCGGGGCGTGGTAGATGGCCACCTCGCGGCTTGCCGGGGCGGATCGCTCGCGGAGCAGCGCGTCTTCAAAGCTGTCCGGGATGTAGATGGCGATGCGGTAGTGCCCATCCCGGATACCCTCGCGCAACGCCGCCGGCGTCATGGATGCCTCGGGGACAAGCACTTCCACGCCCTGGAGCCGCCCCGCCAGACCGGAGACCAGCTGACGGGAGGCGTAGCTGTCATCCTCATCCACGATGGCGACCCGTTCGCTGCGCTCGCCGCCTAGCTCGTAAGCTCCCTGCATCGCGAGGGACATGATCAGGATAAAGACCACCGGCATGACGAACAGAAGCAGCAGCCCCTGCCAATCCCGGGTCAGCAGGATGATCTCCTTGCGGATCAGCGCTGGCAATTGCTGCATCGAAGCCCCCTCTAGATCGACCTATCCCTGGTCGCCCCGCCGACACCTCACCGGTGAAGCCCGCGTCCGGTGAGATGGAAAAAGAGTTCCTCCAGATCGCGGCTACCGTAACGGACCGCACATAACGGCAGCTCGAGCCGCGCCAGAACCTGGCCGAGAGCCACCAGGGTGTGTCCAGGGTCGCGGAACGGGATTTCCACCCCCGATTCCATGACCCGGCGACCACCCAGCGCCTCCGCAACCTCATCGATCCGCGGATCCCCCGGCCCCACCCCAAACCGGAGCGAGATCACCGTCGGCTGCAACGCGGTGACCTCGTCGATCGATCCGCTGGCCACCATCCGGCCCTGATCCAGCACCGCCACCCGCGTGCACAGGGATGCGATCTCTTCCAGATAGTGCGAGGTGAAGAGGATGGTCGTCCCTTCGTCACGGATCTCCTTGACCGCCTGCAGGATAAAACGCCGGGATTGGGGATCGATGCCGGCGGTGGGCTCGTCCAGCGCCAGGATCGGCGGGCGTCCGAGCAGACCGATGGCCAGGTTCAACCGGCATTGCGCGCCGCCCGAGAGCGTCCCGGCGCGCCGGCCCATCCACCCGGACAGATCGGCCACCTCGACAACCCGCTGGATATCCTGCCCGCGTCGAGACCTTCTGATGCCACGCAGGGCAGCGAAGAGCTGTAAGTTCTCGCGGACTGTCATGGGCGGGTAGAACGCCGGCTTCTGTGGCACCAAGCCGAAACGGGCGCGCACCGCGCGCGGGTACCGGTCGAGATCGAGTCCGTCGACCTCAACAACACCACGATCCCGTTCCACCAACCCCATCAGTGTCAGTAGAAGAGTGGACTTCCCGGCGCCGTTCGGCCCGAGCAGCCCCACCAAGGCACCCTCCGGAACTGTGAGATCGATACCGTCGAGTGCTGGCAACGGGGCACCCCGATGGTGCTTGACCACTCCCCGAACTTCGATCATGGGGCCCCATCCACCCCGGGAGGCAACCGCGAGAGCTCCCGCCAGGACAGACCCAGCGCCTGGCAATACCGGCGCGCAATGCGCCACGGCAACCGCTGGAAGGCACGCGGGCTGCGGAGATGGCGACGAACCCGCAGGCGCCAGATACCGCTGGCCTGAGCCAGCGTCAGCGGATCCATGCGCCGGCGGTACATGTGATAGGCCAAAGCCGAGCAGCGACCGGCACGGGCATCCGCGAGTGCTTCAGCCGCCAGGCGCTCCAGCTCGGCGACTGCCTGTTCGGTCGCGACACGCTCTACGGCCTGGCGCGCCTCCGCCTGCGTCCGCACCCGTCCGTTGCGATCGGGAACATAGTGAGCCTTGCGCTCCTCACCGCTGGGTGGGGAGACGACGGAATCTTCGCTCGTCATGGCTCGACGACAGTCAAATGGATAAAGCCCGTGGAGAAACGACCACTCTCCGGGATAAAGCAGAGCAGACGGTCCCCTGCGGACAACCGCCCACTGTTGAACAGCTCTTCCAGCATCAAATAAATAGACGCCGACCCCGTATTTCCCCGGGTCGCAAGGTTGGTGTACCAGCGCGACTCGGGAATCTCGAAGTCCAGCTCGCCGAGCTTTTGCGCGACCTGCTCGCGGAACCAGGCCGATGAGTAGTGCGGTAGGAACCAGTCGACATCCCCAGCCGCCAATGGACGACGCCGCAGCACCCGGGAAAGACCCTGCCCGAGCGTGTACTCGACGATGTACTCATTGAGCAGGCGGACGTCCTGCTTGACCGCCAGGGCATCATCCGTCTGCATGGACGGGGCATCAGGATAGTCGCGCCAACTTCTGAGACGGCCCTGGCTGTCCTTGACCGCTCCGGCGTACATACAGGGATCCAGTTCGTGCGCGAAAGAGCACGTCTCGATCCAGTCGATGCGCAGCGACGGCCCCGGACCGGATGGCTCCCGCTCAAGCAGAGCCGCGCCCGCCCCGTCGGAGAGCATCCAGCGCAGGAACTCCGCCTCGAAAGCCAGTTCCGGGTGCGCCTCGACCTCTTCCGGCGTTCTTTCGCCGCCCGCCGGCTGCAGATAGCGCGAGCGCATGAAGGTCGAGGCCAGTTCGGACCCGGTGCTAACCGCCACCTTCACATCGCCTCCGCGCACCGCCTGCCAGGCGTGCTTCAGGGCCGTCACCCCCGCCAGGCAAATCCCTGCGGTGGCTACAAGTTCCCGCGGCGCGTCCCCGAGTTCGCCGTGCACCATCGAAGCGTGGTTGGGCATCAACTGATCCGGGCTGCTGGTGCCGCAAGAGAGCAGTTCGACCCGGTCGGTCCCACCACTGTGCACCGCCGCTTCGCGGACCGCCTGGGCGGTCATCTGCGCGTTGGTGTGGGTCAGCTCACCGGTCTCGGGGTCAAGCGCGTAGTGACGCAGGCGGATGCCGTTGTTGCGCAGTACGACTCGCCGCGTGCGGGAAGACTGACGCCCGAGGGCGCCGAGCACGCCCTCCATCTGTTCGTTGTCGATGGGCGCGTTGGGCAGGCATGCACCCATCGCGTTGATGTAGGCGTCGTATGCCATCGCGTCAGACTTCCCCAATCCGCTGCCGCCCGGATCCCGACGGCTGTTCATGATAAGCCCGCAGCGCCTCAAGCCGTGCCCCCATCAAGGGCCGCAAAAGTCGGCGCATAAGAAGGGACAAGGGGACCACAGTCACGATCATCAGAAGCAGGAAGACCAAATACACCATAATAGCCGCGCGCCGACCCCTGGAGCCGCGCGGGCCTGCCCGGCGCAGCAGCCGGCTCCAAATCCGGAAACTGCGATGGCCGATTCGTTCGCTCATCACCAGGCCCTCGTCGACCTCCACGGCAGCGAGTCCATGCAGCACCGCCGCGCGACCATCCAGGCTCTCGTCGAGCAGAGCCTGCCGCAGGGCCCGGCCAAGCCGTGGCGCGCGTTCCCCCACGTCCGACTCGCTCACGCCAGGCGGCGGAAGCCCCAGCCAGGCCTCCTTTCGTCCGGTCAGAAGCCAGCGGGGCGTCGTGATCAACGATGCCAGTGACGACCCCGCATCCGTAAAGGCGGCGTGATCACAGTGCCGCCCTCCCACTTCCCGAACCATGGCCCCCACCGTCTCGTGGGCCGTCATCCACATGTTCCGGCAGGCGGTCACCGTGACCACCGGAGTGTCCTTCAGCACGGAACGGGCCTCGGGGGACTGGAGGAAGGCCGTAACCGGGGGGGCTGGCGCCAGGAACCAGACCGTGTACCCCAGTATCACCAAGTCATAACCCGGCTTCGGAGCCGGGTTCAATGGCTCCAGCTCGGGCGGATCAAGCTGCACCGCTTCCGGGAACTCTTCCAGAAAACGGAAAAACGGCCACGGGAACGGATACGGCTCGCGCGGATTCAGACGGAGCCATTCCACCTCGATCGCGGGATCCGCTTCCAGCGGCTCAACCAGTTTCGCTAATACGCCATCCAGCTGCCCCGTCTGCGAATAGCAAACCACCAGCACCCTGGATTGCGCCGTCTTCATCTGCTCCTTGAGCGTCATGTCTACCCTTTTACCGACCGCGACCAAGGATATCCGCCCCGGTGCAACCAGCCAACCCCTCGACCCGGTACCGCCAATTGGCGCCCCCTGGGCGACGTGATACCGTTCCCGACCATGGACGTACATCCACCACCGCCCTTCCCCACCGTCGGCATCACCGGCAAACCCGGCGATCCGGCCATCACCGGGCTGGTCGAGCGCTTGCTGCCCATGCTGGAAGCGCGCGGCTGTACGGCGTTGCTCGATGAGCAGTCCATGCCGGAGACCGGTGATCACCACCTGCAGCGCGTGCCCCGTGAAGCCCTGCTCGATGCCTGCGATCTGATCATCGCCATCGGGGGCGACGGCACCCTGATCCACATCGCCCGGGCCGTGGCCGGCCGGCGGGATGTCGCCCTGATGGGCATCAACCGCGGCCGGCTGGGGTTCCTGGTCGACATCGCACCCGAGCATCTGGACGAGGTCGCGCAGATCCTGGACGGGCAGCACGTCGTCGACGAGCGGCTGATCCTGCGCGCCGAGATCCGCTCCAACCAGGATGACGCCCTGCTCCGCGAGGACGTGGCCATCAACGAGGTGGTCCTGCACCGCTGGAACACCGCGCGGATGATCGAACTGGTCACGCGGATCGACGGCGAGCCGCTCAGCGATCACCGCTCCGACGGACTGATCATTGCCACACCGACCGGCTCGACGGCCTACGCCATGGCCGGAGGCGGGCCCATCGCCCACCCTAACCTGCACGCCATGGTTCTAGTGCCGGTCTGTCCGCACACGCTGAGTAATCGGCCACTCGTGGTCGATGGCGACAGCCGGATCGAGATCGATGTCCACCCGCGGTTCATCGAGCACGTCCGGGTCAGCTGCGACAGCCAGAGGGACCTGACCCTCCAGGAGGACAGCCGGCTGGTGGTGCGGGCCCACCCGAGTCCGATCCGCCTGGTCCATCCGCCGGGCTACAGCTACTTCAACCTGCTCCGCGCCAAGCTCGGCTGGGGCGGGCCGCTGTGCAACATCGAACCCTTCGGCGCATAGGGAGAAGCGCTGTGCTCAGGGAGATCCACATCCGCGACTTCGCCATCGTCGATCAGCTCGATCTGGAGTTCGGCGCGGGCATGCATGTGCTGACCGGCGAAACCGGTGCCGGCAAGTCCATCCTCCTCGACGCCCTTGGCCTCTGCCTCGGCGACCGCGCCCGGTCCGAGATCATCCGCCCCGGGGCGGAGCGCGCGGAGGTCAGCGCCGTGTTCGACCCGCCCGGCCCCGAGGTGACTCAGTGGCTGGCTGATCGCGAACTCGACGGGGATGACGAGATCATCGTCCGCCGGGTTATCCAGAGCAACGGGCGCTCGCGGGGGTTCGTCAACGGCACGCCGGTGGCCCTGCAGGTGCTCCGCGAACTCGGCGAGCAGCTGGTCGACATCCACGGCCAGCACGCCCACCAATCGCTGCTGCGCCCGGCCATTCAGCGCGAACTCCTCGACGCCTACGCCGAGGCCGGCGAGCTACGTCGTGCGGTCACCGAGCGCTTCCGCGAATTGCGCGAGATCGACCGCGAGCTGGCCGAACTCGAGGACCGGGACCACGACTACGAGGATCGCCTCGCCCTGCTGCGGCATCAGGTCGAAGAGCTTGAAAGCGCAGCCCCCTCCCGGGACGGACTGAACGAGCTGGAGACGGAGCACCAGCGGCTGGCCCACGCCGAATCCCTCATCGCGCTGGCCCAGACCCAGCTCCAGGCCCTGTCGGACGATGACCTCGCCGCTCAGGCGCTCATCGGCCGCGCGGTCCGTGAGCTGGAAGAGCGGCGGGAGATCGACCCCGCCCTGGGCGAGTCAGCCGACCTGCTCCAGAACGCCCTGGCACACCTGGAAGAGGGCTGCCAGACCCTACGCAACTTTGCCGACGGGCTCGAGATCGATCCGCAGCGCCTGGCCGAACTCGACCAGCGCATCAGCGAATTGCGGGATCTCGCCCGCAAGCATCGTGTCGAGGTCGAGCAGTTACCGGAAACCCTCGAGACGCTGCAGGCCCAGCTCGAACGTCTGGAGAACGCCGGGCAGCGCCTGGAGACACTACGTCAGAACCGGGCGGCGGCCGTGGAGCGCTACCAGGACGCCGCCCGGCGGCTGTCCCGGCTGCGCCAGAACGCCGCCGACCAGCTGGCCACCGAGGTCCATCAATTGCTTGGGGAACTGGGCATGGCCGGCGCTGAACTCATCCCGGCGATCGAGTTTGAGGCGGAGGCCACTCCGAGCAGTCACGGCCTCGACCGTATCGAGCTGCTGGTGCGCACGAACGCCGGCCAGTCTGCCGGCCCCCTGGCCAAGGTCGCCTCGGGCGGCGAGCTCTCCCGAATCGGTCTGGCGATCCAAGTAGCCACGGTCGAACGCGCCAGCGGGGTGCCGACGCTGGTGTTCGACGAGGCCGACACCGGCATCGGCGGCGCGGTGGCCGAGGTGGTCGGGCGCCTGCTGCGCACCCTCGGGCAGCGCTACCAGGTCCTGTGCGTGACGCATCTCCCGCAGGTGGCTGCCCAGGGCGGCGCCCACTTTCGTGTCAGCAAGTCCGAGGGCGACGGACGCACACGCACCGAGGTGGATCCCCTCGCGGAGGCCGAGCGAATCGAGGAGATCGCGCGCATGCTCGGAGGACTGGAGATCACCGATCACGAGCGTGCCGCGGCGCAGCGTATGCTGGCCCGCGGCGCTGGCTAAGGGCATGACAGGCGCGGAGGGGTCAACTGCCCTCTTCGCTGGCCCCGGCGCAATCGGCGCAAACGCCGTAGAGTACCAGTGAGTGCCCGGTCATGCGGAAGGCGTGGTCCCGAGCCGTCTCGCGCTGGCGCTGCTCGATGGTGTCGTCCACGAACTCCTCCACGCGACCGCACTCCACGCAGACGATGTGATCGTGATGCGCCGTATCGTTGAGTTCGAAGACGGAATGACTGCCCTGGAAGTTGTGCCGGACCAGAATATCCGCCGTCTCGAACTGGGTCAGGACCCGGTAGACCGTGGCCAGCCCGATGTCCTCCCCAGCATCCAGCAGGGCCCGGTAGACCTCCTCCGCGGAGACGTGGCGCTGCTGACTCTGCTGCAGCACCTCCAGGATCTTCATCCGCGGCAGCGTGACCTTCAGCCCTGCCTTGCGCAAGCCACCAGCGTCCACAGCTTCCCCTCGCCTACTGTTCGTCGATTCGGTCATTAGGCTACCATTTCCTCTATGATGACACCATCCAAATGCAAGTTATTCTTATTATGCGTTCTCGGCGCCTCATTCGCCAGCGGGTGCGGCGGTCAGTTCCCGCTGGCCCAGCCGCTGGAGATCGAGCAGGGGAACCTGCTTGAGGAAGAGGACATCGAGCGGATCGCCGTCGGCATGAGCCGTGCCGAAGTCCGGCAGCGGCTCGGCACGCCGGTGCTCGAGCACGCCTTCGAGGATGATCGCTGGGACTACCTGTACGAGCGCAGCGGCAGCGAGCAGGCGCGCAAGCGGCTGACGCTCCACTTCGACGACGACACCCTCGTCGAGATCGAGGATCACTGGACGTCCCGCTAGCCTGCGTCCATTTAGGAGGCCTTGCGAGCGGCCCGCCGCTTGCGGGCCTCCTTCGGATCGACCTGCAGCGGCCGGTAGACCTCCACCCGGTCACCATCGTGCAGCGGGGTATCGAGGCCGACGATCTGCCCGAACACGCCCACCGACTGCTGCGTCAGGTTGATCTCCGGATGGCGCTCGAGGAGCCCCGAGGCGTTCAGGGCGTCCCCCACCGTACTGCCAGCCGGCAGTTCCAGCCGAAGCACGGTCTGCTGCTCCGGTAGGGCGTAGGCGACCTCGATCTGCAATCCCCCGTCAGAGGACATCGCGCTCTCCGTAGACCTCGCGGGCCCGCCGGGCGAAACTGTCCACCAGCGTATTGGCCACCTGGGTAAAGACCTTGCCGAAGGCGTAGGCCACGATCCGATTGGAGAACTCGAACTCCATGTCCAGGGTCACCTTCGAGGCGCTCTCGCCCAGGTCTCGAAAGCGCCAGTAACCCTCCAGGCGCTGGAACGGTCCCTCCACGAGCCGGATATCGATCATCTTGCCGCGCTGGTGTCGATTCGCGGTCACGAACGACTTCTCCATGCCGCCCTTGGCAAAGGTCATGCGGGCACGGGTGGTGTCCTCGCTGGTCTCGAGGATCTCGCACTCCTTGCACCACGGAATGAACTCCGGGTAGCGGGCGACATCGTTGACCAGGTCGTAGATCTCGATGGCGGTGTAGGGGACCAGCTCACTGCGGCTGATACTCGGCATGGGGCTTCCCGTTCTCCAGCGTTCCGGACCTTGACCGGCCATTGTCACGATCCGCGTCCTCCCCGACAACCACCAACCACCAGGCGGCCGCAGCGCTTTGCGCAGCGGTCCGGCGTCTATACAATGCGCCCCGTGAGCAAGAAAGCCGGAAAAAGCAAAAAGACCGAAGGCAACGTCATCGCCGTCAACCGCAAGGCGGGCTTCGATTTCTTCATCGAGGAGCGCCTTGAGGCCGGGCTGGCGCTGGAGGGCTGGGAGGTCAAATCGCTGCGTGCCAAGCGCGTGAACCTCACCGAAAGCCACGTCCTCGTCCGTCGCGGCGAGGCTTGGCTGATCGGCTGCAACATCACGCCGCTGAGCACTGCCTCCACCCACGTCCGGCCGGATCCGACGCGCACGCGCAAGCTGCTGCTCCACCGTCGCGAGATCAGCCGTCTGATCGGCGCCGTGGACCGCGAAGGCTACACCGTGGTGCCGCTCAAGCTCTACTGGAAGAAGGGGCGCGCCAAGATCGAGATCGGTGTAGCCAAGGGCAAGAAGAAGCAGGACAAGCGGGCGGATAAGAAGGAGCAGGACTGGCAGCGCCAGCGGGAGCGCCTGCTCAAGCACAAGGTCAGCTAGCGCGGGGGCCGGCCCGTCGACCGGTCTCTGCCGGCGCGATAATCGCGCTTGCCGAGGGAACTCCACGAGCCGTACACTGTCTACTCAGTTGCAACGGGGGCGACATGGCTTCGACGCAGGTCGCGAAACCCGAGGTGCATGCCGAGGTGACAGTCAACCTCGTAAAACAGGCTGTACTTAAAGATAGTTGCCAACGACGACAACTACGCCCTGGCGGCGTAACACCCGCCAGCTGCTCCCAGTCGGTGCCTGTGCCGGCTGACGAGCAGTCATAGACGCAGGATAGCGATGCCCGGATAGGTCCGGTCCGGCATCGTGAAACCCAACGGGCTCGCGGTTGAGCCGCCCTGCCGGTCGGGCGTTCAACCGTTAAAAAGAATAGATCGGCTAAGCATGTAGGACCGACGGTGTAGCTCCTGCGGACGCGGGTTCGATTCCCGCCGCCTCCACCAATCTCTAGATTCCCGATACCCCCGCTTCCCTGAATGCCCGCACCGCGGGCATTTTTTATGCCGCAGTTGTCAGCACGCCTCGCCACATCGCCGCCCCCTGCGTATCGCCGCAGGGGCGCCCGGCGCGGCTGCCATACCCTCCCGGGCGGGCGCGTGGCAGCCGCCGGTGGCCGGGCTTACCCCCACGTGACGGCGACCCCGGATCAGGAGGCTGGTGCGTAGACGGAGCACCAGCCTTCCGCCTTGACGAGCACCTCGTCAAAGTCCGGGTGGGTGCACCGCCCCCAACCATCCTCGACGGCCTCGCCCCAGAAGGCGCAGTTCTCGCAAAGCTGCCCTTCCTCGTAGCGCGGATGGCCCGAGGCGTCCGCGGCCTCGTTGACGTAGTCGTGGGCGTGGCCATCCTCGGCCCTCGGTTCCGCTCGGGCGCTGCGCTGATGCAGCAGGGTTGATAGCGGCAGCGCCGCCAGCGCCACGGCACTGCCCTTGAGGAACGTGCGACGACTCTTGTCGATTCCACTCATGCCAGCCACCTCATTATTTTCGGTATGGATCGGCGATTCCACCCTACGCCTCTTAACGGCGCGATCCAACCCGAAACCAACGGGGCAGATGCCAGCGCTTATCCGATTTTGACTCATCGGGTTTACACGGAAAAGGTAGGGATGCCATCCGAAGAAGAGCGACGAATTGATTCCTGAAAAGGATCTGGTATCTTATTTACAGGCTTGAATCGCTCTCAACGAAACGACGCCTCAGGACTCAAGCACCCGGTCAAGGGACGGACCCGAAAAGCCCCCGGGCACTCATTTGTAAGGAGCCGATACCCGATGACCAGCAAACAGCTTGAAGCCATCAACCTGGAGGGGTTCACGGACGAAGAACTCGACACCCTCGAAAAACGCATTGCCAGGGAACGCGAGCAGCGGGATCGCAACCGCGTTGTACAGGCCGAAAAAGAGATCCGCCTGGTAGCGGCGAAATACGGCGTCAAACTCGAAGAGGCGCTCGGCGACATCAATGGGCACTCCACAAAACCTCGCCGCCGTGTCCCTGCCAAATACCGCCACCCGCGGGACCCGGCCAAGACCTGGTCCGGCCGTGGACGCACCCCGCGCTGGATCCAGGAGTGGGAACAGGACGGCGGCAGCCGCGAGGAGCTGCGCATCGCGCACTGATCGCAGGCCAGCCCTAGGCCCGGCCCACGCCTGGCGCGCATGGCCGGGCTAGCCCGAGACCTCACCCCGGGCCAAACGGTGTTGGACAAACCGTGGCGGCCGGTCCACTATTCCCGCATGGATGATACCCCCGACGACACCGGGCAGGCGCTGGAGCGCCTGACTCAACGGGTGGATGACGCCTGCGAGCGCCTGGCCCGGACTGCGAGCTTCGCCAAGTTCACTCACGCTGCGCAGGTTCTCGAGGCGACCCGCCGCCTGCTCGCCCACCCCGACGGCGTCCCGGCGCTCTACCAGCGGATCGGGGCGCTGACCGAGGCCGGCGTATTCGCCGGCAGCGACTGGGAACACCCCGAGCAACTCCAGCCAACCCTGGCCGCCAACACCCTGAAGCTCGCCCGGGACCAGACGCTGATCCTGGAGTGCCTTAGCGAACTGCGCCTGGTGGCCATCGCCGAGGGCACCGCCAGTCATCCAACGCTCGACGCCGACACGGCCCGACGGTTCCTGGCACGGGTCCTGGCGCTGAATCTGCGGCTGATCTTCGGGCCGGTCGGCGAGTCCGAGCGGGTGCATCTGGGCCGCAATCTGCCCATGGTGCAGCGCCACCAGCGCTTCATCGCCGAGCAGGTCGGCTTCGGCGAGGTCATCGAGGAGCTGATCGGCGAGATCTGGCGCATCCTCGCCCAGCGGCCGGTGGTCGTCGGGCACGTCAAGGAGATGATCACCAGCGTGGCGGTGTACCTGGACAGCGATGAACCCGGGGTGCCAGCAGCCCGCGCCCGAGGCGCGGAGCGCCTGATCAGCGCGCTCTACGGGCCGACACGTGGCTGCCAGGAGGACCCGGGTCTGGCCGTCTACCAGGAGCGGCTGGCCAGCATGGACGAGACCTCCCTGCGCAACGAGGCACTCGGCCTGGGGCGCGCCATGCACGACACCGGCCTGGTTTCACCCTACCACCCGGTCTTCCTGCACTTTGCGCTGGAGCAGTCGCCCGAACTCCTCCCCAGCGCGCTGGGCCTGAGCAGCACCGGGATCGATGCGCTCGGATGCTACCCGGAACTGGTGCACACGCTCATCCGCCGTGCCATCTGGTCCGAGACCGCGCAGGCGGTCTACGGCCTGGCGGGCCTGCTCGAGCGCGGCATCCTCTACAGCGGCCCAGTAGCGCCGGCCCTCTGGCGCCAGATCCATCTACCGCTCTGCGCCGCCGCCCGGCAGCGGCTGGTCGATCGCATCCCCGGCGCCTCGGCCGCGCCGGAGGCCTTCCTGCTCGCCGGGGCGATCAGCGTCCTCGGCCAGCCGCGCGGCCTGGGTCAGGGCAACAGCCCCACGTGTCAATCGGCAAGGGCGCTGTCCATGTGGTCGAGCAACGACCCCGACTATCTGCTGCAGATTGTCGCCTGGGCCGCCCGCGACGACGATGTCGTGGCCCACTTCGAGGGCCAGGCCCTCTCCTCCGCGGAGCTGCTCGCCCGCTACCCGGAGGCGCCCCTGGAGGATATCGACCCGGTCTCGGCGGTGGCCGTACCTCACTTGGACGCCATCTACCACGAGATGGGGCGGCGCTGCGCCGGACGCGGCGAGGACCCCCACCGCTGGGTGAACCCCGAATTCCACGGCTGGTGGGTCGGGCGGGGGTTCTCGATCGCCGTCGATGTCGCCACCGGCGCCCTCCCCGATCTGCGCGGCTTCGCAAGCCGTTTCTACGGCTGCTACCACCCCGGCTACAACGGCAACAACCCGGTGATCCACCCCCAGCCCGCCGGGGTGGCGGTCACCGACAGCAGCGGTGCCTTCGTCGGCTGGCACGCCATCACCATCGAGCGCGTCTCCACGGACCCGGACGGCGTGGTCCGCGTCTACTTCTTCAACCCGAACAACGACAGCACCCAGGACTGGGGCAACGGGGTGATGGTCTCCACCGAGGGTAACGGCGAACGCCACGGGGAATCGTCCCTGCCCTTCGAGCAGTTCCTGTCCCGGCTCTACATCTTCCACTACGACCCGCGGGAGGAGGCCCTGGACCCGCCGGTGCCGGAAGCGGAGATCAGCGAGGTCATCGCGCTCGCACGCAACAGCTGGGCCGCCGGGCGAGCGATCCACTGACCCCGGAACCCGGCACCGTCGCCCACGAGCCGCCCGGGGCGCCCCCGCCCGAGCGGCGGGGCGCCCCGGTCCGATGCGATGTCAGACGTAGAAGTCCAGCTCCTCCTGGTGCTTGAGCAGATCCCGGAGCCGGTGGGGATTGTCCCCGAAGAAGTAGACCAACCCCCAGTGAGTCCCGAAGGCGGTGCGCTTGGTGACCACCTCCTGCGGGGGCGGCGTCAGCTCGTGGTACTCGAAGTACTCATGCTGCTCGGTCTCTTCCGGGATCTCCAGGCGGCTGACCACCCGACGGCGCGGATAGACGCCGAAGCAGCCCGCATAGCCCTTGGCATCCACCACCTCGCGGGGGAAGAAGTCGGTGATCTCCTCCTCCGTGGTCTTCGGATCGAAGGCCAGCACCATCCCCTGGTAGGCGTTGAACCCGTAAGCGCGCTCGAGCAGCTCGAAGACCTTGAACCCCGGCGGGCGGTAGGCCACCTCGCCGAAGTACATCGTCCCATCGCTGGTCACGAAGTACTCCGGATGGATAAAGCCGAAGCGGATGTCGAAGGTCTTGATCAGCTTCTCGATCTCGTGGGTGATCAGATCCCGCCAGCTCTCCAGCTCCGGGGTGGCCGGAACAAAGACCGAGTAGCCGAGGGTGACGTACTCGGAGATGTTCAGGAAGCGGATCTTGCCGTCGTGGATCCAGGCCTCGACGGCGAACTCCCAGCCGTCCAGGTGGCTCTCCATGAGCACCGGGAACTCCTCCTCGGGGATCAGGTCGACCTCGTCCGGCGTGCGGATGACGCGGTGCCCGAGGCAACCCGCCTTGTCGAAGGCCTTGAGGTGGATCGGGTCGTTGGGGTCGCCGTCGAGCTTGAGCAAGGTCTGGTTCACGCGCTTGAGGAAGCGGATCACGTCGTCGCGATCGTGGGCCTCCTCGAAGATGCCGACGCGGATCCCGCCGAGCTGAGCACGGCGCTTCATCAGCGCCTTGTCCCGGAACAGCACCGCCTGACCGTGCAGCCGCGGGTCCCCCATGAGCACGGCGTTGATGGCACCGGCCCACTCGACGGTCTCCTCAAACAGCGGGATGGCGACATCCACGCCTTCGTCACGCAGCCGTTCGGCGATCTCGATGGACCGATCATTGAGTCGCTCGAAATCCCAGGCGATGAAGGGGATCCCGTGCTCCCGGGCATACTCCTCGGCCCACTCCGGGGCGACAATGACGTAACGGCGGTCGAACCGGTCGAGGGCATCGATGCAGTTGATGCTCCAGCCCAGAATGGCGACGTAGCCCTTGGTCGGGTCCTTCTCAGTACTCATGCGACGGGATGCTCCGGTTGCGGATCATGGGTCAGCCCGCCTTGCGGAGCGGCCGGCAGACGTCATGCCTTCGTGGGACCGCCCGGGCGAGCTACCCCGCAGTCTATCTGCTCGGACGCGGCCGGAATAGCACCGCCGCGCCGTGCGCAGATGATTTTTGTAGCAATCGAGCAAGCCGGGGCTCGGCGGCCGCTCAGGGCGTCGGCTCGCCCTCCGCATCATCCACCGGCTTGACGCCCAGACGCCCCGCGAGGAGTTGCGGGGACGCCTCGACCAGATCGATCAGGGCCTCGCGATCCTCCTCAGCCTGACGTTGCTCGGTCAAATCGATCAGAGCGAACAGGCCGTGGACGCCACCCCCTTCGGTGCACGCCACCTCCGTGACGCACTCCATACGCACAAGCCGGCGCAGGGGGCACTGATCGCAATGAAGCCCCAGCTCGGTCGCCGCCCGCGCCGCCCCGCCCGCATTCCGGGCCGCTCGACACCGGGCCCACTGCTCGAGCGCCGAAGGGGCCAGAAACTCGGCAAACGCCTGCCCCTCGAGTTCCGGTGCCGAGGTCGCTCCCAGCAGTCCCGCGGCCGGGGGGTTGGCATCACGGATCACTCCGTCCTCATCCAGCAACAGATAAGCCACCGGGGCGTGCTCGAAGAGATCGCGGTAGCCGGCGCGGACCCGCGCCAGTTCGCCGCTGGTGCGGTGGAGCTCCTCGGCCTGGATATCGCGCTCAATCTGCAGCAGCAGCAACTCCTCACGCCACGCCTCCGGGGTGGCCGGCAGCGTCCGATCGATGTCGACTGCTCCGGGGGTGGTCTCCATGCGCTTCCTGGCCCGCTCTCGCAACAGCCGGGCCGCTTCATCCTGGCGCGACGGACTGGGGTCTTTGGTCATGGAGGGCATCCTGAGCGGGAGAGATCAGGCGCCGGCCGGCGCCCGCGGATAACCTCAGCCTCAGGAGTATAGAGGGCCCCGGCGCCATCCACACGGACTGTCGCGCACCCAGGACCCTCGCCCCGTGTCACATCCCCTGGTAGTTCGGTCCGTCCCCGCCCTGCGGGACCACCCAGCGGATGTTCTGGGGCGGGTCCTTGATATCGCACGCCTTGCAGTGCAGGCAGTTGATGGCATCGATACGCAGTCGCGGCTGGCCGGCCGCATCCGTGTCGTAGTCGTAGACGGCCGCCGGACAGTAGCGGACCTCCGGCCCGGCGTAGACCGCCCAGTTGACGCGCAACGCCAGCGCAGGGTCACGCAGCACCAGGTGGCAGGGCTGCCCCTCCTCGTGATGGGTACCGGAGAAGAACACCGAGGCGGTCCGATCGAAGGTCAGCCGCCCGTCGGGCCGGGGATACTCCTTGCGCCTCGACCGCGCGGCGGGCCGCAGGGCCTGGTGATCCGGCTCGTGCCCCAGCGTCCAGGGCGCCCGTCCCCGCAGGAGGTAGGTATCCAGGGCTGAATAAGCCAACCCGGGCAGCAGCCCCCAGCGGAATGCCGGACGGATATTGCGCACGGCGCGGAGCTCGTCGCTCACCCAGCTGTCGCCGACCCGGCGATCGAGATCATCGGCCTGCACCCGATCCGCCTCCAGGGCGGCGCGCACCGCCTCGGCGGCGAGCATGCCAGACTTGATCGCGGTGTGGATGCCCTTGATGCGCGGTACATTGACGAACCCTGCCGCATCACCGGCCAGGACCCCACCGGGGAAGCTCAACCGCGGCAGACTCTGCCAGCCGCCCTCCGGTAACACCCGTGCCCCGTAACCGATGCGCCGACCGCCTTCGAGCAGCGGCCGGATCGACGGGTGAGTCTTGAAGCGCTGGAACTCCCCGAAGGGCGACAGATAAGGGTTCTCGAAGTCCAACCCCACCACCAGCCCGATCGCCACACGCCGATCGTCCAGGTGGTAGAGAAAACTGCCGCCGTAAGTGAACTGATCCAGGGGCCAGCCGATGGTGTGCGCGACCCGCCCCGGTACATGCCGCTCGGGGCTAACTTCCCAGATCTCTTTGAAACCGAGGCCGTAGGTCTGCGGCTGCGCATCCCGGCGCAAGTCGAAACGCCCGATCACCTGCTGGGTCAGTGACCCGTGCCCTCCCTCGGCAAACACCGTCTGCCGCGCGCGCACCTCCACGCCCGGCTCAAAACCCGGGCCCGGCGTACCGTCCGGCTGGCGCCCCATATCCGGGGTGGCCACGCCGCAGACCGCACCTTGCGCGTCGTAGAGCACCTCGGCGGCCGGAAACCCGGGGTAGATCTCCACCCCGGCCGCTTCGGCCTGGTCCGCCAGCCATTGCCCGAGCTCACCGAGGCTGCCGACGTAGCTCCCGCGGTTGTCCATCTGCGGTGGCGTGGGCAGTCTCAGCGCGTACCGTGGTGTCAGGCAGTGGAAGGTGTCCTCAGCGGCGCGCAGGCGCAGCGGCGCGCCGCGCTCCGCCCAGTCGGGCAGCAGCTCATCCAGGCCGCGCGGATCGATGGCGGCACCGGATAGGAGGTGCGCGCCAACCGCAGACCCCTTCTCCAGAACGCAGACCGAAGGCGCCGGGCCGTTACCGGTACCGCGGGCCAGCTCCAGGGCCGCCGCCAACCCGGCCGGACCGGCGCCCACGACAACAACATCGTAGGCCAGCGTCTCGCGCTCGAGTTCCTCCTGCTCCAAGCCGCTTCCTCCTCACCAGTCGCCGTCGCCGATCGCCTCGAGCTCGTCGCTGCCACCCCGAATCGCCGGGGTGTAGCCGTGGAGCCGTGGCAGGATGTGACGCATATAGAAACGCGCGGTATGCACCTTGCCGGTATAGAAGCCGGTGTCACCGCTTCCCTCCCGGATACGGGCCTGCGCAACCACGGCCGCCCGCGCCATCAGCCAGCCGCCCAGCACCAGACCGGCCTGCATCAGGTAGGGGGTGGCCGCAGTCAGGGGCACCAACGGATCGTCTTGTCCGTCCCGCAGCAACCGCGCCGTGCTCTCGCGTAGCGTGGCCAGCGCATCGTCCAGCGGGCCGGCCAAGGCCTCGAGTTCGGCCTCACGGCGCAGCGCCTCGACGATCTCATCCGCCTCGCGGAGCAACGACTCCAGGGTCTCGCCGCCGTCCTTGAGCACTTTGCGCAGGGTGAAATCCTGGGCCTGGATCCCATTGGTGCCCTCGTAGATCGCCGCCACCCGCACGTCCCGGAGCAACTGCGGGGCCTCGACCTCCTCCACATAGCCCATGCCACCGTGGACCTGGATGCCCAGAGAGGTGATCTCCACGGCTTGCTCGCTGGCCACGGCCTTGACCAAAGGAGTGAACAGATCCACCCGGCGCTGAGCGCTCTGACGGCTCGTTTCGTCCGCCCCGTGACCGGCGACATCCATCTCCGCCGCGGTCAGCAGGGCCAACGCACGCATGGCCTCGGTCTGCGCCCGCATGGCCATGAGGCTGCGGCGCACATCCGGGTGGTGAAGGATGGGCACCGACGCCTTGCCCCCGGGCCGGCGCCCCTGGATCCGCTCCCGGGCAAACGCCAGCGCCTGCTGGTAGGCGCGCTCCGAGACCCCGACGCTCTGCACCCCGACCTTGTGGCGGGCCTCATTCATCATCGTAAACATGTGGTTGAGGCCGCGACACGGCTCGCCGACTAGGTAGCCGACGGCCCCCTCGCCGTCCCCGTAGCTGATGGTGCAGGTCGGCGAGCCGTGGATGCCGAGCTTGTGCTCCAGCGCCGTGCAGTGCACATCGTTGCGCGCCCCGAGCGAGCCGTCGGCCTCCACCCGGTACTTGGGCACCAGGAACAGCGAGATCCCCCGATGGCCCTCGGGCGCGTCCGGCGTACGGGCCAGCACCAGGTGGATGATGTTCTCGGCGGCTTCGTGCTCCCCCCAGGTGATGTAGATCTTTTGACCGTAGAGGCGGTAGGCCTCCCCGTCCGGCACGGCACGGCACTGGACCTGCCCCAGGTCGGACCCGGCCCGGGGCTCGCTGAGATCCATGGTGCCGCTCCACTCACCACTGACCAGCTTGTCGAGGTAAAGCCCGCGCAGGGTCTCGTCGCCATGGCGGTGGAGCAACTCGGTCGCCCCCGCCGAGAGCATGGGCGCCAGGGCCAAGGCCATGTTGGCGCCATGCCACATCTCCTGGGTCGCCGTGGCCACCAGCTCCGGCAGCCCCTGACCCCCGTGGTCCGGATGAGCGTTGATACCGTTCCAGCCGCCCTCAACGAAGGCCTGGTAGGCCTCGGTGAAGCCCTCGGGCAGCTGCACGCTCCCCCCATCCATCCGGCACCCCTGACGGTCGCCGACACGGTTCAGCGGGGCCCACACCTCGCTGGCCAGCCGATCGGCCTCCTCGAGGACCGCCTCGAGCAGATCCGGGGTCACCTCCTCCAGATCCTCCAGGCCGGACAGGCGCTCCAGGCCGATCAGTTCCTCGATGACAAAGCGCAGATCGCGCGTCGGTGCACGGTAGATGCTCATGACTGCTCCAGCGCCTCGCGCAGCGCGGGTAACGCTTCCCGCAGATCGGCGACCAGCCCGTAGTCGGCCACCTCGAAGATGGGGGCCTCCGGGTCGTGATTGATCGCCACGATCACACCGCTATCCTTCATCCCGGAGACGTGGTAGATCGCCCCGGAGATCCCAGCGGCGATGTACAGCTGCGGCGCCACCACCTTGGCGGTCAACCCGACCTGCGCCTCATTGGGCAGCAGGCCGGCCTCCACAGCCCCCCGTGAGGCCCCGATGGCGGCACCGAGCTGATCGGCCAGTGCCTCCAGCGCCTCGATGCCGATATCGGCCACGCCACGGCCGCCGGCCACCACCACGCGAGCGGAGGTTAGCTCGGGACGGTCCGAGGCCGAGCCGTGTTCCTCGAGCAGGCGCGTCGGTCCTGGCTCCGTTGGCGCTTCGAGACGCTCTACGGCCGGCGGATCACCGGCCTCCGACCGATCGAACCGGGTGGCCCGCACCGTGAGCACACGGACCGGCTCCCGGCAGCGCATCCGCGCCAGCACACTGCCCCCGTGGATCGGCCGGACGAATGTCTCGGCGTCCTCGATAGCGACGACGTCCGAAAGCATCTGCACATCCAGCGCCGCCGCCACACGGGGCAACAGGTCCCGGGACTGGGTACTGGTGGCCGCCACCAGCGCCTGGTAGCCCTCGTCACGCACCAGGTTCGCGAGCTGCCCCGAAACCGGCTCGGCGAGCTGATCGGCACAGGCCGCCCCGAGGCACAGCCAGACCCGGCCGACCCCCTGGATAGCCAGCGAGTCGGCGACCCCGGCCGCATCCTCGCCGCCGGTCACCACCACATCCACCGGCGCCCCCAGGTTGGCAGCGGCAGTGATCGCCCGCCGTGTCGCCTCGGTGACACCGGCACCGTCGTGCTCCGCAAAGACCAGCACACCCATCTCAGATCACCTGTGCGTCGTTCTTGAGGCGGTCGACCAGCTCGGCCACACTCGCCACGCGCTCACCCGCTGCCCGCGGCGGCGGCTCCTCGACCCCGAGCAACTCCAAGCGCGAGGCCCCGTCCACTCCCAGGTCGTCGAGCGATATCCGGTCAATCGGCTTCTTCTTGGCCTTCATGATGTTCGGCAGCTTGATGTAGCGCGGCTGATTGAGATCCAGCTCGGTGGTCACCACCGCCGGCAGCCGCACCGCGACGGTGCGCCGCCCGCCGTCGACTTCGCGGGTCACCTGCAACTCCTCACCCTCGGGGTGGATGGCGCAAGCGAAGGTGGCCTGCCCCCAGCCCAGGTGCTGCGCCAGCATCTGCCCCACCTGGTTGCTGTCGTCGTCGATGGCCTGCTTGCCCATGAGCACCAGATCGGGCTGCTCACGCTCGACCAGCCCCGCCAGCGCCCGGCTGACCGCCAGGGGCTCCAAGGGGTTGTCGCTCTCCACCCGCAGCGCGCGGTCGGCGCCGAAGGCCAGGGCAGTGCGCAACACCTCCTCGCTGCCCGCATCCCCCAGCGTGACCGCCAGCACCTCGCTGGCCGCACCCGCTTCCCGGAACCGGACCGCCTGCTCGACCGCCGTCTCGTCGAACGGATTCATAGCCATCTTGGCGTTGGCCGTGTCCACGCCGGAGCCGTCTGGGCGCACACGCACCCGGACGGTGGAATCGATCACCCGCTTGGCTGTGACCAGGATCTTCATGCCTACCCCTCTATTGGCGTCGCGCGCACCCGCGCGCCGCGGTGCAACATCCCGACTGACTGTGCGCACTCCTGATCCCGGCGTCAACTCGCACCCTCATCCCCACCCTCCACCTGCCGACAACAGGGACAGGCAAACCGACACGACGCAGCCCATGCTTGCTATCAAGCCCGCCCGGTTACCTCACCGCCTCGGTGTTACAGCCGCCGTACTGGTCGGCTTCGGCTCCACCATCGCCGCCGCCGGTGAACTGCCCGAGAGCGGGAGCGCGCGCTACTGGATCCAGGACGGTGGGCAGTGGCGCGGCTACGAAACCCTGACCTGGGACTTCGAAGCGGACGACACCTTCCGCCTGGAGCGCATCCGCGAACACCGCCAGCACCCGGCCCAGGCCGACCACCCGGGGGATCGGCGCATCCGCCGCACCCGGGAGATCAGCGAGGGCACCCTCGAGGGCGATGTCGCCCGCCCAGAGACCTACGAGGTCCGCACCGCGACCGTCTTCCAGACCGACGAGGCGTATGACCCCGAGACCGCCTTCGAGGACGCGGAGGAGGAGGTCACCCTGGCGGCGCGCTTCACCGATGACGAGGCCGCTGTCGAGGCGGGCGAGATCGCCGTGCCCCCGGATGCACTCGACCCGCTGACCCACCGCTGGCAGGTCATGGAAGAGGCCCTGGAGGGGACGCGCCATACGCAGATCAGCCACCAGGTGGTCGATGAGCAGGGTGAGGTGGAAGAGGTCGTTTTCCGGGTGGAGGGCCGGCAGACCGTGCGCGCACACCCGGGCACCTTTCGCACGGTGCGTCTCACCCGCCAGCAGCCGGGCCAGCAACGGGCGGTGCGCTGGTACATGGCGGAGGGCTGGGCCGGCCTGCCCGTGCGTACCGTCGATCGCCGCAGCGAACGCCACGCCCAGCGCACCCGGCTCGAGCGCATCGAGGCCACCGGCGACGGCTGAGCACTGCAACTCCGTCCACCTGGACTACGCTCCCTCGTAGGCAACCGTGCAGTAGGGCGCGCCCGTTCGAGGGAACCATGGACGATCGCAAGCAGATCTTCGTCATCGGGTTGGGCTACTTTCACCTCCAACAGCTCAAGACCGTACGCGACAGCGACCAGTACGCCTTTCACCCGCTGATCGACTACGACACCATCATCCTCCCCGAGCGCTACGACATCCCGGCCATCCTCGACGAGGCCCGCCAGACCCTGGCGCAGGCCCCGCGGGTGGATGCGATCATCGGCCACTGGGACTTCCCGACCACCTCGCTGCTCCCCGTGCTGCGCCGCGAGTACGGACTACCCACCCCGTCCCTGGAGAGCATCCTGCTCTGCGAGAACAAGTACTGGAATCGGCTGGCCTGCGAGGCAGCCGTCCCGGAGTGCACGCCGGCGTTTCAGGGCATCGACCCGTATGCCGAGGACCCCTTGGCCACCCTCAAACTGCCCTACCCGTTCTGGCTCAAGCCGGCCGTGGCCTTCTCGTCGATGCTCGGCTTCCGTGTCGAGGATGACGACCAGTTCCGCGCAGCCATCGACGCGATCGCCCGGGGGATCCCGGTCTTCTCTGAGCCGTTCCGGGCCTTCACCGAGCGCGTTGATCACCCGGAGCGTCTGCCGGGCACCGGGAGTGGAGCCACAGCCCTGGCCGAGGGGATCATCCAGGGCCGGCTCTGCACCCTGGAGGGGTACGTCTTCAACGGCGAGGTGGTGACCTACGCCATCCTCGACTCCCTGCGCGGCTCGAACCAGGTCAGCTTCATCAGCTACCAGTACCCCTCCAGCCTCCCCGTCCCCGTCCAAGAGCGCATGAAGGGATACGCCCGGCGGCTGCTCGAACACATCGGACTCGACCAAACGCCCTTCAACATGGAGTTCTTCTGGGACGAAGACGTGGACAAGATCTGGCTGCTCGAGGTCAATCCACGGATCTCCAAGTCCCACTGTCCGATCTTCGAGATCGCCACCGGCACCTCCCACCATGAGGTGGCTATCGACATCAGCCTGGGCCGACGCCCGCGATTCCCGCGGCCGGAGGGTCGCTTCCCGATGGCGGCCAAGTTCATGCCGCGGGTCTACGGGGACGCCCGCGTGCTGCGGGTGCCCGATGCCGAGCAGATCCGCGCCCTGCAACGCACCCACCCGGAGTTGTCCATCCACATCCAGGTCGCCGAGGGGACGCAGCTCTCCGAGCTGCGCGGGCAGGACAGCTACAGCTACGAGATCGCCGAGCTGTTCATCGGCGGCGAGGACGAACAGCACCTCCACGACAAGTTCCGGTCCATCATGGAGCAGCTCGATTTTCGCTTCTCGGAGCCTTTAGAAACCAACTACTGACGGGCCGCCGGGCGCTCCAGGATCAGGATGCGCGAGCCGGGAGCCGGCACGGCCTGCGGGTCATCGACGAACCCCAGGTCGCGGTACAGGCGCAGCGCCCGGCGATTGCTGCGCAGCACACTGAGCCACAGGCGCTGCGCCCCCAGCTCGGCGAAGACGTGCGTAATCAAGGCCCGCACCGCCCGGCGGCCGTAACCGCGGCCCTTACCAGCAATGGCAATCCGGCGCAGCATCACTACGCCGTCGGGGTGATCCACGTCTTGCAGGATGGCATACCCAACCGCCCGCCGCGGCCGCCCGGCCTCCAGGATCCAGTGCGCGCAGCCCGGGGCGTGGATGCAGGCCTGGTGCTCGGCCACGGTCCACTGCTCGACGAATGCGGCGTTCTCCGTGGCGCCCTCCACGGTGCGCACGAAAGCAAGATCGTCGGGTAAGGTCGGTCTCAGGTGCATATACTCCATGGTAGCCCCCGAAACCGCGGAGCACGCATGGTCCGCCGTACCGCCTACCTCGACGAAGCGCGCATCCACGAGCGACTGGTCTCCCTGATCCGCATCCCCTCGATCACTGGCGAGGAGGATGGGGCGGTCGCTCGCATCGCCAACTGGCTGCAACAGTACGACGCTGAGATCGACTACTGGAACGATGGCATCGCCTCACTGCAGCGCGACCCCCGCTACCCCGGCCACGAGGTCGAGCGGGCCTGGGCGCCGGTGGTGGTAGGCGTGGTCCGGGGCGATCAGCCCGGTCCCAGCGTGCTGCTCACCGGGCATGTGGATGTGGTACCGCCAGGCGACTACGGCCTTTGGCAGGACGAGCCCTTCTCCGGGGTCACCCGGGGCGACCGGGTCTTCGGCTGCGGCGCGTCGGATATGAAAGCCGGCCTCGTGGCCGCACTGGCCGCCTTCGAGGCCTTCGCCGAAGGGGGGCGCAACTTCCCGGGGCGGGTGATCTTCGCCGCGGTCCCGGCTGAAGAGGACAGCGGGCTCGGCACGCTGGCGGCCATCCGCGGCAATTGGCGCGCCGATGCCTGCATCATCCCCGAACCGACGGTGCAGCACGGCATCCCGGAGTTGGTCATCGCCCACGCCGGGGCCATGTCCCTGCGCATCCGCGTACCCGGCAAATCGGCCCACGCCAGCAAACGCCTGCAAGGCGAGAGCGCCCTGGATCACTTCATCACCCTGTACCAGGCCATGCGGGCCGACGAGCAGGCCCTGAACGCCGCCGAGCAGCACCCGCTGATGACCGTCCACCCGCTGCCCTACGCCACCAGTGTCGGGGTCATCCGCGGCGGGCTGTGGTCGTCCTCGGTGATGGACTCGCTGGAGGCCCAGGTCCGCGTCGGGGTCCCCCTGGGCATGACCATCGACGAGGCCGAGGCCCGGTTTCGCCACGCCATCGCCGAGGCGATCCACGACGACCCCTGGCTATCCCGCAACCCGCCGGAGATTCGGCGTCTGGCCTCGGGGTTCGGCTCGGCCGAGACCGACGCCGACCACCCGCTGGTACGCACCCTGGCCGAGTGCGCCGGCGACGAGTTCCGCCAGGAGCCGCGGATCAGTGCCGCCCCCTACGGCTGCGACATGTCCGGCTGGGTTCGCCTGGCCGGGGTGCCGACCGTCATCTACGGCCCCGGGGACATCGACCAGGCCCACGCACCCAATGAATCCGTCTCCCTCGAGACCACCTGCCGGGTGGCGCGAACCCTGGTGCGCACCACCGAACGGTTGCTTGAGGCAGGCCTGGATGGCCTGCGTCCGGCAGCGGGGCGGATGGAACCGGCTTTCGCCGGGCACAACCGGGGCCACGACTGAACCATGCGCATCGTCGAGGCGTTCCCGCAGAACATCCGAGTCATCGAGAACCTTTGGATCCCGATGCGCGACGGGGTCCGCCTGGCGGCGCGGGTGTGGTTGCCCGAGGACGCGGAGCGCTCCCCGGTCCCCGCGGTGCTCGAGTACATGCCCTACCGCAAGCGCGACTTCACCCGTCTGCGCGACGAGCCGCTGCACCACTACTTCGCCGGCCACGGCTACGCCTCCATCCGGTTGGATCTGCGCGGGACCGGTGATTCCGAGGGGGTGCTGCTCGACGAGTACCTGGAGCAGGAACAGGACGATGCGGTGGACGCCATCGCCTGGATCCGAGAACAGCCATGGTGCGATGGCAGCATCGGCATGATGGGCCTCTCCTGGGGGGGGTTCAACGCCCTGCAGGTCGCCGCCCGGCGCCCACCCGGCCTGCGCGCGATCCTCACCATGTGCTCCACCGACGACCGCTACGCCGATGACGCGCACTACAAGGGCGGCTGCCTGCTTAACGAGAACCTGACCTGGGGCTCGAGTTTCTTCAGCTTGGCGGCCTGGCCGCCGGACCCGGCCATCGCCGGCGCCGACTGGCGCGAACAGTGGCAGCAGCGACTCGACAGCCTGCGCCTGTTCCCGGCGGTCTGGCTCCAGCACCCCCATCGCGACGACTACTGGCGCCACGGCTCGGTCTGCGAGGACTACGCTGCCATCGAATGCGCCGTCTACGCGGTGGGCGGCTGGTCGGATGGCTATGTCAACGCCATCCCTCGGCTGATGGCCGGCCTGAGCGCACCGCGCAAAGGGTTGATCGGCCCCTGGCCCCACGCTTTCCCCCATGCCGCGGTGCCCGGGCCACGGATCGGCATGTTCCAGGAGGCCGTGCGCTGGTGGGATCACTGGCTCAAGGGCATCGAGACGGGGATCATGGACGAGCCCATGCTCCGGGTCTGGCTGGAGGAGTGGGTGCCGCCCTCGCCCTACCTGGAGTACCGGCCGGGACGCTGGGTGGCCGAGACCGAATGGCCCTCGCCGCGCATCCAGGCCCACCGGTGGCACCTGAACGTCGGCGCTCTGGGTGAGACGCCGGACGATCCCGAGGACGCGGTGCGCGTGCGCTCGCCGCAGACCACCGGGCTCAAGGGCGGCGAGTTCTACGGCTACGGGGCCGAGGGCGAGGGCCCTCTGGATCAACGCGAGGATGACGGCAAGTCCCTGGTCTTCGACTCGGACCCGCTCCCCCGGCGGCTGGAGATCCTTGGTGCGCCCCGGGTAGACCTGGTCTTGTCCGTGGACCGCCCGGTGGCGATGGCGGTGATTCGGCTCAATGACGTCGCCCCGGACGGCACCTCATCCCGAGTAAGCTACGGGGCGCTGAACCTCTGCCATCGCGACGGCCACGAGCAGCCGCGACCGCTCGAGCCCGGCGAGCGATACCGGGTGCGGATCACCCTGAACGACATCGCCTACGCCTTCCCGGCCGGCCACACCCTGCGGCTCAGCATCTCCACCACCTACTGGCCCTTGATCTGGCCGTCGCCCGAGCCCGTGGCCCTGACGGTCCATACCGGGGCCAGCACCCTCGAGCTCCCGGAACGCCCGCCCAGCGCCCTGGATCGATCCCTGGCCCCCTTCGCACCGCCTGAGCGCGGCCCCGGCGCCGAACCCACGGCACTCGAGTGGGTCGATCCGCACCGCACGGTAGCGCACGATCTGACCACCAACGAGACGATCTACAGCACCTTCGGCGACGCCGCCGATCTGGAGGGTGCTGCCCTGGCGCGGCTCGAGGAGATCGATCTCACCGTCGGCCACACCATCCGGCGCACCTTCCGCATCAACGAGACCGATCCCCTGTCGGCCCAGGCCCTGATCGACCTCGATGCCCGCCTACACCGCGAGGAATGGGACGTGCGGGTGACCTGCCAGACCCGCATGAATGCTACCGCCGAACACTTCCGGGTCAGCGCCGAGCTAGAGGTCTTCGAGAACGGGGCACGCATCTTCCACCGCGACTACGACGAGTGGATCCCGCGCCAGCTGCTCTAGACCGGGCTACCAAGCGGCCGCCCCCCGGAGGCGTAGCGCTCCACAGCGGCCTGGACGATCTGCCCGAGGAGTTCGGCGTAGGTGAAGCCGGCATATCCGGCCATCATCGCCAGTTTCCCCTCCGGCCCCCAGGCGGGGTGGTTGTTGAAATCGAGTAGCCGCGGCATGCCCTGGGCATCCTCACGGAAATCCACCCGCGCATAGTCCCGCGCCCCCAGCCGCGCGAACAGCTGCCGCGCGGCCTGCTCGAGCCCGACCCGTTTCGCCTCGTCGAGTTGCGCCGGGGCAAAGCGCAGCGACCGGTAGTAGGCGGATTCGGGGTCGGTCTTGGAGCCGTAGGAGAGGATCGGCGGCAGTTCCGGGGGCAGCGCCGAATAGTCGACGACCAGCGGCGGCAGGACCGACAGCCCGGTGGCCGGGTTGCCGACCAGCCCTACCGTGTACTCCGCCCCGGGGAGGAACTCCTGGGCCAGCGCCCAGACCACCCCAGATCCAGCCAGACGACCCAGATAGGCCCGCGCCTGACGGGCGTCCCGCACCACGCAATCGGGCTCCATGCCGATGCTGCCGCAGCTGTCGTTCGGCTTGATCAGCACCGGGTAGCGCTGCGGCACCACCGGGCACGGGTCGCGCAGATCGATGAGCCACTCCTCGGGCACAGCCACCCCCAGTCCGGCGGCTAGGGCGCGCACCGCCCCCTTGTCCCGCCCCAGCCCCATGGCCGTAGCCGTGGTCCCGGTGTAGGGGATGGCGAGCATCTCCAGCAGTGCCGGGATGCTGGCCTCGAGTTCCAGGCGGTTGCGGTAACCGTTGTCGCAGAAGTTCACCGCCAGTTCCGGCGTATGATCACGCAGATCATCGATCAGCCGCTCGTGGTCATCGAAAACGCGCAGGCTCACTCCGGGCAGGGCCGCCAGCACTCGCTTGGCCTCCTCCGCCGCCGCCAGCTCCTCGGGGCCGATCCGTCCGTAGGGGCCGTAGGCGTAGGGCAGACGCGGGTCCCCGAAGAGGAGGCCGAGACGCAGTCCAGTCAGTTTGTTCACGGCGGGCGACCTCAACGATGGAGTTGGGGAACAGAGCGGGAACTACTTCAAGATAGCAGGCCTCCTGGCGCCGGCGGCGCATCAGGCAACTACGCTTAGTGAAGCTGCGCTGGGTCGGTCGCGCGGAGTCATCGAGGGACACGCCATGAACATCAATAAAGGCTTCTCCGCTGCCCGGCGCTGGGCGCGCAGCACGGTCTGGGCAGCGGTATTCCTGCTGACTGCAACGCTGTTCGCCACACCGGGCCAGACGGCGCAACTGGCCGATACCATCGAGCAGCTCACACCCTCCGTGGTCGGCGTGGGTACTTATCAGCCCTCACGAGCGCCGCGAGTGGATTTCCGCGGCACCGGTTTCATCCTCGAGGACGGCCGCGCCGTGCTCACCAACCGGCATGTGCTCCCCAGTGAGCTTGACCGCGAGCGCCGCGAACGGCTAATCGTCCTCGCGGGTGAGCCGGGGGCCCCGAGCATGCGCGAGGCGGAAGTGGTGGCCGAGAGCCCCCAGCACGACTTGGCCGTGCTGCGCATCAGTGGTACCCCCCTGCCGGCTTTGACCTTGGCGTCCGATTCGGGACAACTTCGTATCGGCGACCCGGTCGCCTATACCGGATTTCCGATCGGCATGATCCTCGGATTCTACCCAGCCACCCACACAGGTATTGTCTCTGCGAGGACGCCGCTGGCACTTCCGGTGCGCCACGGCGGCGAGCTCTCGCCGGAGCAGATCACCCGCCTCCGCCAGGCAACGGCGCCACTGGCGTTTCAGATCGACGGCACCGCCTACCCGGGCAACAGCGGCAGCCCGGTTTACGATCCGGCCACCGGAGAGGTGTATGCCGTCATCAACCGGGTCTTCGCCCAAGAGGGACGCGAGGCCGCCATGCGCCAGCCGAGCGGGATCAGTTATGCGATACCGCTTGATCTCGCAGCGCCTTTGCTGCAGGAATACCGCAACCGTTATCGTTGAAAAGAACACCCACCTCGTGCGACTGATCCCCTGGCCCCGCAAGCCGCCCGACCGTGACTCCGGCGAGGGCGACGACCCTCCCCCTCCCGGCGTTTCACTGGATCGGGAGGCCAATGAGCGCCTGGAGCAATGGTCCCGGGCCGTGCGCCGGGTGCGCATCTCCCGCTCGCTGCTCAGCCTGGCCTGGACCGCCGGCCCGGTCACCGGCCTGGGGCTGACCGGCGGCTACTGGGTGGCCTACGGTCATCCCCCCCACACCCAGCTGCTGATCTACTTCACGACCTTCACCATCCTCTCCGGCCTGATCGGCCTGCTGGCCAAGATCGTCTACGACAGCACCTGGGGGCCGGCCCAGGAACGCGCCCAGGCCGATGTATCCAGCACCATCGATCACCTCGGCGACCTGATCCTGGCCAGCCGGGATCTCCATGTGGCCGGCCTCAGCGGCCAGGCGCGGCGCAGCGAAGCAGCCCGCCAGCTCCTGCGCCGGGTTGACCTCTCACCGGCCGGGATCGGCCTGGCCTGCCAGGACCTCACCGGCGATCGCCAGCTCGGCGAGGTCCTCGCGCGTATTGAGAGCTACCGCCGCTCGGGCTTGTTCACCCGCATCCGGGACCTCAACGCCCAGCACGAGGAACTCTTCGATACCGCGTACCAGCAGATCCGGCCGGAGGCCCCACTGGCCGCCAGCGCCCTGCGCGAGCGCTTCCTCGGTGGAGTGCCCCAGCTACGAGCCGGCATCGCGCGCAACGAGGCCTTTATCGAACGCGTACTGGCGGGTTTCGAGGAGGATAACCCGCTGCTGATCACCATGGGCGACGTGGAGGATATGCTCGGGCTGGCCTTCGAGCTGATCAACGGCCGCGAGATCCCCATCCTCACGTTCACCTACCGCGGGCGATGGCAGCTTGCCCGCGCCCTGGAGGCCCTGGAGACCGCACGCAGCCGCTATCGCCTGGCCCAGGCCGCCAGCGACAACCGCATCCGCGCACTGGCCGCCTGGCTGATCGAGGCCGACGCCCTGCCCTACGAGCTGGTCCCCGAAGAGTTGCCTTCCAATAAACTGCTGGAACGCGTCATGGCCGCCATGGACGACCTGCAGATGCGCATCGACCGTCTGCAGGCCCTGGAGCAACGCCGGGCCCTGGACCGGGCCAGCCGCGAGCGCCTGGCACGCACCGCGGACACCCTGGGCACGGCGCTGTCGCTCTACCGCTCGGCCCGAGAGGCCCTGGTCACCCTCGGCACCGCCCACGCGGAACTACTTAAGGCCACCGAGCGCTGGAACGACCTTGCCGGAACCCTGCCCGGGGATCCGCAGCGACTGCGCACCAGCCGGGGCGGCCGGGGCCTGCGCATCGTCGAGCGGACGGTCGCCCTGGACGAGGACGCCCGGCAGACCGTCTGCCAGCAGATCATGCGTCACCTGCGCGACGAAGGGCTGGAGTGGTTGCGCAGCGACGCGCAGCCCCGCCGCCCCCGCGAGCAGGTGCGCGATCTGACCCCCCACCGAGCCCGGCACCTGGCCGTTGAGACCGCGCTGGCCCTGGAACCGCACATCCAGCTCTCCCGGCCCGAGGTCCAACGCGGACTGGGGGCTACCAACGCGAGCTACCTTGGCGGCCTCGAGCCGGGCATGAGCGCCCGGGAGAAACGCGACCTCGGCGAGGCGATGGCCGCCAGCGTCGAAGAGGACCTGAGCCGCTCCGCTGAGCAGCTGGCACTTGCCCTGGTCCGCCACTACCACGTGGAACTCACCGAGGACGGGAGGCGGTTCCTGACCGAGACCTACGGCGCCCGCGAGCGGGTTCTGGCGACCATCTCCCGCGGGCAGCAGCTCAGCGAGCAGGCCAGCCAGGTGAGCCTGCTCAGCCGCCGCCCGACGCCGGTGCCGCTGCCCCGGCGCGACTGGTACCGCAGCCTCGTCCGCGCCCGACGCGCACTGCGCCGCTAGGCGCGGCGATACGGCGCACGGGGGTGCGCGCCTGCGTCCCGGCCACCCCCTGCAACACCCTTGGATTCCTGAGCCAAACTGGGAGGAGTGCCGTGTGTCCGGCCTCCGGAACCGGGTCGCCCAGACAGACATCATGGAGTCGTGTCGATGAAATGGGTAGAACAACGACTTGGTCGACGAATCCGTCGCGGGACCCTGGAGCTGCGCTATGACGACGGAGAGCAGTGCGCCTACGGGGACGGCGGCCCGCCGCACGGGGTGATGCACATCCATCGCCGGCGCACCCTGCGGCGCATCGCCCTCGATTCGGAGTTCATGCTCGGCCAGACCTACATGGACGGCGACTGGAGCCCCGGTGAAGGCGGGCTGCTCGGCGTCCTCGAGGTGCTGCTGAACAACTTCCCGCCACCACGCGCCCGCGGCGTCAAGGCCTGGCTGCTGTGGGCCGCGCGCCCGCTGCAGCAGTGGAACCGAGCGGCCGCGGCGCGGCGGAACATCGCCTCCCATTACGACCTGGACGACTGGCTGTTCCAGAACTTCCTGGACGCCGATATGCACTACTCCTGCGCCTACTTCGAGGATCCGGACATGGACCTCGAGTCGGCGCAGCGCGCCAAGGCCGCCCACATCCGCCGCAAGCTGTGCCTGCGGCCCGGCGACCGCGTGCTCGATATCGGCTGTGGCTGGGGTTCGATGGCGATCCACCTGGCCCGCCATGAACAGGTCGAAGTGGTGGGCCTGACCCTGTCGAGCGAGCAGCAGCGCCTGGCGCAGGAACGCGTCCGGCAGGCGGGCGTGGCCGACCGCGTCGAGATCCGGCTGCAGGACTACCGCGACGTGACCGGACCGTTCGAGCGCATCGTCAGTGTCGGCATGTTCGAGCACGTGGGCGTGCCCTTCTACGATACCTATTTCGACACCGTCCGTCGGCTGTTGACCGACGATGGGGTGGCGCTCGTCCACACCATCGGCCGCTTCAACCCACCGGGGTTCACCAGCCCGTGGATACGACGCTACATCTTCCCGGGCGGTTACATCCCGGCCACCTCTGAGGTCATGAGTTCGGTGGAGCGCGTGGGCATTCGCACCACGGATATCGAGGTCCTCCGACTCCACTACGCCTACACGCTGGCCCACTGGCAGGCACGCTTCCAGCGCATCCGCGACCGCGTCGCCACCGCCAAGAGCGAATCGTTCTGCCGCATGTGGGAGTTCTACCTGGCCGTCAGTGAGGCCGCTTTCCGCTGGCGCGGTATGATGGTCCTGCAACTCCAGCTGGCGCGGCAGCAAGACGCAGTGCCTTTGACACGGGATTACCTTTACAGTGGGGAGCGCGAAGAGCGCCGATGGTCCGAAGGGCCATCGCGCATGGCAAGCTGAGCCGTTCCCGTCGATCGGCCGGGCACGGGGCCGGCGGCGGCGGAGCATCCGCCCCAGGAGGCACGCACCATGCCCGCATCCATCGCCAACATCCTGTCTGATCAGGAGTTTTTCAAGGGACTGGAGCGTGCCCACGTGGAGTTCCTGGCCGAGTGTGCCAGCCCGCGCACGCTCGAACAGGACGAGGTCCTGTTCCGCCACGGCGACGCCGCACGGGCGTTCTACCTGATCCGCGCCGGCGGCATCGTGCTGGAGGTCCCGGCCATCAGCGGCCCGACGCTGGAGGTACAGCGCCTGGGGACCGATCAGATCCTGGGCTGGTCCTGGCTGATCCCCCCGTATCGCTGGAACTTCAACGCCCGGGCCGAGGACGCGACCGAATTGCTGGAGTTCGACGGCGCGGCGATTATCGAACGCTGCGAGTCGGATCCGGCTTTCGGCTATCAGATCCTGAAACGGTTCTCAGCGCTGATGTCGAAACGATTGGATGTGGCAAGAGAGCGCATGATGGATCAATGGAACCCACCGGGTTTCGCCTGAACATTCGTTTCATCAGGCAACCGATGGGCCGCATAAATTGGTGGTTACCTGCGGAAATCAACAACGGCGGCCCGGACTTGCAGTTTGCGGAGGTTATCGCTCCTCGGTATTGTGACGACGGGCCGGGGGTATGAGTCGCCCTGAAGGGGCATTGATATGGAGGTGTCCAGAATGAGCGAGGACATGAACGACAAATCGACCAAGAAAACCTCGGAAACGGGCAGCAAGAGCAGCACCACCAAATCCACAGGCAGCACGACCAAGGCCGGCACCGCCAAATCCGAGGCGGCCAAGTCCGGCACCGTGGAGACCGCCGCTGAGCAGAGCGGTGCCAGCAAGAGCACGAGCAGCACCGCCAGCAAGGCGAGCAGCTCCGCCGCAACGGGTTCCGCGGCCTCCAGCGCCAGCAAGAGCAGCGAGAGCAGCGAGGTCTTCCTCGGCAACTCCGGGCTGCCGCGCCACTTTGCCGCTGGCCTCTCCTACGTCGGTGGTCCCGTCACGGGTGCGATCTTCCTGCTCCTCGATCGGGCCGATCCGTTCGTGCGTTTCCACGCCGCTCAGTCGCTGGCGATCTCCGCGGTGATCGCTGTGGTCTGGATCTGCGTGGCGATTCTCAACGCCGCCTTTGCCGGGATGCCCCTGGTGTTCTGGGTGGGTCTGATCGGCCTGCTGTTCATGGCCTTCAACGCCTTCCAGAGCAAGGATTGGGAGGTGCCAGTGCTCGGTGAGTACTCGCAGAAGCTCTCCGACAAGGTGTCGCCGGACGACGACGCCAAGTAACGGCGCCGTCGACCCCGCGTGCACGGGACCGGGACCCCGGGACAGCCGCCTGCCTTGTGCAGGCCGGCTGTCTCGGGTTTTCCCGTTATGGCTCCCGGAAACTCAGCGGGCTGCCCGCCCCGTGGATTCGTCGCCATGACGCGCAGAGGGGATCGCCGCCTTCTTCTCCTCCGCGGTGACGTGCCAGGTGAAATCGGCAGGCTCTGTGACCGGCCACGGGTGAACCTCATACGCACCGCCCTTGCGCTGCCCCAGACTGGACCCCGCTGTTTCGCCCGGCCGCACGGGAAATCCCCGCGGAATCAGCACATGTGCCTCTGACCCTGGCCGCGGATAGAGGGTACACCAAGCCTGTAGGAGCCGCCGACGCCCATCCCACATCATTTCCAGGCGCCAGCGATGCCCGTCGAGCCGATCCGGCGACACGGCTGCCCGGCGCGCCAGCCAACCCCCGAGCCATCGCCAGTCTACCGCCTCGCGCAGGCGTCCGAACCAACCCGCGCCGACCTGCCGCCAGAGCGCCTCTGGCACCCCCTCGCCCCACCAGTGCAGGCCGGACTCTGTCGCCCGCCACCCGACATCCGTGTAGTGAAGCCCGGCATAGCAATGCCCCTGATCGATGACCAGCGGCTGCCCGCCGGCGCTTCCAGGTTCCCGCACCAACCCTCTCCCCGGGCCACGGGACAGCGGCAGCAACCACGGCGAACCATCAAGCTCCAGGTGTACCGGCTGCACGCCAAGGCTGCGCAGGTCCGCCTCGTGGCAACTATACCCTTGGACAGGCTGACCACCGAGGCTGATCACCAGATCCCAGCGATCGCCCCGCTGCCTGACAACACCCGCAACGTGATCGAACCGGCACCCGCCCGGTTCCGGCCACGGGTGTTCAGGCCACTGCACCTCGGTAGGCGTCAGATCAGGATGACCAGCGGCTACAGCGCACCACAGACCCGCGGCCCAGGCGTTGTAGACACTGAGATGCATATAGTGGTCCCATCCCCCGACCGCACCGGCACAACGTGCAGGCGTCAGCCAGAACAGGCCATCCGGACGACGTTGCCGTTCCAGGCGCTCGCGCATCGCGCTTGCAGCCAGACCCCACTCCCCGGCGGCCGCCCCCGCAGCGCCGTTCAGGACGGTCAGCAGGCACGCGTCGGCGTAGAGCGCGTGATTGCTCCGCCCCAGACCACCGCAATAACCCGCAGGGGTCAGGAATAGGCCGACCCACTCCAGCATCCGCCGCAGATGGGCGGCGACTTCGGCATCGGCCGAGCGGCTGTAAGCGATCCAGAGACAAAGGAGCGCCTTAAAATGGTAAGCAGGGGGCGTCGTTACCCTGGTACCTGGCCGCGACGGAAAATCGATGAACCCCCCGGCGGGGGTGCTCCAGCGTCGCACCCAATGCAGCAGCTGCCGGAGCCGACGATGCCGCTCCCGGGCGGTGGCGGCCTCCAGCAGGCGCACCGTCGCCGCGAGCAGCGCCCAGTTGTTGGAGACGTATCGCCGGCCGAGTGAGCAAGCTTCAGCAGCCCGCCGGACCCGGCGCAGATCCACCTCCGCGGCGCCAGAACTTGCAAGGGAGCGCTCGAGCAACCGCAAACCCAGGCGATTGAACGGCTCATGCCCCCGCTGGCCCTTAGGCAGCCCCTGCCAGTAGCGCAGCGGTAGACGCCAATCCCCCAGTTCCGGCCGTTCGTGGAGCGCCAGCGCCGTAAAGACTTGGCCGTAGTGCCCGGGCGGCGTCAGCTCCGCCCCACCGGGCTCGCGCAGCCCCCCGTCCGTCCGCAGATAACTCGCCAGCCCCGCCACCAGTGGCGTCAGCCAGTCGGCATCGATGGCTGGGGCCGTCATAACGTCCGCACCGGCGGTGCAACAGGACGCGGGCGGCGCTGCGCCAGGCCCTCCAGACGCTCGACCAGGGCGGGTATGCGACTCTCCCAGGCGTTAGCCCTGGCGTGAGCCAGGATCGCCCTTTGATCCCACGGCTCCCGCAGAGCCCGGAGAATCGCCTCGCGAAGCGCCCTGGCATCGCCAAAAGGCACCAACACCCCCACTGCCGGATCTCGAATAACCTCGGCATTGCCCCCCACCTCGGTGGTCACCACCGGCAGGCCACAGGCCGCCGCCTCGAGAAGCACGTTGGCCCACCCCTCGAACCGGGTCGCTAGGACGAAGACGTCGGCCGCCGAGTAGTAGGTCGACAGGTCCTTCGGTGCCACGGCCCCAACGAAATGCACCCGGTCTGCAACGCCCTGTCGAAGCGCCAGCAGCTGCAGACGCTCGGCATCATCCCCGTCAGGACTGCCACCGCCGACGGCGAGGTAGTGTAGCCGCGGCTCTCGGCCGAGCAGGGTCGGCATCTGTTCGATGACCCGGTGGAACCCCTTGCGCTCGTTCAGGGTTCCCACCGTAATCAGCACCCGCGCATCCAGGGGCAATCCCAGTGCCGAGCGGCATTCGCTGCGATCCAGGGGGCGGAATCGGGATAGGTTGACCCCGTTTGCGACCACCTCGACCTGCCACGGGGGCACCCCCATGCTCAGGGCCACTCGGCGAAGCGACCGGGAGACGGAAAACACCCGCGCGGCCGTCAGCATCGCCCGGCGGGCCAACCAGCGGCGTAAGCGGGTGCGTGAGATGCGCTGGATCGTGCCCCGCAGCGTGATGGTGTGCGGGCATCCAAACCAGCGCCCCAGCAACCAAGCCGCCACCCCGTCCGGATAGACGAAATGGGCATCGATCAGATCAAGTGCACCAGCGCGGCGCAACCGGCGCAGTACCGGCAGCGCGCCCAGGGCCAGAAATAGCCCATCTAGACCCTTGAGCATGCCCGGAAAGGAGAGGAACCGCGGGTGGTAGACAGCCACACCTGCCTGCTCTTCGTACCGCGGCACCGGCGGGCGATAGCCGGGGCGCCAGCGGCGAATCAAACCCTGCCCCGGGAACCACGGTACCGGTGCCACCACAGTGATCGGTAAGTGGGCAGCCACTCGAAACATGCGCTCACGCACGAACACCCCATAGGCCGGCTGAGCGGCATTGGGGAAGACCCGACTGAGCACGACAACACAGCCCCCCCCCGGGAGCACCCCGCTGCCGTTGCCGCCCGTCCGGGTCACAGCCCCTCCGTAACCGGCAACGAGCCACCTGCTTCCACCGCCGCGAGGACGCGCTCGGCGTTGGCCCGCCAGGTATAGCCGTGCTCCGGGATCGAGGCCGCACCGCGTTCTCCCAACTGCCGACACCGCTGCGGGTCATCCAGGAGCTCCTCGAGGCGCACCCCTAACACCCCCCAATCCCCAGGGGGGAAGACCTCGGCAGTCACACCGGGCCGGATCAACTCGCGGATATTCGCCTGATCCGGCGCAACCACCGGGCACCCTAGGGCCAGGTACTCAAAGAGCTTGATCGGCGAGGCGTACTCGGTAACGGCGGGCTGGACGGCTATATCCAGGGCGGCGATATAGGCCGGGACCTCTTCCTGCGACACCGCCCCGGCGAAGCAGACGCGGTCCTCAACTCCCAGTTGCCGTGCCCGCGCGCGCAAATCTGGCAGCGCCGGGCCATCGCCCACAACGAGCAGACGCAGGCCAGGGTCACGCCGCAGGCGCGGAGCGAGGGCAGCCATCAAGCCATCCACGCCGTGCCAGCGGCGAACCCAGCCGACGAACCCCACCACCCGACACCCCGTTAGCCTTAACCGCGATCGCACGGACTCCCCGTCGACCCCGGCATGGAACCGGTCCTGGTCAACGCCATTGGGCATCACCAGCAGGCGTTCCGCGGGAATCCCGCGATTCTTAAGGATCTCGGCCATGGCCTGGCTGACCACCACAGTGCGCGTGGCCGACCGACAAAGGAAATCCTCGACCCGCTGCGCCAGGCCACGCAGCCAAAGGTGGCCGTGCTGACGCAGTTCCAGGCTCAGCGGTGCGTTGACCTCGAGGATGAAGGGCCGACGCACCACCCGGGCCACGCAGAGTCCTGCCAGGGAGAACAGGGCGTAGCGCTCGTAGATCAAGCCGGGCCGGTGGCGCAGCGCCTGAGCGAGCAAAACGGGCACAGCAACCGTGTTATAGGCCAGGGCGAGCAACTCGTAGAACCAGTGGGGGATGACCAAGCCGGCCAGCGAAGGCCTCGCGTCGGCCACGCCTGTGCCGGGCGACGCACCACCCGGGGGGAACAAAGCCGCGGAGCGCCGCCTCGGCGGCCCCACCAGCACCACCTGGTGGCCCAGCTCGCGGAATGCCGCGCACAGGGCGCGGATATGGATCCCCTGTGCGTCTTCTCCCCGGGTGCGATGGTGGTACAGGATCTTCATGGCTCCAGTGCCTCACTCTCGACCCAGCGATACTTGCCGGCCGGCGTCGGCTCGATGGCCGCCACATGCTCGATGCGTACGGGCACCGGCATCCCGAGCATAGTGAGCAGGCCTTCCCGGATGCGCTGGGTGCGCGCCGCATCCCACTCCTCCGTGGTGACCAGCTGAACCTCGAGGCTGCAGTCAGCGCGCTGACGAAGGCGATACTGAATCACGCCGGGCACCTCGCGGAGGACGTAATTGGCGGCAGAGCCGTGTATCCGGCGCCCGGCACAGCCGAGCAGGAAGTCGTTCCTGCGGCCCTCGAGCAGGTCAAGGACCGGCAAAACGGAGCCGCACGCACAACCGCCGGTCCCGAGTCGCCCCCGATCTCCCACCCGGTAGCGGATCAGCGGCATGCCGTATCCATCCAGGTTGGTGACGAGCAGGTCGCCGACACCGTCGGCGTCTGCGTCGGCGACCTCCACGTAGGCGTGATCGGCGGCGATGTGCAGCGACCCCGCCGGGCACTCGTGGGCGATCAGCCCACCATCCCGGGCACCGTACTCGTTGGCCACGGGGCATTTCAGCACCTCGGCGATCGTGGCGCGTTGCTGGGGATAGAGCATCTCCGAGGTAGAAACCACCACGCGTGGTTGCCACCCCGCCACCGATTCCGGGGCCGCCGCGATATACCGGGCGACCCGGTCGATCACGGTGGGGTAGCCGTAAACCAACCGGGGGCGAAACCCTCCCAGGAAACGGGCATAGGCCTCGATGCGGCCTGGGCTCAGGTCATGGGCGGAACAGATGACTTGGTTGAGCAGGTACCGATCCTTGAATCGGCGTAAACGAGAGGAGCGGCCGAGTTCGATGGGCGACCCCCAGAAATCGACCTGCCGCTCCCCTGGATGGACGCCATACCAGAGCCGGAAGCGCAGCTTCTGCGCGTTGTGTCGCGTCTCTTTGACCCGGTCGGTCCAGAACTGCATCGGGGTTCCCGTTGATCCGCCAGTGCTGGCGGGCAGTAGCGGCGCTGTAGGAACCTCGCTGCACAACGCCCGGCCCCGTGACCGAACCGTATGCCGTTCCAGGACCGGGAAATCGGTCAGCGCCGGGCGCGGAGCGCCGCACACCGCTTCCCGGTAGTGCGGCACATGCCGCGCGGCGTGCCGTAGCAAGGCTTCCAGGCGCTCAAGGCAGTAAACGTCAAAGGCAGCGGCATCCCGTTCCCGACCCCGCATTAGGGCCAGCTCACGGAGGGTCGAACGGCCGCGCAGACGCTCGTGCAGCGGCAGCAGGAGGCGCCGCACCAACACCGGAGGCAGGCCCCTCACCGGGCAGCTCCGGATCGACGGCCGAGGAAGGCATCGAACATCAACAGCGACCACAGCAGCCTACCGTGATCGGCCCGCCCCCGCTGATGCGCCTCGAACAGACGCTGCACCTGAACCCGATCGAACCACCCGCAATCGGCCAGCCGCTCCCCTTCAAGTGCGTTTTGCAGGCGCCCGCGCAGCGGACCGCGCAACCATTCAGCCAGCGGTATTTCGAAGCCCTGCTTGCGGCGATGGAGGATCTGCGACGGCAGCCGATCCTGAAGGGCTCTCTTGAGCAGGTACTTGCCTGTACCGCCCCGGACCTTGAGGTGCGCCGGCAGCGTCACCGCCCACTCCACCAGCTGGTGATCCAGCAACGGAACCCGGACCTCGAGCCCATGGGCCATACTCGCTCGATCCACCTTCGTGAGGATATCGCCCGGCAGCCAGGTCTTGAGATCCAGGTACTGCGCGAAGGCCAACGGATCGTGGCGCGGCGCGGCATCGGCATGGCGGCAAAGCACTTCGACGGCATGGTAGCCCTGCAGAGCACGATGCATGCTGGGAGAGAATAGCCGCCGACGGCTGTCATCGTCGCTGAGGCTAACGCTGCGCAGGTAACCGGCGACCGGATCGGCGGCCAGGGCCTCGAACGTGGCCCGGGCACGCAGAAGGCGGGGCGCTCGATGGGCCCGCGGGTACCAGCGGGCCAAGGAGCCGAACACCCCCCGCCGCAGGGCCTGGGGAAGACGGGCCCGGACCCGCGCCTCGCGGGCGTACCCGCGATACCGCCGGTAGCCGCCCAGCACCTCGTCGCCACCATCCCCGGAAAGCGCCACAGTAACCCGCTGCTTGGCTACGCGACTGACCGCATCAGTAGGCAGTGCGGAGCTATCGGCAAAGGGCTCGTCGAATAGCCACGCCATCCGATCGATATGGCCCGCCAGGGCATCACCATCCACCTGCTGCACGTGATGGCGTACACCCAGGTGCCTCGCAACCTGTTGGGCCACATCGAGTTCGCTGAGACGGTGATTGCCGAAACCGATGGAGCAGGCGTCAACCGGGCCTCGCGAAGTCTCCCCCATGAACGAGACCACAGCGCTGGAGTCGATACCGCCGGAGAGGAAGGCTCCCAGGGGCACGTCCGCCAGCATCCGGATGCGGACGGCTTCTTCCAGCTGTTCACCGAGGGTCACGACGGCTCTCGCCTCCGACAAGCGGTCATCTGCGGCGAATGTGACATCCCAGTAGGAGCGCGGCTCCCCCACGGCACGCCCCCGCACCACGGTGAGCGTGTGCCCGGCCGGCAACTTGCGAACGGCCCGATAGATGCTGCGCGGGTCCGCCACATAACCCAGCGCGAAATACTCCTCCACCGCCGCCGGATCCAGTTCCCGCGACAGATCCGGACAAGCCAGAAGGGCCTTGATCTCGGAGCCGAATAGCAGTCGGCCATCAGCCAGTTCGGCATAGCACAGGGGCTTGATTCCGAGCCGGTCCCGGGCCAGGAATAGCGTCTGGCACCGCCGGTCCCATACCGCAAGGGCGAACATGCCGCGGAACCGCTTCACGCACGCCTCACCCCACCGATCCCAGGCGTGGACGATGACCTCGGTATCGCAGCGGGTTCTGAACCGGTACCCGAACTGCTGCAGCTCGGCCCGCAATTGGGCATGGTTGTAGATCTCGCCGTTGTAGGCGGTGAGCACGGTTCCATCGTCATTGGCCAGGGGCTGCTGACCATTGGCGAGGTCGATGATCGACAGGCGCTGGTGGCCCAGCGCCAGCCCCGGCTCACGGTGCACACCGCTCTCGTCCGGACCGCGGTGCGCAAGGGACGCCGTCATCCGCGCCACCAGTTCTCCCGTCCCGGCGAGATCCGTCGCGTCGGGATCCAGCACTCCGGTCAGTCCGCACACGATCTAGCTCACCTCCCCTGGGATGCTGTGAGCACGCGGACGGCGGTGGCACAGCAGCCTCTCGTACAGAGTTTCGTAGGCTCCGGCCATTCCTGCCACATCCAAGTGTTGCAGCACCCTCTGCCGACCGGCCTTGCCCTGGCTACGACCGCGCGAGGGGTCGAGCACATAACCGGCCAGCGCGGCGGTCAGCGCCCCAGTGTCCGCCGGGGGAACAAGCGTGCCGGTCACGCCCTCGAGCACCACCTCCGGCACACCGCCTACCCGCGAGGCCACAACCGGCACCCCGGTGGCCATAGCCTCGAGAACCGTCATCGGGATACCCTCCGCCAGCGACGGCAACACGAACAGGTCCATCCGCCGAAGCTCGGCAGAGACATCCTCCCGATTGCCCGGCAGCGCTACCTGTGCACCCAGCCCGGCGGCCGCGACGACCTCTTCAAGGGCAGTGCGTTGCGGTCCCTCGCCGAGGATCACCAGCCGAAGACCAGGAAAAAGCTCGGGCAAGATCTGCTTCAGCCGGGAGAACGCCACCACCAGACGCTGCTGATCCTTGACCGCAACCAGGCGGCCGACACTTCCGATGGTATAGACCGGCCAAGAGGACCGCCGCGGCTTAGGGGTAAACCGCGCGCAGTCGACACCATTGCGGATGGTATGCACCCGTTCAGCGGGGATCCCCACTCGATCGGTCAGATAGTCGGCAAGATGCCCGGAAACAGCCACGTGGGCGTGCACCCAAGGGCTCAACAGCCGGCGCCAGATCCGCCGTCGCCGGCTGTCACCGCGCAGATCGGACATATCCCAGCCATGTTCGGCGTGGATCCGTACCGGAACGCCGGCGAGCGCGGCCACGGGCTGACCCTCCAGGGCGGCCAGATTGGCACTGTGCAGGATATCCGGCCGCAACCGCCGCAGGAGCCGAGCGAGCCGCCACTGCGTGCCGAGCCCCCAGCCCGGCGGCTTGTGCAGGGCGTAGACCGACACCGCCCGAGGCAAACGGGTGCGGAACGCCGGATCGAACCCATCCAGACAAATGACCACGTGCCGGAAACGCTCCGCCGGCAGCCAACGCAGCAACTCCACCAGCACCTGCTCGAGACCACCGTAATCCAGCCGGTAGATCAGGTGCGCCACCAGAGGCCGCGGATCCCGGCGCCCCATGCGCCCCGCCGTGCCGACCACCATCACTGACGACGCGCCGCGTCAAGCTGATCGAGGATCTCCGGCAGCGCCGCGACCGCATAGGCGTGCAGGGCTTCCCGCGCCGCCTTCGGATCATCGCCGGGGTCCGCGTAAAGCACGATCAGGGCGGCATCATCGCGCCTACCGACCAGACGCAGGAGGGCCTCACGTGCCTTCACCTCGTGCGGGACGGTCGTCAGCCGCCCACCGACCCAGTACCAGCGCCAGACCTCCAGCTCGCGATCCGGGCCCATCAACTGCATTCGCGTTGCCGCCGGCCACCCCGCCACATCGGCCCGGCCGCTCCCCTGCTGACGCCATTCGGGGCGCTCCCGCCCGGCCAGCGTATTCTCCCAACCGACCATCTTGCCGTACCGATGCTGCGCCCGGTAATAACCGATATGCAGACCTACAGCTGGCGCACCCCCGGCCACCACCACCCCGCGGCGCTCGGCTCGGGCGTGGTGATAGCCCGGCTGCCACAAAACCAGCTCTCCCTCTCCAGGGGCCCATCCCGATGGAGCCACCGGCCCGTCGCCCAGCCCGGCCACCGGACCCAGATCGCGCTGGTTCAACCGGTCGGCATACCAAGGCCCGCCCGCAAGGAGTATCGCAGCGACCGCGAGGGCCGCGAAGCGCCGCCGAGGGGCCACCCTCCCCCTCGGCGAAGGTCCCGACAGCGCCACGACCGCGCCCTGCTCCCGCCAACGCGTCCCAACCCAGAACAGCAGCCCCGTCACAAGCGCGAAGAAGGCCCAGCCGTAGATCAGGTGGTCCACTCCCGCCGCCAGTTCCATATCGCTGGCATGGCCGAGCATGACAATCCCGTAGGCCCGAAGACCGTTGGCGACGATGGGCACCAGTGCAGCAGCCACCATGAATAGGGCCCGACGCCAGGGATTGCGATAGACCAGATAGGCATAAAGCGCACCGAGAGCCAAGCTCGCGATCAGGTAACGGACTCCGCTGCACGCCTCGACCACGGACCAACTGCCGGTGGGCAACTCGAAATCCAGCCCTGCACGGTGCACAGGAACGCCAGAGAGACGCACGGCAGCCACGGTGAAATCGGCGGTCAACGACATCAGGGGAGAGACCAAGAACTCACCGAACGGCACGGCAAAAAGCAGGTACGCCAAGGGAAAACGAACCACCCGTGCCACCTCGCTGCCCAGCAACAGCCAGACCAGCGCCGGGATCATCAACACGGCGGAAAACTGCCGCACCGAGGCTACATCGACCAGCGCGCCCAGCACCCAGACCAGAACCAGCCCCGCCAGCGCCACCAGCGCACCGGGGGCCAGCTGCGGAGTCAGGCGAGCCAACCGATCACGAAGGCGGTAGGTGAGCAAAAGGACGATGGGCCCGATCAGAAAGCCGTGCGCGAAGGTTTCGGACCGTGCCCAGATGGCCACCATCTCGCGGAACGTCGGGTAGAATACGCCGGCCAGTACAATCAGCCCCGCCCCCAGCGCAAGCAGTGCCGGCCCCCAGGCAGCCCACCGCGGTTCAACCGACATGGAGCGCAGCCCACAGACGGCCGTCGACCGGCGACGGACCCTCAACCAAGCGATCCACGGCAGCGAGGCTGCCAGCCCAGCTGTAATCGCTGAGGATACGCCGCCGCGCCGCCTGGCCCATCAAACCGGCCCCGCCGCCCAGGCGTGCGGTCACCGCTGCGGCAAAGGCCTCGGCCTCGGCCTCGGCCGCAGCCACTTCGACGCCCGGCCGCGCGCGAATCCCTTCCAGCGCCTGTGGCGTGGCGACAACCGGCCGAGCCATGGCCATGGCTTCCAGGACCTTGTTCTGAACGCCCCGCGCCAGCCGCAGGGGCGCCACGACGACATCGGCATGGGCCATCCAGGGCCGTATATCCGGCACGCCCCCGGTCACCAACACCCCAGGGCGCTGCGCCAGCGCCCGAACCGGCGCACTCGGCCGGCTCCCGACGACGGCGAACACCAGTCCCGGCCACTCCCGGCGCAACCGAGGGAGCACCTCGTCGGCGAACCAACCGACGGCGTCCACGTTGGGCCAATAGTCCATAGCCCCGGTGAAGACGAGCACCGGACGACCCTCGGCATAGGGACAGGGGCCGGCATGCTCCGGATCGAAGTAGTGGGCGTCGACGCCATTGGCCACCGCGTGAACGCGGTTCGCACATTCGGGCACCAGGCTGCGGAAGGTCGCCACCTCCTGTTCCGAGACGAACAAACAGGCATCGGCCGAACCGGCCAGTGCGCGCTCATACTCAAACAAACGACGGCTTTCGCGCCGATACACGGCGGCCATGGCCCCTCGCTGATGCTCGGCATACTGCCGCCACTTGTCCGAATCCACGTCCACGAAGTCGACCACGCGCAGGACCCCGCTACTCCGCGGCGGCAGGTATTGCCCCATCGTCGAAGAAAAGGCTACCGCCGCCCGGATCCAATGCCCGTCGAGGGTCTGGCGGACCCACCGCCGCAGGTAACGGTCTCGGTACCAGGGCAGCGTCAAGGGCTCGCCATTCAGCAGCCCGGTCAGGGCCCGGAAGCGGACCCGTGCCGGTGGCAATGGCCTGACACAGAGACTGGCACAGAGTCGGCGCACCGCCGGCACCAGGTCCCAATCCGCCGGATCGTCGATGAAGGTGCCCAGGTGCACGCGATGACGCTCGGCCAGGTGGCGCAGTAGATGGTGAGAGCGGATCTTGTCGCCCTTGTCCGGGGGCCAGGGCAGACGATGCACCAGATAGAGGATGTCGGCCACGCATACCTCCTACGCCAGACTGCGAATGACCAACGGGCCCAGCAGGTTGGCCACCGGCAACGGCAGCCGCCGCCACCAACGGATGGCGCGCTGGTACCGCGGGTTGAGCGGATTGTGGTCGGGAATCCCGCTCCCCCGAACCAAGTGGTACTCGTAGGCCAGCGGCTCAGGCTCGAACCCCCAGTTACGCTTGAAGCTGAAGGCTCCAGTCCCTTGTTTGCTGCGCCCGAAATCGAATATCTGGGCTCCCGCCTCACAGCCGCGACGCATCAATTCCCAATACAGAAAATCGTAGGCGGCGGCCTTTCGGGCCTCGGGAAGCCCGCCGCCGTAGTAGGGCAGCACCTCGTCCCGGAAATAGAATGCAAGCACACTGGCAAGCGGCTCCCGCCCCTTGGAGGCGGTCAGGATGCGGCAGTCCTCGCCGAACACCTCCTTGAGGATCCGAAAGTACCTGCGGGGGAAAACCGGCGTCCCAAGCCGATGGACGCTGCCGGCGTAGATCGGATAGAACCGCGAGGCATCGGCATCCCAGTCGCTGCGCAGGCCGGACTTGATACCCTGACGCACCATTCGCCTTTGTTTGCGCGGTATGGCGAGCAGATTGCTCTCGGCATCAGGGGCAATCGGCCGGCGAAAGGTGGCATAAAGATCCGTGCGCGCCGGACGCGCGGGAAAGCGGCGCCGGGTATGCCGGTATTCCAGGTGATCCACCCCCAGCGCCTCGGCGTGCTCGCAGGCGGCCTGATCCAGGGCCGCGACAGTCGCCTCATTCTCCGCGACCAGGCCGCCGTAAACGCAGAACGGGGTCGATATCAGCGCATCGCCGAAGAGCCGACTCCGCACACGAGCCAGGGGCAAGACCCCCTCCACCCGACCATCGCGCTCGGCGAGCAGGTAATGGGGCTCATGACCAAAGACCTGGTTCAGCACCCGTGCCCACCCGGCACGATGGAAGAACGTCGCCTGCGGATGACCTTCGACGAAGGCGTCCCAGTCAGGGAAACGCTGTTCGTCCAGAGGCACCACCCGGAGCGGGCCACCGTCGGTTGGCTGGACCACGAGTCAAGCCGCCCTGGCGGCGGCTGCTGCCGCGCGCCCCGGCGGACCGGGAATGCGCGCCAACTCCCGAGCAAACACCTGATCCATGCGCCCCCATCGGAATTCGCAAAGCAGGCGTCGCAAGCGGTTCTCCGTGCGGTGCAGGTTCAGGTAGTGACGAAAGCGCGTGCGACCTCCGACCCCGGGGATACGCGGCTGGCCTGGATCGAGCTCCCAGGGGTGGATATAGAAGACCGCCGGCTTGCCCTCGGTGGCGTTGACCCGTCCCAGCGCGGCCCGTGACGCGGCATACGGCAGCAGACGGAAGTAGCCGCCGCCGGCCACCGGCCAATTGCGACCGAAGAGCCGCAGGGTTGTCAGGGGCACCTCGAGCAGCGGTTGCTCCTCGCCGGAGCGATAGGGCCAGCGCGGCGCATCGGGATCGCCGTAGTGGTCGTGGCGAACCGGATACACACTGGAACTGTATCGGTGCCCGGTCTCGGCCAGGATGGGCACCGCCCAGGGCGTATGCCGTCCAAGCGAAAAGGCCGGGGCACGGTACCCGATGACCGCTTCACCGACGATATCCTCGAGCAACACCCTGGCGTAATGCACGTCCCTTCGGAAGGCGCGCGGCGTCATGTCGCCGACCCGCTGATGGCCGTAGCCGTGGCTGGCCACTTCGTGGCCCTCAGCCACGATCCGCCGGACCAGGTCCGGATGCCGTTCTGCCACCCACCCCAGCGTGAAAAAGGTCCCCTGGACCCCCACCTCGGCGCAGAGACCCAGCACCCGCTCCAGGGCCCAGGCCAACCGCGACGGGGAGGTCTCCCAACGGGCACGCGGAACATAGGGTGCCATGGCCAGCACCTGGAAATATTCCTCTACATCCACCGTCAGGGCGTTAAGCACTCCCGCAGACCGATCCATCCCCCCTCCCCGCCCGGGCACCGCCTTACGACAGCTCTCGAGGCACACCCAGTGCTTTTTTGATCGTTGACCCGACCTGGCGCATCAACCGATGGCTCGATACCAAGTATCGCTCCAGTCTCTCGAGCCGCTCGCCCAGGCGCTTCTGATCCTCACGCTGGACGTTCACTGACTGCTGCAGCAGCTTGTAATTGATGCCGAGGTACCGCTCGATCCGTCGCAACCGCTCCTCGACCCCCTCCGTCACGACCTCCGGTGCCGTCGCCCAGTCGCCCGCCGCCGCACCCGCCTCGGCCGCATCGGTGGCACGGCCACCCCCCAGATCGTCCTGCATCTCGGCCACCACGGAGCGGACCTGCTCGGCTCCGAAGTCGTGGCAATCCTCCATGTATCCCATGAGCAACAGGCGGTCACAGAAGGTATTGACCTGCCGCGGAATGCCGGAAGTATAGGCGTGGATCTCCACCCATGCGTCGTCTCGCAGCTGCGGATCACCGACCCAGCCGGCGCGCGTTAGCCGGTGCTCGATATAGGCCCGAGTATCCCCCGCATCCATCGGCCCGAGGTGGTAGGTCGCAATCACCCGTTGACGCAGCTGCTGCATCTGCGAACTACGCAGGATCCGGCGAAACTCCGGCTGACCGAGCAGGAAGCTCTGCAGCAGCGCACCGTGGTCCGATTGGAAATTGGAGAGCATGCGCAGCTCCTCAACCGCCCGCATGTCCAGATTTTGTGCCTCATCGACGACCACCAGCGCCCGGCGCCCGTCGGCGCGGGTTCGGTGCAGGAAGTGCTCCAGCTGGCGTAGCTGCAGCGCCTTATCGCCGCCGGGCACCTCCAGCCCGAACGCCAGACACACTGCGCGCAGCAGGCTGTCGGCATCGAGCTGCGTGCTGACCAGTTGGGCGGCCACCACCGGTTTGCCACTCAAAGACTGGAAGAGGCTGCGCACCAGCGTGGTCTTGCCGGCCCCCACCTCTCCGGTGATCACGATGAACCCCTCCTCCTGCTGCAGGCCGTATTCCAGATACGCCATGGCCCGCCGGTGGCCCTTGCTGCCGTAGAAGAAACGGGGATCGGGACTGAGAGCAAAGGGTTTATCGCGTAATCCGTAAAAGTCCTCGTACATGCGGTCTAGAACTCCATACGCAGCCGGGTCAACAAGCGGTTCTCACGCCGCTCGTCGTCGAAGGCCCCACTGCGCTCGTTATGTCGATACTGGTACTCGACCCGACCGGTCGCACGCGACCCGAGCTCGCGGTTCAACCCAACCCCGGCTCGCCACTCGTCTAGGCGAGTGTCAGGTTGCTGCGCACGAGCCACCTCGGTGCGCGCAACACCGAGCCGGGCGGTCAGATCGGTACGCGGACCGAGGGACCAGACCCAGGAGCCGTCGACGGAACGCTCCTGCTCCAGCCGCTCATCCGGCCGGCTATCAAAGATGAAACGGTCATCGATCTCCCGCTGACGCAAGCCGAGAGCGAACGTGGAACGACCAGTGTCGTACAGCCAACGCGCACGCCAGGTCTCGGTGAAAGCAACCTCGGGTACGATCAGCTCATCGATTTCGCGCAGGATCCGGGCAAGATTCGGATCGATGATCTCCAGCAAGCGATCTAGCTCGCGCCGCTCCGCATCCGTCCACTGCCCGCGGCGCTCCAGCAGCGCCAACAGATCATCGTCGAGCGTCTGGCCAAAGTCGGTCACGCCCTCGTCGTAGCTAAGAAGCAACGTGGCGCGGCGGGTACGATGCGTGACACTCAGGCCCCGCACCTCGCGGGCATCGGCATCCCCAAAGCGGGTCTCGCCGTAGCTGGCACCGATCCCCGTGGCTCGGGTGGGCCGCCAGCCAAACTCCGCTCGCCAGGAATCGACATCAAACTCCTGATCCGCCGAATTAATGCGGCCCTGCGCCACTGTCCCGCCCAGGCGCACGGCACGGCCGAGGCGATAGCCGCCGCTGAAGGCGGCGTCGTAGCGCTCGACCGAAGCACTGCGGTCGTAACGGTTTTCGTCATAGGAGAGCATCAGCGACCAGTCCGGCCGGTTGAAGGCACTACCACTGCTCAGCCGGTAGCGCCCACGGTGAGCCTGGGTACCCTCACGATCGGACTGGTGATAGCGGAGCTCTTCATAGATGTAGCGCAGCTCCTGTTCGGCCAAGCTGCCGTAACGGGCCCGCCAAAAGGGGCTGAGCCGATACCGGGTGCGCTCCTCCAGGTTCTCCGAACTGATAGGCTCGAGCAGAGAATCAGCTTGGATATCGCGGAAGATGGCCCCCTCGATGAAAACTGCATCGGCAAGCACCTCATAGCGCCCTCGCCCGCGGAGGCTGTGGACACTGCGATCCCGTTCCGTATCCCGGATCCGGTACCGATTGTCCCAGGCGTAATCCAGGTCGAGGCTGGTGCGCGCCCCTTCCCCGCTCAAAGAGAGGCCGGGTTCCAGGACCCCGATACCATCACCGCGTTCCTCACCCCGGGGGGCAAACCGAGCGTTGTCGGTAATCTCGGCACCGATAGTCACACGGGGCGTGAAGCTCCACACCCCCTCGGCAGCAGCCCCGGCCGACGACAGCAGCAGCGACATCACTAGCACGCAACCGAGTGGCCCGCCCGGGATGCGGTAGTTAACGCCCACGGGGATCGCTGCCGCCAGCCGCTGCGTACCCGCCGTAGTAGCCGCCGTACCCGGCACCCGGCGTCGGACTTGCCTTGTTCATCATCGTCAGCACCACGTCACAGCCAGCGAGCAGCTCCGCAGCCCGGGCCACTGCGACGCGGGGGGTGTGCTCGGCCTCCACCACCAGCAGGATCTGTCCCATGCTGCGCGCCAGGACACTGGGCTCGCTGGTGGCGATCAGCGGCGGCGAGTCAAAGAGGATGACCCGGTCGGGATACCGGTGGTACAGCTCGTCCAGGAGATCCAGCATGCCCTGCCCGGCCAACAGCTCCGTGGATCGCCCGTGGGGACGACCGGCGGGCAGAATGGTCAGATTCGGCACCTGAGTGCGCAGCAGCACATCACCGAGCCCCACCCCAGGTTCCGTAAGGACATCCATAAGACCGCGATCCGCCTGTATACCCAGGCACCTGGGCAGACTGGGCCGCGCAACATCGGCATCGACCAGCAGAACCGTGCGATCGACCTCCAGAGCCATGCTCAACGCCAGGTTCATGGTGCAAAAGGTCTTGCCCTCGCCGGGGACGGCACTGGTGACCATGATCAAACGACCCTTGTCGACCATGGGCTCGCCGGCCCGCCCGAAGGCATTGTCCAGTAGGGGGCGTTTCAGGATACGGAACTCCTCCGCCAGCCCGCTGCGCTGCTCCCCAGGCACCATGACGCCTTGGCGTCGCAGCCAGGCGAAATCCAGCGTAACGTCAGGATTTGCTGGCGCCGGACTCGGGCGGTCGGCGACGCCTGATTGGGCGACGGGCTCTTCGGTGCCCACCCTCGCGTGGAGGGACGCCAAGGCCGGCGGCTCGACACCTGCGCCGCCATGGGATCGGCGCCGCTTCTCCAGCGCCCGCTCGATAATACTCATCCGTGTGTGCCCCCCTTAGACGGTCAGAAAGACGGCGAGAACCACCCCGTAAACACCCAAGAGCGCGGCCATTGCGGCGAAAAAGACCAGCAACTCGGCGCGCCGGCGTTGCAGACGCTCCGGGGTCGAGACGCGGCTGACCGTCCCGAGTACCGGGCGCCCGGCCAGCTCGGCAAGCTGCGCGGTACTGCTGACCGTCCCGCGTAACTGGGCGAGGAGGAAGGCGAAGCCGCTACCTGCGGCCAACCCCAAGAGCAGGATGGCGCTGGCCAGAACGGGGCGGTCCGGGGCAGCCGGGCTGGTCGGCAGCCGCGGCGGCTCCAGAACGCGAAAATCCACGGCGTCGGTTTCGGTCTCCACCGACCCGGTAATCACCGCCCGTTCGCGGGTCGCCAGCAACTCCCGGTGGTTCTGACGCAGAACGTCGTAATTCCGGGTCAGCGCGGTATACTCCGATTCCACGGCCGGCACCCGGTCCACCGCCGACTCCAGCGCGTCCACCCGGCGCCGATGCTCACGGACTCGGGTCTCCAGCGAAGCGGCCCGACTCTCCGCCTCGGCCAGGGCCAGCTGAAACGGCGAATCAGTCCCTGCCATCGGCACCCCACCCACCGCGAACTCACTGGCCTCCTGCGACCGCTGCTCCAGCAGTTCCGCCAGAATGCGCCGGGTCTGCACGACGTCCGGATGGCGTTCCGTGTAGGCGCGACGCAGCTCATCGAGCTGCCCTTCCAACCGGTTGATGCGCTCATCAAGCTGGGGATTAGCGAACTCGGCGCCACCGCCCCGGAGGCGACCGAGCAGCGTCTCGACCCGCTGAACCGCCTCGTCGCGCTCAAGCTGCGCCTGATTGAGCTGTTCCCGCGCACGCTCCAGTCGGGCATAGTAATCACCGCCACTACTCAGGTGAGCCGCGTTGTCGCGCTTGAACTGCTCGATCTCCCGTTCCTTGTCGCGCAGCTGGGCCTCGTAACGTTCCAGCTGACGCTCGATGAACTCCCGGGAACTGAGCAGATCGATCCGCGAATCCCCGAGGCCGCGCTCCATGAAGAGGTTGGCGGTCTCGCGCACGACCCGGTAGGCCACCTCAGGATTGTTGTGGCTGTAAGAGATGCTGTAGATATTGTCCCGATTACCGCTGCGGAACTCGATCCCGCTGCGCAGCAACCGGGTCAGCTCGGCACTGTCCTCGCCGCCGAGCAGGATATCCAGATCCGCCTGGCGGGCGATCTGCGCCAGATTGTCGTCGCTGAGAAGCGTGGTGCTCATGATCCGCATGCGCTGCTCGGTATCTGGCCGAACCGTCATGCCGCGCAGCAATGGATCAAGGACCGTCTGCGAGTTCACGAAGACCCGGCTCGATGCCTGGTAGCTGTCAGGCAGGGTGTAGATGTACGCCCAGCCCAGAAGACAGATCAGCCAAGCCACCGGCAGAATCCACCAGCGGCGTCGCCAGACCGCGCGCAGCTGTTGCAGGGTCTCCTGGTAGAACTGTTCCATGCCCCCCCTCCCCTCCCGTGAACGCGGCGGGGGCACCACCAAGCCCCCGCCTCCGGATCGCCTTAGCAAGCAGTATAGAAGTGGCAACGAATTCCGCCGTGCCCTAACATCCTGTTAACGGGGAGCGGTGCAGATTGCCCCTGACCGAGGCCCGGTGGCGCAGGCGCGCCGAACGCCCGGCGCCGCAGCGACGCCTTGACCAAGGGAGCCCCATGAACCGGTCCTTGTTATGCCGGGCCTTTGCGCGCTACTTCGATATCCATACAGCCGATACCGAAAACCGCCGACGAGCGATCGCACGCCTGCGCTACCAGGTTTACTGCGAGGAGTTCGGTTTTGAGGCCGCAGAGCGGTTCCCCGAGCGCGAGGAGCGTGATGCCTATGACGCCCGCGCCTGCCACGCCCTGCTGTGGCACAGGCCAAGCGGCAGGGTAGCCGGCTGCGTGCGGGTCATCCCCGGCGAGCCGGATCCCCGGCGACCCAATCTACCGATGGAGCCGTCCTGTACCGCAGCGCTGCACGACACGCCACTGCACCCCGGTCGACTGCCACCTGAGCGCGTCTGCGAGGTATCGAGACTGGCCGTTCACCGCCACTTTCGTAGGCGCACCGGAGAGCCACGCACACCGCTTGGGGACATCGATGCCCTGCAGTTTCCGATGGTTCAACGACGGACCTTCCCGCTGATCTCGGCCAGCCTGTTCACAGCAGCGGCGGTCCTCTCCGGACAGCTCGGGCGTGATCACGTCTTCGCCATCATGGAGCCGCGCCTGGCTCACTTCGTGGCCCGCTACGGACTCCACTTCCGCCGCATCAGCGACGATTTCGAGCACCGCGGGCGACGTGCCGCCTATTACATCCATCGCCCCGAGGTCCTTGCCACTATCGAGGCATCACGAATTCTGGCTCCTCTTTACCGCATGGCCGAGCACGGACTTTCGCCGAAGCGGTGCGCCAATCACTCGGCAGGATCCTGCGATGCAGCCGGCTGACGAACCCTCCGTCTTCGACTACTCGACGGCCTTCCAGCGCACGCTTGGCTGGGTGACTGCGGAGGAACAGCAGCAGCTGCGCCGGGCGCGGGTGGCGATCGCCGGCCTCGGCGGGGTGGGCGGTGCTCACTTGCTCACGCTGACCCGTCTCGGGATCACCCGTTTCCGGATCGCCGATCCGGACCGGTTCGAGCAAAACAACCTCAACCGCCAGGTCGGTGCCACCCTGCCGGCACTCGGCAGGACCAAGGTCGAAGTGCTCGCGGAGCTGGCCCGGGAGATCAATCCGGAACTAGAGATCGATCTGTTCCCCGCGGGAGTGAATGCCGACAACCTGGACGCCTTCCTCACCGACGCCGATGTATATGTCGACGGGCTGGACTTCTTCGCCTTCGACATACGGCGCCAAACGTTCTCCCGGGCAGCGGCGCTCGGCGTGCCCGCGCTGACCGCCGCCCCGCTGGGCATGGGCGTAGCCCTGCTCAACTTTCATCCGGCAAGCATGCCCTTCGATGCCTATTTCGACTTGGGAGACCATCTGGACTTCGAAGAGCAGGCGCTTCGATTCATGGTGGGGCTGGCCCCTGCAGGGCTGCACATGGGCTATCTGGCCGACGCCGGCGCGGTGAATCTGGGGGCCGGACGCGGCCCGTCGACCGCGATGGCGTGCCAGCTGTGCGCCGGCGTCATGGGCACGGAGGTACTCAAGGTCCTGCTCGGACGCGGCCCGCTGCGCTGGGCACCCCGCGGCACGCAATATGACGCGTACCGTCAGCGCCTTGCGCGTACCTGGCGTCCCGGCGGCAATCGCCACCCCTGGCAGCGCCTGAAGCTGCACCTGGCACGGCGCTATCTGGCGCGCTCGCGGGCCTCCTCTTTTTCTAGCATCGGAGACGACCATGCCCAGCGCCCTTGAATGCACGCTATGGCCCCGCATCGCCTGCCTTGTCCTGTTCACGACCCTCGGGTTGTTCACCGCCGCACCGGCCTGGACGGACGAGGACGCCGGCCACGAGCTGGCCACGGCGGTCCATGAGAGGCCCGAAGGCGCCGACGCCGTCACGCGCGGGACGATGACCCTCAGCGGCGGGCGACGCGAACGGGTCCGCGAGAGTTACGAGTATCGGCTAACCCCTGGCGACGGTGAGCGCCTGGAGCTGATCCGCTTCACCCGCCCGGCGAATATCGACGGCACAGCACTGCTGGTTCACAACCACGCTGACGGCAGCACCGATCAGTGGCTCTACCTCCCCGCTGCGGACCGGGTCCGGCGCATCAGCAGCGAGAACCGAGGCGGCAGTTTCGTCCAGTCCGATCTGTTCTTCGAGGATCTGGAAGACCGCCCACCGGAAAAGGACACACACCGGCTCCTCGGTGACGATCTATACCAGGGGACGCCAGTCAAGCTCCTCGAGAGCATCCCGGTTTCCCCGGACAACTCGGTCTACACCCGCCGTCTCAGCTGGGTGCACCCGGAGATCCTGATCCCGCTGCGCATCGACCTCTTCGGCGATGGCAGCGATACGCCCATGAAACGTTTCGAGGTCCAGGCCATCGAGCGCATCCAGGGCTACTGGACCGTCACCGAGAGCACCATGCAACACCTGGAGCGGGGCACGACCACGACCCTCAGCGTGGAGGAAGTGATCTATGACCAGGGTTTGCCCCGCGAGCTATTCCGGACCCGGGCTCTGGCTGACCCGGCCCGGGAGAGACGCTACCGCCCCTAACCGGTCACACCGCCCCCTAGCTCCGTTGGCGCTGGCGATCATGCTGATCTCGGCGCCTTCGCCGACCCCGGCGGAAACATTGCGCTTTGATGGAACGGCTCCCACCGAGGAGAAAGCCGACCTCCCGCCGCCTGCCCCTTCACCCTGGCGCCTGCGCCTCGACCCCGCCTGGGCCGAGGCTGGTGTGCTGGGCAGCAGCCACCGGGGGACGGACGCCATCCTAACGGGACGTGCCGTAGCCAGCGCCGAACGACCCCTCGGGGCGCGCTGGGAGTTGCGGCTGGGGGCCCGAATCGACGCCGCAGCACAAGGCGGCGGCGGCGACGACACCCGTTTTGCGCGCGCGGATGCAGATTACGACGAGACCTGGCTGCGCTATCGTGCCGACGACTGGCGCCTGACGGTCGGCACCCAGACCGTCCTCTGGGGCCGCGTCGACGAGATCCCGCCCACCGATCGGCTCAGCACCAAGGATCTGACCCGTTTCGCTCTGGATGAGCAGACCGAGCGCCGCCGAGCCAGCCTCGCAGTGCGCTGGGAAGGCTTCCAGGGGCCATGGAAGCTCGACGTCGCCCTCCTTCCTGCGTTCCGACCGGCGGAACTCCCGGCACGAGACAGCATATGGCATCCCGTGGACCGGACCCGGGGGCGCATCCTCGGCACCTCGCCGAATGATCTGCCGCCGGAGCAAGTCCGTAATGCGCGGCTCAGAGAGGCGAGCACTAGCGGCGCAGGCACGGGTGTACGCATCAGCCGCGAAGGCCGCGGAGCAGACTACGCGGCCACTGCGCAACGCGTGCGCCACTCGCAGCCTTACTACCGCTGGCGCGACGATGACCCGGGCAGCGGCACCCTCGAGGCTGCCTACCCACGCACCTGGGTGGCCGGCGGTGATCTCGCCTGGGTTCGCGGCGGCTGGACGTGGCGACTGGAGGGGGCGTGGCTGAGCGAGGTCCCGGTCACCCGACGCCCGAGCCCCGGCGCCCTGCGCTACGACACGGTCCCCGGGTTCGATTGGGTTGCAGGAACCGAGGTCTTCCCCGGCGGCCGGGATCTGCGGGTCACCGCACAACTCGGCGGCGAGCACCTACTGGAGGCCGACGGCGTGCTGGACCGCAAGGCGGCTTACTACCTCACCGGCGAGATCGAGGACCTTTACCTGTACAACCGCCTGCGTGCCCGACTGCGTGGCGTTGTCGGCCTCGATCGCCACGACCTCTATCTCAACCCCGAACTGGCCTGGATCGCAGCTGAGCCCCACGAACCCTACCTGGGCGTGCACTGGTTCGATGGCGACGAAGACAGTCTGGGCGGTTTCTACCGTGACCGCCGGATGGTGGTATTCGGCTGGAGAACACGCCTATGAACTTCAGCATGCTTCACCACCCCCGGGTCGCCCTGGCCCTGCTGGGTCTGCTCATGCTCCTGCCCGCACCGTTGCTATGGCACCTGGAGCTGGACAACGCACCGGAGGCCTACTTTCCAGCCGATGCACCTGCAGTGGTCTTCGATCGAGAGGTGCGCGAAGCCTTCCCGCAGGAACAGGTTCTGGTGGCCTTGTTCGAGGGTGAGGCCCTGTTCACGCCCCGTTTCCTCGAAGGCTTCCATAGGCTGAGTCAAACCCTGGAACGCATAAATGCCGTGGAGCGCGTCCTTGGGGTGACGAGCACTGACCACATCCGGCCCATTGAGGGGGGCTTCGCCGTCGAACGGCTGATCCCGGTCAACCAGCTTGCTGATGGGCCGCCCGAGGCCTGGCAGACACGCGCGCTGGACGACCCTTTTGCACCGGATCTGCTCATCTCGCGAGACGGCCGGGCCCTGGCGTTGGTGGTCCGACCCCATGCCCTGGATAACAGCCTGCAGCGCCTGAACCTAGAACGTGCCGTCCGCGAGGCGATCGATCACCACCAACTATCTGACGAGTTAACCGCAGTAGGCGGCCACATCGCCCTCGACGTAGCCCAGCTAAGAGCCATGACTGGCGACCTGGCCCTGCTCATACCCGGGACACTGGGTATTGGCCTGATGCTGCTCTGGTGGCTTTTCCGTCGCCACCTCGTGCTGATCCTCGCCACCGTCACCATCAGTGCCGTAACCGGCCTGGCCGTCGGCCTCCTCGCCGTTCTCGGCAAGCCGTTCACGCTGATCACGGCCATCGTCCCGCCGCTACTCACCGCCCTGACCGTGGCGATGCTGATGCACCTGTTCAATGCCGTGGCCCACTACGCCCGCCGTGGGCTCACCGGCTCGGCGCGCCTGGAGGCAGCCCTGGCCAGCGTCCGGCGCCCGATCGGCTTCATGGCCCTGACCACCGCGGCCGGATTGGCATCGCTGGGGGTCAGCCCCATTCAGCCCGTCGGCAGCTTCGGTCTGATCGCCGCCGCCGGGATCATCGTTGCCGCGCTCTGCGTGCTCGGACTGCTTCCGCCGCTCATCCTCCGCTTCGATCGGGGCACCTGGCACCAGCGCGGCGCCCTGCCCCGGCTTGACCGATGGACGGCGGCCACCACCCGGCTAGCTGTCCGCCGCACGGGCTGGGTCCTGGCGGGCGCCGTGCTGCTGTTCGCCCTGGCCCTGCCCCAGATCCGCCACGTGACCGTCGAGACCGACCTTTACGCTTTCTTCGCCGATGACCACCCGATCAGCCGCGCCACGGCCCGCATCGAGACCCGGCTCTCCGGAGTCATGCCGCTCGAGGTGGTCTTCCGCGCCGAAGCACCGGACGCTCTCACCAAACCCGAGCGTCTCCGGGCTATTCAAGATGTCCAGACCTGGCTGGACGACCGCCCGGAGGTGGATTACAGCCTGTCTCTGCCCGATCTCGTGGCGGAGATGCACTGGGCCTTCCACGACGGCGACCCCGATTACCGCGGCCTACCCGACGACCACCGGCTCATTGCGCAGTACCTGTTCATCCATGACGGCCGGGATCTGTTCGATGTCGTCGACCCCGAACTGCGCCAAGCGCGTCTGTTGCTCAACCTCAATGCCCACGGCGCCCGCGCCTTGAACACCCTGATCGACGACCTTGAGGCCCATCTAGCGACGAACCCTCCGGCCGACCTCGAGTGGGACCTGGCCGGTATGGGAAGACTCTTCGCCGACCAGGAGCGTCTTCTGATCCAGGGCCAGCTGCACAGCCTGCTGGCTGTCGTCGTGCTGATCTTCGGGCTCATGTGGTTGATGTGGCGCTCGGTGCGCCTGGCCACCCTGAGCATGCTGCCCAATCTGGCGCCCCTGGCCCTGATCTTTGCGTTGATGGGCCTGCTGGGTATCTGGCTGGACATGGCCACGGCCATGATCGCCAGCGTTGCGGTCGGCATCGCGGTGGACGATACCATCCATTTACTGCACGGCTATCTGCGACGCCGACGGGCCGGGGCTTCCGCGGTATGGGCGGTTGCACGCAGTAGCCGGCAGGCCGGCCGCGCAGTCACAGCGACCACCGTGGTGCTGGTGGGTCAGTTCCTGCTGGTGGGCCTTTCCGATTTCCAACCGACCCAGGCCTTTGGACTGTTGACCGCCTTCGGTCTGCTTATTGCTTGGCTGGTGGATTTGGTGGTGCTTCCAGCATTGTTGATCGCCCTGTCGCACCGCCGGGCAAGACCGCGGGGCTGATTGAAGAGACGGCCGCCCCTGGGGGCGGCCGTTTATCGCCTTGTTGAAGATGGAGGACCTGCGAGGATCAGTACGCCACCTCCTCGTCCTCGCGCCGCCCGACCCGCAGCGCCAGGCCGAGCAGCACCAGTCCCGAGCCCATCATCAGCAGGACACTCGGCTCCGGAACCTCGTAGCGGAAGGTCCCGTCCTGTTCGGACTGGCGGACCAGCACCGAGGTGCCATCCTCCGACTCGAAAGCCACCAGCTGATCGTCGGTCGGCAGCGGCGGATCGATGTTGCCGTCGAAGCGCCAGCTGACCGGGATCATCAGGCCTTCTTCCTCGGACGCCAGCTCGTAGAAGGTCTTGCCGGTGCCAACATCCCGGAAGAAGTTCTGCACGAACTCTTCACTGAAGTCGAAGTCTTCGTACACGACCCGGCCGAAGATATCGAGGTTGCCCAGCTGCAGGTCCGAACGCTCGACCAGCATGCGCAGCACCTGGGTTCGGTCCCCACTGTCGCCGTCCTCGTAGTAGACGTTCACGAAGCCGTCGTCGTAGAAGACTCCACCATTGGTCACCTGCCCGAAGATCTGATAGTCATAGGTCAGACCCCAGCCTTCTCCATCGATGAACCAGTCCTCCGAGGAAAAGCCGTTGCGACCCTGAATTCCACCCTCACCAGTGAGGAAGTTAAGGTTCACCACGTTCCGGTCCTGAGACGGATCGGGATTGCGGAACTCTACCTCTGTCGTACCGTCGATGGCGGTGAAGGTGCCGGCCTGGAAGCCGTAGCTGTCCATGAGGCTCTGGATATTCGTATCAGCGACCCGGGTGCCGGATTCGATTGAAGCTCCCAAGGGTTGGACAGGCTCATCGGCGGTTTCAACGAAGTAGAACGACGTCGCCAGGCTATCGCTGACCGCCAGGGTCCGGATCTGGCCCGTGGTGGTCCGGTCATTGCCGGAGAAATCCTGACCGACATCGATGATGAAAGGATCCCCGGCCCAGGCCGGCGCCGCCAGCGCTAGACCCAGTACTGAAGTTAGAAACGCTCTTTGCAGTTTCACGGCTTAATCTCCTGTTCAAGGGGGCGAACGGGGTCGCCCACATCCTGAATGCAGAAGGCGTGCCATCTGGGCACCCGGCCACACGGACCCGTTAGCCGATTGTTCCTGAAGTGTTTTTATCGAAAGGCCGCGGCCATCCCGACTCTTCGCGGGAATCGGAATGGCCGCCTGTAAAGGCGTCCGACAACCCCAACGAAAACGCCCCCTAAAGACGGGGGCGTTCGCGGGAGCGCATTGCGCTCCAGGTTAGACGGGGGCAATCAACCAGCGGAGCCGAGGGATTCAAGCAGCGCCTCGGCCTCGGCACGCGCAGGGAACTCGGCATGCTCTTCGAGCACGCCGCGCAGAAGCCCCTCAGCCCGATCAAGATCACCGAGGGCCTGGTAGGTCCGTGCCAGCTGAACGCCGATCCGCGGCGCGTCCGGAGCAAGCTCACGGGCCCGCCCGAGGACCTCCGCTGCCCGCTCGTGGTCGGCAAGCCGGTAGAGCAGCGTACCGTAGGTCTCCATGACGTTCGCAGCGCCGGGTGCCAATGCGGCGGCTTGCTCGGCATAGCCCACGGCCTCCTCCGGATCGGCCTCACGCAGTAGCCAGGCGAGATTGTGTAGGGCCACGGTGTCACGCCCCTCGCGAGCGACCTGCTCGCGGTAGATCGCTTCGGCAGCGGCGAAGCGCTCGGCTGCGATGAGCATGGAGCCCAACACATGCCGCGCCCGTCCATCTTCCGGGGCACGGTCGAGCCAGGCACGCATATGCGCCTCGGCGGCATCCAACTCCCCCAGGCGATTGAGGTTGCGCGCCACCCGGAAATGAGCCGCACTGTGGTCCGGCACCGCGTCGATAAGCCTTTCAAAAGCTGCCACGGCGGCTCGGTAGTCGCCAGCCCGCTCGAAGACATCAGCGCGCGCAAAGAGCAACTCCGGCCGGGCTGGATGGTGATCCCGGGCAGCATCCAGGACGGCGCCCGCCTTTTCCGGGGCCCCCGCCCGCAGATGGTGGCGAGCCAACACCAAGTGCGGCTCAAGGGCCTCCGGGTGCCCCGCTACGGCCCGCTCGAGCCAGTCCCGACCCGCAGCCTCGTCACCACCGACCTCGGATTCCATGCGCGCTAGCTGGAGAGCTGACTCCGGATGCCCCGGGTGGTGCTCCTGGACCTCAAGTAACGCGCTGCGCGCCGCCTCCACTTCACCCCGCTGCAACTGCAACATGGCTAGATTCATTCCCAGCGCCGGATTGCCGGGGATCCGGCGCAGCCCGTCGGCGAACGCTGCCAGAGCCTCCTCTTCCTGTCCCATACCCAGATGGGCGGCACCGACCAGCGTATAGCCCTGAGAGCGATCCGGGGCCTGATCGCGCACGGCCTGGCCAAGGGCCAGGGCATCGGCGAAACGGCCGTCCTCCAGCCGCTGCCGAGCCAGGGCAGCCTCGATACCCTCCGCGTCCTCGCTGGCCGCGGGCCCCAGCAGCCCGCGGACCTGGCCCGGCTCGCCGTAGCGCAGCAACGCCACACCGAGCAGCTGCTGGAGAGCCGGCGCCTCCGGCCGGTTTTCCATCGCCCGGGTCAGCGTATCGATCCCGCGCTCCGTCTCTCCGGTATCCAGGTAGAGGGCAGCCAGCACGGGGGCAAAGGCATCAATCAGACCCGGCCGCTCGGCCACGGCGCGGCGCAGGATCTCGCGCGCCTCTTCCGGGCGACCCTGCGCCACCCGCAACTCGGCCAGCAGCCCATAGGACATGGCCGTGTGTCCGCCGGCGGCGGCGAACCGCTCAAGATGGTGCTCAGCCTGCGAAAAATTGCCGGACTGGATGTGCAGCGCAGCCAGGTACGGCATCGCGGGGCGGAAATTGCGGTGCCGGGCCAAGGCCTGCTCCAGATGCGGCCGCGCCTCGAGCGCCTGGCCGCGCTCGAAGTGGACGAGCCCAAGAGCAAAATGCCCGCCCGGATAAGCGCTAGCCCGCTCAGTCAGATCGCGCGCCGCCGCCTCCGCTTCATCCAGTTGACCATCCTCGATCAGCACCATGACCCGTTTGTAACGCTCGATCACCCGCGCCGGCCGCAGGTCAATTGCGCGCTGGTAAGCCTCCGCCGCTGCCTCGCGCTCGCCCCGCCAGTGGGCCAGATCGCCCTGGAGGGCCCAGGCCGTGGCGAAACGGCTATCGCCGGCGAGGACTCGGTCCACGGCCGCCTGCGCCGATACCGGGTCACCGGCATAGAGCGCCGCATAGGCGTACGCTAGAGCGAGTTCGGCCGGCTCGTCGGACGACGCGGCGTCCTCGGCCCGTTGCAGAAGATCCCGACCAGCCAGAGTGTCGCCCTGGGCGAAGGCCCCTAGAGCCAGAAGCGCCTGCCAACGGGCTTCATCGTCGGCCTCCGGCGTCGGACGGGGAAGCCTGGCGATCTCCGCCGGCCGCCCCAGCTCCAGGAGCAGGCGACCGGTATCGATGCTATAGCGGTCCGGGTCGACTCCATCTTCCAGGCTCCGCATCAGGTGCCCCGCGGCCGCGTCCAGTCGCCCCTGACCGAGGTACGCCACCCCCAGCAGAGCCCGCGTTTCCGGGGCAGGATTTTGCTGGAGGGCATTGCGGTATTCGATCACTGCCGACTCGTATCGCCCTCCCTCCAGGTGGCGTTCAGCCCGCTCCAGGTACTCGGCTTCGCTCACAGTACCGATGCCCTCACAGCCCGCCAGCCCCAGAGTCAGCACGCCCGCCGCCGCCATCGTCCGCCACCCACCCTTTCGCCACGCCATGCTCATCTACCTCAGCCCGTACTTGTCCAGGAGGCTATAAAGGGTCGGCCGGGTTATGCCCAGTACCCCCGCAGCCTGTGCGATATTGCCATTGCAGCGGCCCAGCGCCCGGGCCAACGCCTGTTGCTCAGCCTCATCACGAACGGCGCGCAGGCGCAGACCGTGATCGTCTGCGGCCATCCCCTCGTCGAGGCCGAGCGCCTCGCTGTCGATGCGCGCACCATCGCTGAGGATCACCGCCCGGCGAATGACGTTCTCGAGCTCTCGAACATTCCCGGGCCACGGATGGGCCTCCAGCGCGGTAAGCGCCTCCGCGGTGAAGCCCCGGATGCGCTTGCGGTGTTCGCGGGCGAAACGTTCGAGCAGGGTATGTGCCAGTAACGCCGCATCCCCAATCCGCTCGCGCAGCGGGGGAATCGTCACGTCCAGTTCGGCAATCCTGTAGTACAGGTCCTCCCGGAACGTCCCGGCACGGATCATGCCGACCAAGTCCTGGTGGGTGGCACAGATCACACGGACGTCCACGGGGATCTCTGTACGACCACCGAGGCGCTCAACGGTGCGTCCCTGCAGGAACCGCAGCATTTTCGCCTGCAAGCTCAAGGGCAAGTCGCCGATCTCGTCGAGAAAGAGGGTGCCGCCGTCGGCGCACTCGATCCGCCCCGGGGTCTGCCGGGTTGCGCCCGTAAAGGCGCCGCGCTCGTAGCCGAAGAGTTCGCTCTCCAGAAGATTCTCCGGGATAGCGGCGCAGTTGATGGCCACCATCCGCGCCGCATGGCGGGTGCTGTGCTGATGCAGGGCACGGGCCAGCACCTCCTTGCCAGTCCCGCTCTCGCCGAGGAGCAGCACGGTCGCCTCGGCCGGCGCAATCCGCTCGATGGTCCGGCAGACGCGCAGCATGCCCGGATCTCCGGTGATCACGCCGTCGAGCCCGGCACCGATACGGGCCGACAGGCGGCGGTTCTCCTCTTCCAGTGCGTACAGGCGGGCCGCGCGATCGAGGATGTGACGCAACAGATCGGCGTCCACTGGCTTGACATAGAAGTCGTAGGCACCCCGGGCCACCGCCCGCAGGGCATTCTCACGCTCGCCATTGCCAGTCACCACGACCACCTTGGTCTGCGGTGCCTCGACGAGGATCTCGTCGAGCAACGCCAGCCCCTCGGAGGCATTGGCCGGGTCGGGTGGCAACCCCAGATCCAGCGAGACCAGGGCCGGCCGGCAGCGGCGCACCAGCTCCATGGCCGACGCCCGGTCCTGCGCCTGCAGGACCTCGTAGCCATCTAGACACCAGCGGAGCTGATCCTGGAGCCCGGCGTCGTCCTCGACAATCAGAAGCTTGCACTGCTCCCTGCCTCTCATCTCCCTTCTCCCCCCTGAACCTTTAGCCAGCCATCTGCACCGCCGCCCCCACCCTGCGGGCCGGCAGACGGATGGTGAAGCAACTCCCGCGCCCGGGGGCGCTCTGAACCTCGATGCGTCCACCGATCCGCCGGACGTACTCGCGCGCCTCGTACACGCCGATGCCCATCCCGGCGTTACCCTTCGTGGTCTGGAATGGCCGAAACAGCCGTTCGCGCAGGAACGCATCATCCATCCCGACCCCACTGTCCTGAATAGCAATATAGGCCCAATCCGTCAGACCACCCACTTCAACCCGGACCCAACCCTGCACAGGGGTCGCCTCCTGGGCGTTGCGGACCAGGTGTTCCAGCACCTCCAGCAGCCGTTCGCGCTCGGCCATAACCGTCACAGGCTCCGCCACGGTCAGCTCCGGCACCGGCTGCCGCTCGGCACGGCGGCATACCACCTCGGCCAAGAGCGTTCCCAGCTCCACCGGTTGCAGGCGCCCGATCGACTCCGTCCGCCCGTTGCGCAGCTGCGACAGGGTTCGTTCAAGACGCTCGCGGGCATGACCCACGGTGGCGAAGGCGCTCGACACGAACGCCGGATTGTCCTGATGCCGGGCCGCGTTGGACTGAATCAGCGCCAGTTGAGCGGAGACGTTCTTCAAGTCGTGAACGAGAAACGCCGACAGGCGGTGGAAGGCTTCGAATTGACGCGCTTCCAGCAGCGCCTCGTCGCTGCGGATCAACGCCACGTAAACCGCCAGCTGCCGACCGGCGGTCTTGAGCAGATCGCGATCCTCCCAGTCGATCGGCCGCGGAGCCCGGGGCCTGTCCAGCACCACGAAACCGATCAGTGCCTCATTGAGCAGCAGCGGGATCACGGCCCAGTGCCGTTGCCCCTTATCCAGCCAATCCGGCAGCGTTAGGTCGCCGTAAATCGAAGGGTCGGCACGGTACTCCGGCAGATCAATGACCCATCCTGTCTCGGCCATGAAACGCACCAGAGGGCCATCCGGGGGTTCCGGCGGATAATGCGGATTCCCGGCGTTGAACGCCCCCTCCAACGCATAGTGTCCTTCGCGGTCTTCGACCCAGAGCAGGCCTCCCGGACTGTCGACCGTCTCTGCAATGGCCTGCACCGCCCGAGGGGCAAAGGGCTCTCGGGCATCCCCCTCGCTGAGCGCCCGGGTCAGGCGCAGCCACTCATGGCGATAATCGTACCGGTAGCGGAACAGGTACTTGGCCAAAATCACCCGCAACCAAGCACGGAAACTGCCGGAAAGAAAGATCAGCGCCAAGAGCAGTCCAGCGCCGAAGAGCAGCACCACCTGCAGCAGCCCCCCCCAGTCGCCACCGATATGGCGCAGGAAATAGGCGGCCACGCCCACACCGAGCAGGTAGACACCAACCCCGAGCAAGGCGACCGTGTGAAAAACCAGTCGCCGCGACACCGCGGGAGTGGCTTCACCCGGTGTGATACGGCCTGCAGAGAGGGCGAGCAGCGGCACCACCAGGGCATTGACCGCACCGCGTGCGTGCCAGATCACCGGGTCGGCCCCCTGGAACAGCACCAGGTCAGCGAACAGAAACAGGTCAAAAGCGAAGATCGCGCCCAGCGCCAGGCATACCCCCTTGATCTCCCAGCGCCGCTGCAGGGGCGTATTGCGGTAGAGCTGCTCGACCAACACCAGCCCGCTGACGGCGAGCAGCACCACCGCCACGGCGTGCCAGCTCCCGCCGTAATCCGCCCCGGGCCAGACCGCGGGAAAGAGGATAGCCAACACCCCGGCGAAGAGTAGACCGCGGATCCGAAGGGAGACCTGTTGGCGTTGGGCGCGCAATCCCAGCAGCAACACAAAGAGCACCACCACCCAGCTCAGGCCCCGGCCAAGCTCCAGCACCCCGCCCATCGGGATCCCTTCGCCCCCGCCCTGAGCGGCGTTGTAGGCGATCTCCGCGGCCCAGAGTGCGGTCACCAGAGAGGCAAGGACCAGCCAAGGAGCACCGGGGCGCAAGCGCCAGCGCCATGCCACGATAGCCGCCAGCGCCAGAAAGGCGATCGCTGCTGACAGGGGGCTGAAGACAGGCATTGGCTCGATGACCGCCTACCGCGCGCCGCGGCCGAAGAGTACGACACGTACCGTCTCGATCAGGATCACCAGATCGAGAAACAACGAGTGATTCTTCAGATAGTACAGATCGTACTGTAGCTTTTCCCGGGCGTCTTCCACCGACGCACCGTAGGGGTAGCAGACCTGCGCCCAGCCGGTAATACCTGGGCGTATGCTCTGCCGAGCCGGGAAATACGGGATCTGTTCGCTGAGCTGTTCGACAAAACTCGGGCGCTCGGGGCGTGGGCCGACAAAGGACATATCCCCGCGAAGGACATTATAGATCTGCGGCAACTCATCGATGCGCAATGTACGGATCAGCCGGCCCACACGGGTCACGCGATCGTCGTCGGCGCGGGCCCAGCGGGCCACCCCGTCCCCTTCGGCGTCCGGACGCATGCTGCGGAACTTGTAGACCTGAAAGACCTGCCCGCGATGCCCGACCCGCTCCTGGCGGTAGAAGACTGGGCCTCTGCTGTCGAGCCTGATCGCCACCGCCGTCACCAACATCACAGGCAGGGTGACAAGCAGTAGCAGGCTGCTTGCGACGAGATCGAACCCCCGCTTGATGGTCGCGCGCCCCCATCCCTGGCGGAAACCTCGCCCGAATACCAACCAGCTGGTGTTGAGCGAGTCCAGATAGAGGCGACGGCGCTCACGCTCGAGGAATGTGGACAGGTCGGTCACACCCAGCCCGTAAAGCTTACAGTCGAGCAGCTCCTTGATAGGTAGCTGTCCACCGCGCCGATCGCGCACGGCAACGACGACCTCGTTGGCGCCATGGGCGATCGCCAGGTCGAGGAGTCGCTGCCCGGGAGCCAGACGAAGGAGCCGCCCCTCGTCGACGGCGACGGAGCCGACCGCAGACCCGGCCACGAAGCCAACCACACGGTAAGGCAACGCACCGGTGCCACCATCGGCCAGCGGCTCCAGCACCGTCGCGGCTCGGCTGCCTGCCCCGAGCACCAGCACCCGTCGGTTCCGCGCGGTAACCCGGACGATTTCCCGATAGATGCTGCGCTTGGCCAAGAGCCCCACGAAAGCGAGCCCCAGCCCGAGCGCCACCGCATGGCTGGCGACCGCCAGTTGCGGGAAGGCGCGTAGTGCGACCCACATAACCCCGCCAAGTATCAGCAGCGCCACCGCCAGTCGCAGGGCAACCATGAGCAGGCCCTGATTCATGCCGATCTGCTCGGGGTCGTAGAGCCCGAAGAGGAGCATAAGGAAGACACCGGCGGCGGCCACCACGGCCATCTCCACCTGAAAACGCGCCACGCCCTCCACGCTCCAGAGCTCGGGCTGAAGCAGGAAAGCCAGATAGAGGCATAGCAGAAGTACCACCGCCTCGAGGCCGGCCAGGGTCAGGACGTGGCGCGGTACGGTATGACCAAATACATTCACCGCAATCCCCCGGGCAAACCGCCGCCCTTACGCTGAACGAAGAAAGCCCGGCATCAATCGGGCACTTTCCAGAAACTAAAAGAAGCGCTCTGGGATAATCAGGATATCTCCGGGAACCATATCGACATTGGCGCGGATATCCCCAGCATTGAGGAGGTCATCGAGCCGCACCCGGTACTCCGTCCGGCGTCCGTTTTCCTGCCGAACAATCACTGCTCGATTACCAGCCGCGAAATCGGTCATGCCTCCCACGGCAATCAGGACGTCCATGACCGTCATATTCTCTCGGTACTGCAGGGCCTGCGGCTGAGCCGCCTGGCCGATGACCCGGATCTGCCGCTCGTACGGCCCGGCAAAACCGGTAACGATGACGGTTACTACGGGATCGCGAAGGTAATTGGCCAGCTCATCCTCCATAGCCCGGGCCAACTGGGTAGGAGTCACCCCGCTGGCCTGCAGATCCTCCACCAGCGGCGTGGAGATCTGCCCATCCGGACGGACCGGCACACTCATGGAGAGCTCGGGGTTGCGCCAGACCGAGATCGTCAGAGTGTCCCCGGGGCCAATGATGTACTGATCCAGTGTCCGATCGGCCACCACCGGCGGTGCCTTGCCCGGACCACCACAGGCGGTCAGCGAGGCACCGAGAAGCAATACGGCCAGCCAGAGCGTGGGACGGGCCCGAAACCGTGAACCCATGGAGAGATCCTCATGCTGTCAGCCGCGTTCATACGCGACGCTGAATTAAGTTGAGCACAAGGATCCCCTCCTTGCCACGCGATCCGGCAATTTTATTTCGCCCGGGCATTTTCCACCGGCGCTGCTAAGCTTCTGCCAAAAGTGGACGTCCCGGAGGGATGGAGTCATGCATTTCCTGGTCACGGGTGGAGCAGGATACATCGGCAGCCACACCGTCGTGGCAATCCTGCAGGCGGGTCACCGGGTCACGATCCTCGATAACTTCACGAACAGCGCCCCGACTACGATCGCCCGCATCACTGCTATCACCGGCGAGCGCGTGGAGGTCGTCCGCGCGGACTTGCGCGACCGAACGGCGCTCGCCCGCTGCCTCCAAACCCGCCGCTTCGACGCCGTCCTGCACTTCGCCGGGCTCAAGGCCGTTGCCGAGAGCACCCGCGCGCCCCTCGCCTACTACAACAACAACGTTCTCGGTACCCTGCAGCTGTGCCAGGCCATGCAGGCCGCCGGCGTATTTCGGCTCATATTCAGCTCTTCGGCAACGGTCTACGGCGATCCGGCCGAGGTCCCAGTCCGCGAGGATGCCCCCACCGGCGCCGTCACCAACCCCTACGGGCGTAGCAAGCACATGGTCGAACACATGCTTTTCGACCTTGCGCAAAGCGATCCGCGCTGGGCCATCGGCATCCTGCGCTACTTCAACCCGGCCGGGGCCCACGAGAGCGGGCAGATTGGTGAAGATCCGGGCGGCGAGCCGGCCAATCTTCTCCCCTACGTCTCCCAGGTGGCAGCCGGTCTGCGCCCTGCCCTATCGATCTTTGGCGCCGACTACCCCACCGCGGACGGAACCGGAGTCCGCGATTACATCCACGTCATGGATCTGGCCGAGGGCCACCTCCGGGCACTGGAGGCCACTGCGCGACGCCCCGGTGTGGGCATCTGGAATCTGGGCCGGGGTGAGGGCTACTCGGTCCTGGAGATCGTATCGGCTTTCGAGCAAGCCTCGGGCCGCCAAGTCCCGTGCCGGATCGTCAACAGACGACCTGGTGACATCGCCGCTTGCTGGGCCGATCCGACCCGGGCCGAGCGGGAACTCGGGTGGCGGGCAAGGCGCGATCTGTCCGCCATGATGCGCGACACTTGGCGCTGGCAGAGCGGCAGCGCAGCGACTCCCGCGGCCATCACCCGCGGCTGACCCACCGCCCAGGAAACGCGGCCGGGGCTCAACCGGCCGCGGCAGGAAGCGGCGGCAGGCGCCCGTAGATATCCTCAAAGCGCAGGATATCGTCCTCCTCCAGATACGGACCGGTCTGGATCTCGATGATCTGCAACGGGATCCGACCCGGATTCTCGAGGCGGTGGATGCGCGTCGCCGGGACATAGGTGGACTGATTCTCCTCAAGGAACATCTCTTCGTCGCCGTTGATGACCCGGGCCGTACCGGCGATGACGACCCAATGCTCCGAGCGGTGGTGGTGCATCTGCAACGAGAGCTTACAGCCCGGATTCACAACAATCCGCTTGAGCTTGTAGCGGTGTCCAGACTCCAGGGTCGTATAACTGCCCCAGGGCCGCGCTACGGTGACGTGGGCCTCGGTGAGCTCGCGGCGGGTCTCACGCACCCGTCCTACCAGCGCCTTGAGCTCCGAAAGGCGCTGGCGTGGACAGACTAGGGTGGCGTCGCGTGTCTGCACCACGGCCAGTCCGGTTACCCCGTAGGAGGCCACTAGGGTGCCGTCATTGCTCCAGAGCAGACTGTCCCGGGTCTCGACGGGCAGGACCGCGCCGTGGGCCACATTGCCGGCCTCATCCTTGGGTCGCTCCTGATAGAGCGCCTCCCAGCTGCCGAGATCACTCCAACCGAGATCCACGGGGACGACAAGCGCGGCGCCCGCGGCAGGCTCGAGCACGCCGCAATCCACCGAAAGATCCGGCAGGGCAGCGTAGCAGCGGGGCTCGGGAGCGGCTCCGCGCTGCGCCCAATCCAAAACGGCCGCTGTCAGCTCCGGCTGATAGACCGCGAGCAGATCGAGGAAGCGATCGGCACGGAAGACGAACACGCCGACGTTCCAGAGATACCCCCCCTCCTGCAGGAAACCAGCCGCGGTCTCTGCATCCGGTTTTTCGACGAACCGTGCAACGGCCCGGACCCCAGGCAGGACCGGCGCGCCGGTCTGGATGTAGCCGAAGCCGGTGGCCGGACCGGTTGGGGTTACCCCGAGCAGCGTAAGCCCGCCGGCATCGGCTGCCTGCTCGGCAGCCGACCAGGCGTGCCGGAACGCCTCGAGGTCGGCGATTCGATGATCGGAAGGAAACACCCCGACCACCGCATCCGGCTCATCGACGGCGATGCGCGCCACGGCCCAGGCCACGGCTGGCAGTGTATTGCGCGCCACCGGCTCGGTGAGCACACCGTCAGCGAGGACGGGGTCAAGTTCATGCAGCTGACCCATGACCTCGAAACGGTGATCCATGTGGGTGACCGTGGTGATGTGCCGAGCCAACACCGCGGGCAAAAGGCGGGCAGCGGTCTCCTGGAGCAGCGTGCGTTCACTGGTCAGGGCGAGCAGTTGCTTGGGCATGGTGCTACGGGATAATGGCCACAGGCGCGTCCCCGACCCGCCGGCCAGGATCACGGCCCGACGTCGGTCGAAGATGGTTGAAGCAGAGATGCTTCCGGCGCTAGCGGACATGGCAGTATCACCCGTGGTTTTCGGCATCTGGGACCGGTGGGGGTAGGTGGGTTTCCGCCCGCGCCTGCCGCGCCTTATACAGCAGGTGGCGCAGCAGCAACAGCGGCGGCATCTTCAGCCAGTGCCCCCTCAGGAATAACAACCAGCCCGCCACGGCGCGCCTGCCCGGAACGGAGTCAGCGCGTGTGCGCAGACCAGTGCGGAGCAGCCTGCGCCATGCACTGCGATAAGGCCAGGCCGGCCTGTGGGCAGCCATCGCGGTATTCACCGATGGCGGCACCGGTGTGGCGAACCAGTCCTGCACCGCAACGAGGGCCGCCTCCAGCAAGCGCGCTAGGCCCAGCTCCCGGGACTCCTCCAGCAGATCTGCCCAGAAGGGCGCACCGACCTCGGCTTCGAAATGCACCAGCAGGGCGTGGATGTCGTAAAGGTTTCGCAAGGCACCCTCCCACTCGGTCTCGGCGAGGAGGTGGGCGACCGCATGCAGGACCAGGTGTGGCGGCGCCAGGATACGCGTTCGCCAGCCGGACACTGGCTCGGTTCGGTCGAACAGCCGCCGGGGATCGACCCGCACTGCAAAGGTCTCGGGGAGAATATTGTAGTGCAGGTCGAGCGTGGTTCCGCGACGGCCGTGAACCAGGGGTGGCAACTCGTGCATCCACTCCCGGTAGTAGCGATCGTCGTATTCACTGTGGTGACCACTCTGCCAGCCCTCGAAGAAGAGCAATTGCTCGGCACGCTCGACGCTGTCGCGGGGAAAGAGCAGATCGATGTCGTGACAGACCCGGCCCGCGGCATGAGGCAGGCCGGCGATGAGATAGGCCGCCCCCTTAAGCGCCACGGGCGGTGACAGCCCCTGCAGAACCCCCTCTTCGAGTTGACGCAACTCCCAGCGCAGGGCCTCGGCCTGTGTCTCGGCAGCCCACCCGGCACCACGCAGGTGACGCACCACCGAAGGGGGTAACCGCTCCGCCACCCCCGCTCGCCGGGCCTGTTCCCAGAGCGCACCGAGTAGCGCGGTCTCGCGGCCGGCCGCAATGACGCCAGACCATCGGGCTTCCGACCACTCCGGCAGGCATCGGGGGTTGCCGAGACCGCGACAGAGCCATTTACTCGGTTCAGGCCGTCTGGGCATCGATGTCCCCCACGACCTGCTCCAAGTCGCTGTAGGTCAGATCCCAGGCATCGACCTGTTCGGCGACGTCCACCAGGGCATGGAAAGCGCGCCTTCCCAGGACGGGGTAGTTGAACGCATTGGCCGCGAGTCCCAGCAGCACCCGCCCGGGGCTGCGAATCCGCCAGCGCGTGGCTGCGCCGGCACGGTAGCGAGGGAAAATCACCCAACCCGGCAGGGCGGACTCGGTCATGCGGGTGACGCTCTCGGGCGGCGGACGCATGTGAACCACCGTCCCCTTGAGGGTGTCGTGGCACGGCGCACTCAACCAGGCATGCGGCGCAAAGGCGCGGATTGCTTCCACCGAGGCGTTCTTGAGGCTGATCGGACGCACTGGTCCGGTAACGCAACCCGTCTCCGGATCGAGCAGCGTGGTTTCATCGCTGAGCAGCCGCCAGCCGCGCTGGCTGAGGGCTGCGCAAAGAGTACTTTTACCCGATCCCGGAGGACCCGTGAGCACCAGCGCACGACCATCGCGCTCCAACGCTGCAGCGTGCAGAACCAGCTGGTGCCGGATCTGGGTCGCCATGCACCAATTCATGCCCCACTCCAGCATCGGGAAGGCCTGGGCGTAGGGCAGCGGGCGGAAGACCTCACGGTGCTCGAACAGAAAGCACACCTGGCGACGGTAGAAGCGTCGAACCCCGTGCGGTGCGCGGATCTGGCACTGGAAGTCGACGAAACCACCCCCGTCCGCCACCGGGAAATCGGCGTAGAGCTGCCGGATTCCCTCCGCGACTCTGGAGATGGATGAGCGGATCCGCAGGGTCAGAGAGCCGGTCCGCAGGTCGAGCCCCGGCCCGGACAGGCGTTGTCGGACCTCAGCGGCCGGCATCCGCGCTACTTCCATCCCCGCTCCCCCCTGATCACGCCCCGCGCGCGCAGCCACTCCAGGGCTTCAAGCGCATCGGCATCTGCAAAGGGCGGATCATCGACGCCACGGAGTGTGGCCATCAGCGCTTCGGTGCCCCGAGGTCGCTCCTCTCTGGCCAGAATCCGGAACAGACGAGCCACCAACCCGGCCAGGCAATGGGTCTGTCCGGACCCAGCGTGGAAGATGACCACCTCACCGCCCAGATCCCGCATCTCCAACTCAACGCCGGCCAGCACCCAGCCTGGCGCTCCCCCGTCACGCGTAACTGCCCCAGCTTTGCTGGCCATCCATGGTGTTCTCCAGGAAGTAGTGGACCTGCGGGGCGGTGAGCGTATCCCCGGCAGCGGTGGTATAGGAGCCGGTCAACAGCGTGGTCGTTACGATGTCGATGACCTGCGCCTCGGTCAGGGGGAAATCCATAAGGTAGCGGGCATTGAGCAGCGTCGCCGTACCAAAGCGCAGCAGCTGCCTTTCAGTCATACCATTGAACTCGGCAACTCGGCTCTGCCCCGGACCCCGCACGGCGTCGTGCAGGGTCAGGTATTCGAAACCGCCACCTCTCCCCGGTCCGCCACCGGCGATCAGGGTATAGGACGGCAACCCGGGGAAACCGAACGAGGAATTGATCAGCTCCTCCCGTTGCTCGCCCCACTCCGGGTATTGCCGAGCCGAGGCCGGTCCCTGCCAGTAGCCCGGGGTGTAGCCGCCGCAGGGCTCAGGACCGTCCGGATGGCGGGAGACATTGGCGGAGACCCAGCCGGAGATCGTGCAATTAGCCGCTGCGCGCAGGGGCTGGCTGTGCAGTGTCAACAGCAGCGGGGCACTGGCGAGCGCCGCCTTGTTGAACCGCCTTCGGCTCCGCCCTGCACCGCCAAGCCCCTGGTCTTCAGGGGACTGCACAGAGTCACGAGGGACACGATCGACCATCTGGAAAGCTCCTCAGGGTTGAGCGGAAAACCACCGCCGAACGGCTCTCAGCCGGATTCGATCACGGCCTTTGCCGAACTATAGTACGTCCCGGCTGGGGGACACCGACCCACCGCAAGGCGCACCCGCCGGGAGACTCCTAGGACACCTTTTAGCAATCCTTATGCCAGGTTAATAGCCCTGGATAGGCCCATGATTTTTCGAGCTCTTTCAAACATACCCCGGGGCGGCGATATCCCGCTGTAAACCCTCTCGACAGCGGCACCCTTACCGCGGCACCCAGGCACGGAGGATGTAGGAGTGGCTGAGGCGACTCGCCAGACGCGGCGAAGCATCCAAGAGCCTGCGCAACCATGCCCCCTCGACCCACTCCTGCCCACGTGCCCAGGATGGCGGCAGCAAAGGCAACCAATGACATTCCAGGGGTTCGAGCCCCGCCGCGACCATTGCCTCGCGCAGCCCGGCACGGCGGTCGTAGCGCAAATGCGGCGCACGCCGCTGAAGCCGCCGACGCCATTCCGCCCACACGTGCGGAAAGCAGGCTCCATTCAGGGCATCGACCCAGACCTCACCACCGGGACGAACGACTCTTGCCATCTCCGACAGGGCGCATCGACGGCCCGCCACCGAGAGGGCCTGCATAACCCCGAAGCAGAGCACGCCGTCGAAGGTCGCCGCCGGAAACGGTAAGGCGCGGGCATCGGCAACCAGCCACCCCACCCCGGCTGGCGCACGATCCCGCGCCTTGCGCAGCGAGGGCTCGGCATAATCGACGCCGACGACCTCCCGCCCCTCGTTGTGCAGGTGCCGGCAGTACGTCCCGGCACCGCAGCCGATATCCAGCCAACGCTCGCCCGGCGGCTGGACGAGCGACCAGTGGGCGCGGAACTGGCGACTGCGCGCTGCCAGGCCGGTGGGGGTCCAGCCGGCAATGCCGGCATCATCATCCAGAGCCGCCCCGCGGGCCGTGAAGCGGCGATACCACCGCAGCGAGAACTCATCCCTTTCCGCACCCATCGCCTTGCGCCCCCCCCGATCGGCACCTAACCTCCTCATTGAAGCAGCTCGCCAACACCTTGCCCGGCACGCAGTTCCTGCAGGGCGACAACCTCGGGGGAAGCACCATGGCCAGGGGCCTGCGGGATTGGTTACATTGGGCATTGGTTGCCCCCCTGATGCTGGCCGCCGGCCTCTGCCAGGCCGAACTGCGCACGGTTACCAGCGGAGAAGAGCTCGCCGACGCGCTGCGCAGTGCCGCTGCCGGCGACACCATCGTGCTTCGCGACGGCGAGTACTCCCTAAGCCGCCAGACACTGCGACAGAGCGGCAGCGAGCAGGCCCCGATCACGGTCCAGGCCCTGCTTCCCGGGGGGGCACAGATTCGCGCCGACGGCGTCACCCAGTTCAAGGTCTACGGGGCCCACTGGCACTTTCGCGATCTAGATTTCCAAGGCGGCGCGCAGGCCAATCATGCGCTGCACATCGTTGCCGGTGCCGATCACACGGTCGTCGAGGGCAACCGTTTCCAGAACTTCCACGCTGCCATCAAGGGCAACGGCGAGGGGGATCCACGCCGTTTCCCGGACCACGTCCGGATCCACCGCAACATCTTCGTCAATGACGGTCCGCGGAATACACGCTACCCGCTCGTCCCCATCGACGTCGTCGGGGGCAAGGGGTGGCAGATCACCGAGAACTTCATAACTGACATTGGCCATGTGGCGGAACGGCGCGGGCGCAACTCCACGGCGGCCTTCGTCAAGGGCGGCGCCCGGCAGGCGGTCTTCGACCGGAACGTGGTGATCTGTGAATGGCGCCACCAGGGCGGACAGCGGCTGGGCCTGGCCTTCGGCAGCGGCGGCACCGAACAGGCTTTCTTCGATCGTCGCGGCTTGGAGTTCTGCGCAGACAATGACTGCCCCGAGGTGCGGGACAGCCGGATGACCAACAACATCATCCTCAATTGCCCCAATGGACCCGGCGTCTATGTGACCCGTTCGGAAAACGTGCTGATTGCCCACAACACGATCTATGACGCCTACGGGATCCAGGCCCGCTTTCCCCAAACCCGAGCCCACATCACACACAACCTGCTCACCGGCACGGTCTGGTCGCGGGATGGGGCCCAGCTAGAGGAGAGCCACAACCTATACAGCGGGCAGCTCGGCGTAGCCAACTATCTCCCGAGCATTCGCAATCGCCTGCCTGAAACGCAGGGCCACGGGGCCGAGTGGCTCGTGGAGCGCACCCTTACCGGCCTGGACTGGATGGGTGAGCGGCGCCCGGCCAAGGGCCTCGCCCGATTCGAGAACTGGATGGTGGCGCCGGCTTTCGGCAATCTCGCCCTGCTCGACGAATCACCGATCGTCGCCCGCGGTTCATCAACGTTGATCACGGACCACGACTTCTGCGGCCGACCACGTCGGGCACCGGCGGATATCGGTGCCCTAGAGTACAAGACCGATGTACCCTGCAGCCTGGAAGCGGAATTACAACGCCGTCATGGGGTGCTCTTCACCGGTCTGACCGCCCCCCCGGAGGCGATCCACCCCTGAGCGCTGGGTTCTGCCGCGACAGCGCACCAAGCAACCAAGCCGTGGTGACCGCTGCCACCACCGCAATCACCACCCCCGAGGTGTCCGGACGCCCGGTGACGAGGAAGAGTTTGCCCGCCTCCATACCGGTGGCTACCAACCCCGCACAGAGCGCTGCCATCAGGCCGAGTTGTCCGAATCGCTGAGCGGGGCGACGGCTGAGCAGCCATACGGCTCCCCCCACGGGGATGTAGAGGGCCAAGTGTGCAAGGACGCTGCGCAGAGCGGCCCACTCCGACACGTGGTAGTGGGCGTAGAACGGTATCCAGCGGATCACGGAGCGACGCTCCCAGGCCCACTCTCCCTCAAGATGGTAGGGCCCGAACCCGTGATGAAAAGCCACCAGGAGCAGTATGTAGCCAGGGCAGATCCAGACCAGCGCCCTGCGCAGCGGTTCGCGAGCGCGCTCGACGCCCTCAGCCGCGTGGCATAGCTGACGGCGGAGGCGACCCTCCTGAGCGGTCCGGCCTGCGGCGACCGCAGCCTCGAAACGGGGCCACAGCAGCAGCCAGAGCACACCGCCCAGCACCCCACCAAGGAAGTTGGCAGAGATGTCGGCGATTGCCGGATACCGGTACGGCAACCAGATCTGCAGAAACTCGACCACGCACGTCACGGCCAGTGCCAACAGGGCGACCCCTGCCACCACCACCAGGCGGCCTACGCGCCGACGTACCCGCCAGCCGAGCCAGGCCGCCCAGAAGAAGCCCAATGGCAAAAACATGACGACGTTGGCGAACCACTGCGGGTAGTTGATACTGGCGGGCTCGGGCACCGAGATACTCAGGTAGATCTCCCAGGCCCTTGCCAGCGAGACCTCACCGAACTGGAACGGCAACAGCGTTAGATAGAGGATCCCGGCCAGGGACAGCCAGGCGCACCAGGCGAGCACCCTCGGGGACGGGGGAAGCTTTCCCATGAACGCGGCTCAGCACCTCCTCGCAGCACACCCTAACACCACGCCGGCTCCCCGCCCGGCGCCCTACAACGCCCGGAGAACGCGCCTTGCGGTCAGGGAACGTACAGTCGCGTGAGATTGTGCACCAAACGGCCGGCGAATGCTGCCGGGTGCCGCGACCAAGGGGTGAAACGGGCCAGCTGATAGGGGTCCGTGCGCCGACCCGAGACCCCCGCGACCATCGAGACCGCCGCCTCGAAGCCACAGGCCCGGACCATAGCCACATGGTGGGGCCCATAGTCCCGGCCTGGATGACCGTTGGGATAGGCGAACAGGCGTACGGGGCAGCCCAGGATCGATTCCAGTTCCTCCCGCCCCTGACCGATCTCCGCCCTAGCCCGGGTACGACTCACCCGGCTCAGGATCGGATGGTTACGGGTATGTCCACCAACCTCCATCCCTGCGCCTACCAGCGCCCGCAGCTGATCCCGTCCCATCATGGGACTGGCCACCGACACTCCGCTCAGCCCTTTTACGAGGGCCTCGACCCGCTCATTGCGCTCATCGTCGTCGAGGTGCTTGACGGCCTGGATCACTTCCCCGATTAACCGAAGACGATCTGCATCCCCCTCAAGGAGAACCCGTTGCCCAAGATCCACGGCCGAGAGATCCAAAGGCCCTACCGGAACCCCCCTGAAGGCTTCGATGAGCCGGTCGTTGAACATCACGCCGCCGTCCAGATACCCCACGGCAATGAAGAAAGTGGCAGGCAGCTCCAGTTCGCGCAGGATTGGCAACGCCACTTCGCAGTTATCCGCATAGCCGTCGTCGAAGGTGATACACAGCGCTCGTGGCGGCAACCGATCCGCACGCAGCCGACGCACCGCCTCGGCCAGGGGCAGCACCTGGAACAGAGTCGAGACCAGCTCCATCTGACTCCGGAAAGCAGCCACCTCCGGGTCGTACGGGCGCAACGGGTCCGCTGAGGGAAGCACGCGATGATAGACGAGGATCGACAAGCGACCGCGCCATCCGCCTGGGGCAAGCAGACTCGCCATCGGGCGCAGGGCCCCGATCAATCCCGGCATTCGAACCGGCGGGCGGGCGGGCGGACGTGCCGGTGCACTACCCCACACCGGCGAGTCTCCGGAACCGTTCCCCTTCCCGACTTAGGGCCTCCCAGGTACCCGCTTCCACCACGCGGCCACGCTCGAGTACGAAAATGCACTCGCAAGACTTAACCGTTGAGAGTCGGTGAGCTACCAAGATGATCGTCTTGCGATGGGCGAGGTTATGGACGGCTTCCATAACGGCCCGTTCAGTGGCGTTATCCAGAGCGCTGGTGGCCTCGTCGAAAACCAGCACCGGCGGGTCCCGATAGAGGGCACGGGCAATACCGATCCGCTGTCGCTGCCCCCCGGACAGACGCATGCCACGCTCACCGACCCGGGTGGCATAGCCGTCAGCCAGTTCAGTCATGACGAATTCGTGCAGATTCGCCAGGCGCGATGCCCGCTCGACCGCCTCCGGATCAATGGCCTCCGGGGCCACGCCCAGGGCGATGTTCCCCGCCACAGTGTCGTCGGCCAGAAAGATGTGCTGCGGGACATAGCCCACGGCAGCTTGCCAGCAGCGGTGATTCCCGGGGGTCACGGGCACCCCGTCGACGGTGAGCTGACCGGTCTGCGGCTCGAGCAGACCGAGCAAAAGGTCGATCACTGTGCTCTTGCCCGCCCCGGACGGCCCAACCAGACCGACGGTCGCGTTAGCCGGAACCTCTAGGTTCAGGTCCTCCACCGCCGGCCGGTTTGCGCCGGGATAACGGTACGTCACCCCCACCAGCCTGACTGCACTGCCCGGGACGAGGGGGTGCAACTCGTCCCCGGATCGAAGGAGCGGCACCGTGTCGGGGCGCTCACCCAGCTCGGCAAGCAACCGTTCAACGGCCGGCATGGTAAAGCGGATCCGACTGACCCCGTGGAAGATCGTCTGGAACGCCGGCACCAGGCGCTTGGCAGCCAGAGCATAAACACCGATAACGGGTAGCGCATACGCAAGCCCCTCACCGCCCAGCAGGTAGAGCACCAGCAGGATCACGCCACCGAAAGCAATGGCCTCGATGGCGTAAAGTGGAAGATCGGCAGCCACGCTGGCGTTGGCCTGGTGCCGGGCATAGTCCCGGGCGGCATCGCGATAGCGCTCGAGGTAGACAGGCTCGCGCGCGAGCAGACGAATTTCCTTGGCACCAGCGAACGCCTCCCCCACAGCCAGGAAGCGAAGCCGGTTGGCCTCCAGACGGGCGTCTCCGATACGCCTTAGCCAGGCCCGGACACCCATGTAAATGCCACTGTAGATACCGGCGAACGCGGCGGCCACGATCATGGCCAGCCACGGATCGATAACCAGCAATAGCAGCACCATGGCCACCACAAGCACCAACTGGCTGGCAACCCGCAGCGCCGGCAGAACCGCCCCTTCCACCACCTGCCGGGTCTCTTCGAGCACGGACTTCGAGAGCTCGGTCGAATTACGCCCGAGAAAAAACGCGTAGGGACGACACAGGAAATCGCCCAGCAAACGCTGCGAAAGCGCGTACTGGAGGCTGTGCGAGAAGTGCGTCGTCCCCCACACGGTCGTCGCCTGCAGCGCGTTGCCGACCATGATCAGCAGGAACGAAACGCCACCAAGGAAAACCAGGAACACTTGGGGGTCTGCAAACCCCAACCCGTCATAAGCCCGCCCGAGCCACTCGTTGCGATCAATGACCGATGGATCCCCGAGCACCGACAGGAACGGCATCACCGACGCCACACTGACTGCCTGAACCAAGGAGTTGACCACCACCGCACCGAATAGCGCCGCGGCCAGCCAGCGTTCACGGCGTGTGGTCAGAGAGAGCAGACACCGCTGGATCGAGTGCATACAAAGGCTTTCCTCTTCGGCCTGCGGCCTCACGAGGGGGCACAGCGGCGATGAGCCTGCGCAGCGCTCCCATGACTGGGAAGCTTAGTCGAGAGATAGACCACCGCAGCGGGATTCCTGTCCTATCTTTACTCAAGGCGCATCCGTGCCGACCCGGCCCGGGGCAGGGCAGCCGCGCCCGAGTGCCGGCCGGCATCGAGGAGCGACCGTCATTCCGCTACGCGATCTGATTTTCGGCGCCATTCTCGCCGGCCTGATCCCAGTGATTCTGGTCAGGCCCTGGACCGGTGTACTGGGTTGGTACTGGGTGGGTCTCATGAACCCGCACCGCATCAGCTGGGGGCCGCTGGCCGATGCGCCCCTGGCCATGCTGGTCGGCAGCGTGACCCTCGTGGCCATGCTCTACGCCCGAGAGCGACGCCTCCCCCCGGCTACGCCGGAGATGGTGCTCCTGCTGCTGTTCATCGGGCACTTCACGATCGTGACCTTCCTCTTCTCCTGGTTGCCGGACGACGCCTACATGCTGTGGGACATCCGCATCAAGATCATGCTCATGACCCTGGTGGCCATCATCTTGGTCACCGGCCGCGAGCGGACCACAGCGCTCATGGCCGTTCTGGCTTTGTCGGTCGGCTACTACGGAATCAAGGGCGGGCTGTTCGCCCTGCGCACCGGTTTCTCGGACATGGTGCTCGGGCCAGCCGGGACCTTCATCGGCGGCAATACCGACATCGGCCTAGCCCTGGCCATGATCCTGCCCTTGCTGCTTATCCTCGCCCGCCAGGTCTACCAGGGCCGGTTTGCCCTGCCCATCCGGGTCCCCGGCTGGGAGCGACTTCGGCGCCCCATCGGGCTGGCGCTCTACGCCGGCTTTTGGCTAACTGCTGCGGCGGTCGTGGGCACCCACTCGCGGGGCGCCTGGGTGGCTCTGGCGGTGGTCGCCCCTCTGCTCTTTCTTGGCATGCGCTTCAAGCTGACCATGGTCGCCTTGGCGGTCTTCGGTGTAGGCGTCGTCGGCGTCACGGTACCCGATCGAATGGCTGCTCAATGGGAGCGGCTTGTCCACTACGAAGAAGACGCCTCGGCACAGGGGCGCATCGAAGCCTGGAACGTTGCTTGGAACATCGCCAAGGAGGCGCCCCTGACCGGCTCCGGATTCGGCACCCAGCGCCTGCCCGATGCCCTCTGGCTCAGTTACTACAGCGGTGACAACCCCGATGTCCAACGCCGGGCCGTACACAGCATCTATTTCCAGACCCTCGGCAACTTGGGATTCGTCGGTTTGGCTTTGTTCCTGGGTATTCTCGGGTTCACCCTCTGGAGCCTGACCCGGATCTTCCTTGAGGCGCGCAGGGCAACGCATACGCTTTGGATTGCCGAGTGGGCCTGGGCCATCGGACTCGGCATTGTTGCTTACGCCGTGGCCGGGGCATTCCTGAGCCTGGCTTATTTCGACCTCTACTTCGCCTTCGTCGCCGCGGCCATCATTCTGCGCCGCGAGCTGCGTGACGACCGCAGCTCCGCAACCATGCCGGTGCCCGCTGCAGCGCCGTCATCCCTACCTACCACCGAGCGACTCGGAGCCTGACCCATGCCCCGCCTGCTCCACGATCTGCTCCTGCACACCGCGACTCTGAATCCACAGGCCGTGGCGCTGCGCCAGGGCGCGCAGCGCTGGACCTACGCCGAGCTGGCCACAGCGGTGGAGTACGCTGCACGCGGGCTCAACGCGCTGGGTCTGGGACGGGACGAGCGGGTGGCAATTTTCCTCGAAAAGCGGCCCGAGTCGGTAGTCGCGCTGTTCGCAGCGAGCGCAGCCGGAGGCATCGCGGTCCCGATCAACCCCCAGCTCCGTCCAGCCCAGGTTCGACATGTCGTCAAGGACTCCGGGGCGAGCGTGCTGGTCACCTCAGGCGTTCGCTACCAGGAGCTCAAGGACGCGCTGCAAGCCTGCACGCACCTTCGCCATGCGCTTCTTACCGAGCCGCGCAGCGATCAAACCGAACCATCACTGCCCGCGATCCGCCCCTGGGGAGACTGGCCCACCGGTGGCTGCTGCCCGCAAAGGATCGAAACGGACCTGGCTGCGCTGCTTTATACCTCTGGCAGCACCGGCCGCCCCAAGGGCGTGGTGCTCAACCATCGCAACCTAGTGACCGGTGCCGAGAGTGTCAGCGAATACCTGGAGAACACCGCCGAGGACCGCATCCTCTGTGTACTGCCGCTGAGCTTCGACTACGGCTTGAGCCAGTTGACTACCGCCCTGGCCGTCGGTGCCGAAGCGGTGCTGCTCAATCACCTGCTGGCCCGGGATGTCGTCTGCGCAGTGGCACGCCACGGCATTACCGGTCTAGCCGCTGTGCCTCCGTTATGGGTCGAGCTGGCGCAGCTGGACTGGCCCGCCGAAGCGGCATCGAACCTGCGCTATTTCACGAACTCCGGCGGGGCGCTGCCGACCTCAGCCCTAGCCAAACTGCGTGCCCGCCTTCCCGGCGCCCGCCCCTTCCTGATGTACGGGCTGACCGAGGCCTTTCGCTCCACCTACCTGCCCCCGGAGGAGATCGATCAACGTCCCGGCTCCATGGGTCGAGCCATCCCCAACGCAGAAATCGGGGTCGTCCGCCCGGACGGCTCCCCGTGCATGCCCCTCGAGCCCGGGGAACTGGTTCACCGCGGCCCACTGGTCAGCCAGGGCTACTGGAACGCCCCGGAGGCGACCGCCGCACGTTTTCGCCCGGCACCCGGACGGCCCGCTCAGGCGCCTCTGGCGGAGCTAGCCGTTTGGTCCGGGGACACCGTATACGCCGACGCCGACGGTTTTCTTTACTTCGTCGGCCGCCGCGACGAGATGATCAAGACCTCCGGTTTCCGCGTCAGCCCGCTGGAAATTGAAGAGGTCCTGGACGGCCTCCCGGGGCTGGGGGAACATGCAGCCTTGGGGATCCCGGACGATCGGCTCGGCGAAGCCATCGCGCTGGTCGGCCAGACGGCGGGAGCCACGCCGGAGCAGATCCTCACGCGTTGCCGCGAACGTCTGCCTGCCTATATGGTGCCGACCCAGATACGCCTGCAGACCGCCCCCCTGCCACGCAACGCCAACGGCAAGATCGACCGTGCCGGTCTACGTCAAACACTGAACGCTAACCCACCGGCTGCCGGAGAACGGTCATGACCCCCCATGTCAGCGACCTCGCCTGCATGGAGATCTTCACCGTCGTCAATGACCACCTGTGCGTCGGCGGTACCGACGTGGAGACCCTGGTCACGCAGGCGGGCGGGACACCGGCTTTCATCTACGGCCGGGCCATGGTGGACCAGCGCGTGGACGCGCTGCGAGCCCATCTCCCCGAGGACGTGCATCTCCATTATGCGATCAAAGCCAACCCGTTACCCGGACTGGTCGAGCACCTCGGTCGGCGTGTCGATGGGCTGGATGTTGCATCACTGAGCGAACTGAAACTCGCCCTGTCTACCGGAATCCCCGCACGGGATATCAGCTTCGCAGGGCCGGGGAAACGCGACGCGGAGCTTGCCGCGGCGATTAGCGCCGGGGTGATCCTGAGCGTCGAATCCGAAAATGAATTCAGTCGTATCCTGACTCAGGCCGACACTTTGGGGATCACACCGCAGATCGCCCTGCGGGTGAACCCGGATTTCGAACTTAAGTCGTCCGGTATGCGTATGGGCGGCGGGGCGAGGCCCTTCGGCATCGATGCCGAACAGATGCCGGATCTGCTGCGCGAAGTCGCCGGCTCGGGCGCCCACTTCCAGGGCCTGCAGATCTTCGCCGGATCCCAGAGCCTGCGCGCCGAGGCGCTGATCGCCACCCAGGACGCTATCTTTGACTTGGCTTACCGCCTGGCCGACCAGGCCCCGGGCCCTCTGCGCCTGCTCAACATCGGCGGAGGACTGGGCATCCCCTACTTCCCCGGTGAGCAACCGGTCGATCTGGCGGCCATTTCCGAAAATCTTCACAGACGCATGGCCGTTTGCCGGGAACGTCTGCCGCAGGCCCGGATCATCCTCGAACTGGGTCGGTACCTGGTTGGGGAAGCCGGGGTATACCTGACCCGGATCATTGACCGCAAGAGTTCCCGCGGACAGGTTTTCCTGGTCACCGACGGGGGCATGCACCACCACCTGGCGGCTTCCGGCAATCTCGGCCAAGTCCTGCGCAAGAACTATCCCGTGGCCATTGCCACCCGCATGAGGGAGCCGGAAGCCGAAATCGCATCAGTGGTAGGCCCGCTATGCACGCCGCTGGACATCCTCGCCGACCGGGTCGAGCTCCCCGTAGCTCAGGTCGGCGACCTAGTCGCCGTCTTCCAATCGGGGGCTTACGGGCTGTCCGCCAGCCCGACCGGGTTCCTCGGCCACCCGCACGCGCGAGAGATCCTCATATAGGTCAAGTCACGCCGGAGCGTGAGGGGCACCACCCTACCAGCCGCGATACCGTGGCAAGCAGCGCATAGCACCATACCCGCCAAGCCATGGGATTGCCTATCAGGGCTCGATAGAAAGATGGAGCTGCCAGGCGCGCATTACCAGCCCAGAAGTGCTGGTAAGCAAAACGGAAATGGAGGGCGGCGCGGCGGCGACGCAGCGCACCCGCCCCCACCGCCCCTCCCTCCGCGTCTGTAGGCCCCCACCGGTCCAGGGCGCGCTCCAGGATCTCCAGTTCGAAATTCCGCGCGCGCGGAGTGCGGGTGGCGTTGCCCGGGTGCTGGCGATACAGGGCCATGACATGGGCAATCCGGCGGATCGGCGTTTCCCGGGAACAGCGCAACCAGTAGTCGTAGTCCTGGCCGAGGCGCAGGGTCTCGTCAAAGTACCCGACCCGCTCGAACAGGGAACGGCGCAGCATCACGGTCGAGGTCCAAACCCAAGCCGGGCGCAGGAGTAGCCAGGTGTAGAGCCACCCGGACGGGTAATAACGCAGCTCCTGCATTGGCGGGATACACGGCCGCCAACCGGCGGCGGCATCTTCAACCTCCCAGCGCGCACCGCGGGCGCACACGAGCTCGACTGAAAGGTGGTCGGCCAGCACCCGCTGCTGCCACGCCAGCTTACCCGGCAACCAGACGTCGTCCCCGTCCAGGAAGGCAATGCACTCCCCGGCGGCAGCCCGTAAGCCAACGTTGCGGGCTGCGGCGGCCCCGGAACCCGGCTTCGACGTATGCAGCACCCGCACCGGTTCGCCGTACGAGGCCGCGATCGCTGCGGTCTCATCCGTTGAGCCGTCGTCAACGACCAGAACCTCCAGACTGTCCTCCTCCTGGCTCAGGACACTGTCGATGGCCTCGGCGATAAAAGGGGAGCAATTACGGGCCGGCATGACCACAGAAACTCGCGGGACGGAGGGTGTCATCAGACAGACCTCGGAGGGTTCCTAAGCAAAAGCGTAGCACCGATCTATATTCAGGTAGGGCCGTTCATCACCCGGGCGGCCGGGGTGAACAGGTCGGGGGAAGGGCTTGAAGGCACTGGCAGCGAAATCTGTGGACACTAGCCCGACGTCCACCGAAGGAGGCTGGGCGGCCGTGGCGGACGACTGGGCCGCGCTGGCCAACCGTTCGGGCTGCTCACCCTTTCTCGACCCTGTTTGGCAACAGGCCCTGGCCGAGACAAGCCCGGTAGAGACCCTGCCGACCTGGCTCACCCTGGAAGGCGGTCAGCCGACGATGGCCATGCTCGGCAAGGGGCCCGGGCGGCGGCGCAGCCTATTCCGGGCCCGAACGCTATGGTTGAACGAAAGCGGCGATCCGCAATTGTGCCAACTGCTGCCTGAGCACAACGCTCCGCTATGCCCGGCGGGCGGTGAGCTTCAGGCCCTGCGACGACTGATTGTCCACTTGCTGGAAGACCGGCGCGACTGGGATGAGTTCTCGCTCGGCTGGATGGACGCCCATCTGGCCGAACGGCTTCCGAGGCACTTGAATGATCTCCCGGTTCGAATGCACGAGGCCGGCCGCACTCCCTACTACTACGTGGATTTGTCGGCTTACACGGACCTGGACGATTACCTGGCTAGCCGGAGCCGCAACACCCGGCAGCAGCTCCGGCGGTCAATGCGTGCCTACGGCGGCCGCGGCGCACTCGAGACCTCCATAGCAAGCTCCCCCGAGCAGCATCGGACCTGGTTCCGGGACTTGTGCCGTCTGCACAAGGCCCAGTGGCATCGACGCGGCCACCCCGGGGCTTTCTCGGCTGCGCGGGTAACCGACTTCCACCGCGTCCTTTTGGAGCGCGCCGCAGGAACTGGCCTAGTGGAGTTCATGCGCATCCAAACCGCTGAGGCAACCGTCGGTTATCTCTATAACCTGCGCAGTGGCAGCGTCGTGTACAACTACCAGAACGGTTTTGCCTACTGGACCGGGAATCGCTACAGGCCTGGCCTGATCTGCCATGCCCTGGCTATCGAGCACGGAATCGCCGCCGGCACGCGCCGCTACGACCTATTGATGGGCGACAGCCAGTACAAGCGCAGCCTGGCCAGCGATTGCGGGGAGATGGTCTGGCTGCTGGTCCAGCGTCCTCGGCTGCGCTTCGCCGCTGAGCGCTTGGGACGCCGGCTGCTCGCACCGTGGCGGTCCGCACGGCGCCCCCCCTCAGTGACCGGACGATCCCACTCATGAGCCTGTCAAGAACCATCACCCGGCCACGCTCGCGCCTGATTCGCGTGATTCGCCAGGGCATCCGGCAGTTGCTCCCCTGGCGTCTCGCCCGGCCTCTGCTGGAGATCGCCGACCTGGGCCCGGGCGGCCCCCTGCGTTATGCCCGCTGCCGCTTCGCCCGCGAGCGGGTCAGGGACCTGCCCCACTCCCCGCCGCAACACGGGACGATCCTGCTGCTCTGCGACGGCAACATTTTCCGCAGCGCCTTGGCCGAGGCGCTCATGCGCCGTCGACTTGCGGAACCGTGGCAGCGGCGGGTTCTTTCAGCGGGTCTGCGTGCCCGTGACGGCAAGCCCGCCGATCCGCGCGCCCGTTCGTTCGCCAAGGCAATGGGGCTCTCTCTGGAGCAGCATGGGGCACGTCAACTGCGCCCCGAAATGATCGACGACGCCGCATGGATCCTGGCGATGGACGACTACAACCGCGCGCGCCTGCTCGGGCTCTATCCACAGGCCAGGGAGCGACTCTATCTGCTCGGCGCCTTTACCCAGGGTCTGTCACCGGGAAGCCGCTGGCCACGTATCCACGACCCCTATCACTGCACCTCCGGGACCGAGCGCGATGCCGCCCTGCAGGCAGTAGTCGGTGCCGTCGACGGGGTACTGGCCCGCTTGCCGGGCCCGTGAAGAGGCCGTCGTGACGGATCGCATCCCTCGGTACGCTGTCCTCGACAGCAACAGCCTAGCCCGGTGGCCGGGCCCAATGCCGGCCTCGGTGCTCGACCGTCCCGAACTCGTTTTCACCGAACGGGCCCGGCAGGGGATCACCCTGATCCTCCGCGCACTGAACCTGCGCGCCGGTGAGCACATCCTCCTGCCTGCTTACCACTGTACGTCCATGGTAACGCCGGTGCTGCAGGCAGGCGCTCAGGTAAGCTTCTTCCGCGTCCTGGCAGACGGTACCGCGGATCTAGATGACATGTACCGGCGCCTCCAAGCCCGGCCACGCGCTGTCCTAGTCTCGCACTACTTCGGCTTTCCGCAACCAATGGATCAGATTGTCCCGCTTACCAAGCAGGCGGGCACAGTGCTGGTCGAAGATTGCGCTCACGCGCTGTTCGGAAGCATCGAAACGGGTGCGCTGGGCAGTTTCGGGGACTACGCCATAGCGAGCCCATGGAAGTTTCTGCCCGTACGCCTCGGCGGATGTGTAGCCCGGAACAACACCGCGCTCCCGGCGATCCCTAAGCCACCATGGGGCGGAATACGCGGCGAACTCCGAGACCTCCTCAACACGCTGGAGCGAAGCACCGAACACGACCGTCTGGCCAAGTTGCGCCCCCTACTGGCACCCCTGCACTACCGCAGCCGGCGTCGGTTATACCGGGCCTCCATGGCCGGGCCTGGACGCCCCCCGACTGGACCGGAAGAGCTCTCCGGCGGGGAGACCGCGCCGCTGCGCCTGAGTTATGCAGCCACTTGGATCATTCAGCATACCAATCGCTTCCGGGTCGGGGCGCAACGACGTGCCCACTACCTGCGTCTGGCCCGGGCCTGGTCCGATCTACCGGGGGCGCACGCCCTGTACCCGGACCTTCCGGCGAACACCATCCCGCAGGTCTTTCCCCTCGTGACGGAGAAACCTGCCGAACTGGCCGGGGCCCTGGCCGCCGCCGGCATCCCGGTCATCCGCTTCGGCGGAGAGCGCTGGTCCGGCACCCCGCCACGCACCTGCCGCCACGCCGAGCGGCTCTCGGCCAGCGTTCTGCAGCTCCCCTGCCACCAGTCCCTGCAGAGCCCCGAACTGGAACGGCTTATGCAGACCGTCCGGTCCGCCTTGGGGGCGGCAGCCCGCCCCCGCCCCGATAAAGCCCCCGGCCACGAGGCCCACGACTATGCCCGAAAAGACAAGCTGGCGCGTTCAGCACCAACCCGCTGACGCCCCTTTACCTGCCAGCTGGGATACGCTCAACCGCGCCGCATGCCGGGACCACCCCCTGCTGGCCAGCCCTCTGCTGGAGGCTGCCTTGCGCCACTTCGGTCGCAAGACCGTTCACCTGGCTACGCTGGAAAACGACCGCGGAGGCTGTCGGGGACACGCGCTGGTGACCCCGCTGAGTCGTCTACGCTGGGGATTGTTCCACCCGAGCCAGCTACCCCTCGGCCCGATCCTACTCGACCCGGGTCTGGAATCACCAGCCGGGGCCTTGAACAGCCTGCTCCGAAGCCTCCCCGGCGCGGGGGCACAGCTGGATCTCACCCAGCTTGACCCGTGGTATTTTCCGCTCGGCATGGACAGCCCACAGGCCGAACTGGTCCCCTACGTGAACACGGTCGGGATTACCGTCCGCGGGAGACGCTACGAGGACTATCTGGAGCAGCGTCCACGCAAACTGCGCTCGAACCTCCGTCGGTATCAGCGTCGCGTTGCGGAGGCTGGGCTGGTGCTGCACCTGCGGCGTGACGATACCCCTGCTGCCGTGGCCGACGCCGTCAACATCCACGGCCTGCTGGAGAGCGCTGGCTGGAAGGGCCGGCAAGGAACTGCACTCCACCCCGATAACGAACAGGGTCGCTTCTACCGCGACTACCTCTGCGCAGAAGCCGCTCGCGGCCGCGCTTGCGCCTACCGGCTACAGACCCGGGGCCAGACCGTAGCCACCTGGCTGGTGGCTTTCCGAGGGCACCAGGCCATGCTGCTCAAGACAGCGTACGACGAATCCCTGGCGCGTCTGGCCATCGGCCGATTGATGCTGGCAGAGACACTGGAGGATCTGTTCCGACAGGACGGACTGCAGCGGATCGAGTTCTACACCAACGCGAATGCCGACCAGATGGAGTGGGGCACCGACAGCCGCGCCATCCAACACCTGAACTTCTATCGTCACGCCGCACTGCGCCACGCCTGGCAACTCGGGCGTCGCCTGAGACATGGTTTACGAGCGAGGCGAACGGACCAGGCGGCCGCATAACTGATGGACCAGAAGACCGACGGCTTGGCCGGTGTCCTGCAGTGCCGGCCACGGATCGCCCCAGGCCCAAAGCGCGTCGCGGGTGCCATTGACCGAATCCAGCACGGCAACACCCAGGTCACGGGCAAGCCCCCCACCCCCCCGCTCGCCGTCCAGGCTTTCCCGAAGCACAGCCGGCAAACGCTGTAGCTCACCGCCAAGCCAGCGCATCCGCCGCCCGATTGGGTATGTCGCCGGCGGATCCGGTTCCTGCCCATGAAGCCGTTGCCAGGCGTAATAGGGAAAATCCACGCCGCAGGCGATGGGCAGGGCCATCGACCCCCAGCAGCGGCCATTGATCTCCATCAGGACGCTATGGCCAGTCGCCGGATCACGACGGAACTCCACCATCGCCAACCCCTCCCAAGACAGTGCCCGGAGCAGTGCCACAGCGCGTTCCACCAGAACCGGATCCGGTGCCTCGCTCACACTACGAACGGCGACACCACCCCCCGGCGGCAGTTCCTTGAGACGGCGGTGCTGGAAAATCGCCAACGGCCGATCCGCGTCCATCAACACTTCGACCCCCACCCCCTCCCCGGGCACAAAACGCTGCACCAGCCACTCGCACCCCGCCCCCCGATGTGCATCCAGGAAGGCGAACAACGGCTCAGGACCGTCAAAGTAGCGCATCCTTGCTGGGTTCGGCCGCCCCCGGTCGCGCGGCTTCACGAAGACGGGGAAGCGCATCGCCCCACCTTGCCGCCGGAAGTCTTCCGCACTGCCCACGCAGATACTCTCGGGGATCGGCACCCCGAGCGACCGAGCGACCGTCAGGGTGGCGCCCTTATCAAGCACCCGGGCCGCAAGAGCGGCCGAGGGATACATGCGGTGGACCCGGGATGCCAACCGATCCTCGCAACCGCTCAGGGCCGTCAGCTCCCCATCGCCCACCGGGATCACGGTATCGATGCCCCGCTGCTCAATGACCGCCAAAAGGGCCGCCGGGAACGCTTCCAAGGACGATTGCCCCGGGCCGGGCAGCTCGATGTACCCCCGGAGGGAACGGCTGCGAGGCACCCGTGGCGCGCTGAAGAACCCGCCTGCGTATACCGGGATACCCCGAGCTGCGAGGCTGCGGGCGACCGGCACCGTAATACGCGGAAACCCACCCAGGACCAGTGCTGCCGGACCAGCGCTCACGCTGCCCGCTCGCGCGCAGGCAGAGCAGCCACCCAATCCCCGGTCCAGCGTGCAACTTGATCCCGCCAGACGCCACGAGAGAACGTGTGGTTGGCCTCACGAAGCTCGCGTACCTCGACGCGGTCCTGCCGCAGCAGCCCCCGCCAGGCACGGGTGGTGGCAACAACATCCCGGAATTCGGCAGCGGTCAAGTCATTGCCACTGAGGATGAGCAGCACCGGACCGCGGAAGCGCCGCCAGCCATCCGCCATGCGCACGGGCAGGGGCAACTTGGCTGCGTCCAAGCCTTCGGCCGGCTCATGGCGACCGGTTCGGGATCCCGCTACCAACGTGCGCAGCAAACCGGAGAACGCGCGGAGTGGCTTCACGCGACGCTGCCCTAGGTCCTTCCAGAAACCGGGACTGGCCAGACGGCGCAGGTAGTAGTGTCGCAGATACGCCCGTGCCAAACCGGCCTCCGTGCGCACCCATGGGTTCAGCAGCACCAACCCGACAACCCTGGGATCTTGCCAAGCATAGAGCAGACCTGCGGAAGCCGCATCGCACAACCCCCACAGCACCACCTCCTCAAGTTGCGGCACCTGATGCTGAAAGCGGTCAACTGCTATGCGAATGTCAGCCTCAACCGCCTCGAACCCTGGCGACTCGCCCTCGGCATCCCCCATGCCACGGTAATCGAACCGGAATACGGGGACCCCCTGGGCAGCCAACCCACGTGCCAGCAAGACGAATTGCCGGTGACTACCCACCCGGTACTGCGGCCCTCCGACCACCATCAGCACACCTCGGCGCCCCTCGGCTCGATGGCAGATACCGAGCAGGGACTGTCCGTGGACCTGAAAGACAACGGCACGCTCATCCACGTTTAAACCCTCACCGTTGTGCCAGCCACTGGCGAGTCGCATGCACAAGTGCCGGCACTTCGGCGATCTCCTGGGTGCTCCAGAACGGCTCTCCGTCGATCACCAAGGTCTCGACCATCGTGCCCTGACCCTGCCACTCCTCTGCCAGGCGCCGAGTGGCCGGGGCGACCCCGCAGGCCGCATCCCCCACTTCCAGCCACAAAACCGATCCGTCGGTACGCAGCAGCCTAGCCCGATCCAGGGCGACGGCGAGGGCCGGCGCCAGGGTATAGCCGGCGACCTCGATCGATTCACCAGAGGCCATCCGGTCGCGAAGCCCGCTTGTCGTCTCAGCGCCACCGTCGAGGCGTTCGACCGCAACCCGCATGCGCAGGAACTGGGTCAAAAAGACATCGCCGCGGAGCACCGGGTGCCAGAGCACCGCAGGGGCATCAACGCCCTGCCGGTGGAACATCTCCGTGAGTAGCAAACAGCCGCTTCGCAATCCCCAGCCGACTGACTCTCCCGGAAAGCGCTGCTTCAGCGCGCGCCAACTTTCGGCCAGATCGGCCAGCCAGATCTCCCAGCGGGCATCGGCGAAGTCACCGCCGCTATCACCGCAGCCGTAGTGATCGAGGAGCAGAACCGCCCAGCCGTCGGCTGCCAACGCACGTGCCTGCATCGCCGCCATGCGGCGGGCCTTGTTGAGCTCCTCGGCGAAGGGGTGGCAGTAGAGCACCGCTCCGCGCGCACATCCGGAAGCCGGACGAAACAACAACTCGAAGACGGGACCCGCGCAGCCGGCCCGAAGCCCCGCCTCCAGCCAGGGCTTAGGCGGCCGCAAGCTTGCTATCGATGAAGTCGACAAGACTGCCCACCGTAGTGAAAGTCTCGGCGCTGATCTCGTCATCCTCAATCACCACGCCGAATCGGTCTTCCATCGCTGTCAGTACCGCAACGACCGCCATGGAATCGAGTTCGGCCAGGGCACCGAGCAGGGGCGTCTGGCGATCGAACTCAAGTCCGCGCCCTCCCAAGCTCAGGCTGCTATCCAGGATGCGGTTGACCGTCTCAAGGCTCGACATCATCGCCCCTCTCCCAGGTTTGCCGGCAAACCCGTCGGTTCGCTGCGCCGTCTCAATGGATAGTAGCAGCGGTGACGATGATTGCCGGTGGTTCACCGTCCGCAGCCTTGAAACTCATGCCCCGGGCGAACGAAAACGTTTGCGCTAGAGTTCAAGAAGCCATTCGGCCCCTGCAGGCCGCCCATCCCTCAGCGCGGAGCATCCATCAGCGTGGTTTCCCGCCTCCCCCCGAGACTCCGGCGCCTCGCCCATGACCTGCGGCAGCTCGGTCTGGCCACGACCGCGGCCGTGCTGCTCGATGGGATGGCGCGTCGTCTCCGGCTGCCGGTATCGGCAACGCGCTATATCTTGTTCGCACAACCGGTGGCACCAGAACCGCTGCTCCCGGCAGCCCACCTCCACGGGTACACAGTCCGCCCCCTCCAGCCCGGTGATCCGGCCTTCGAGTACAGTGGGCGCCCGGAGACCGAGATTCTCGCCCGGGCCCGGGCCGGCGCAATCTGTCTGGGCGCCTTCCGTGACGGTCTGCCGTGCGGCTTTATCTGGTACTCCCTCGGTCCCTATGCGGAAAACGTCCATCGCTGCACGCTGACCCCTTCCCCCAGCGGTTGTACGGCACTCGATCTCGATATCGTGATCCCGCCGCGCTTCCGGGGATCGCGGGCCTTCGCCGCGGTCTGGAGCGCAGCCCACGAGCGCTTGAGGCAACAGGGCGTCACCTGGACAGTCGGCCGTGTTGCCGCCACCAACCTCGTCTCGTTAAGGGCCCACGAACGGCTGGGCGCACGACCGATCGGCAGCATGGCGATCCTATCCTTACCGAGCATGGAAGTGCTGATCGGTGGCCCAAGCCCGGGCCTCCATGTCACCCGCGCGGGCCGGCCTTCACCAGTCTGCGTCCTGGCAGCTCCGCAGATGTCTGCTTGATCATGAGGATCCTCTTTGTTTCGACCCTCAGCCACATCCCCCAACGCGCAAGCGGGGCGAATAGCTGTATCGATGAAATGGCACACGCCCTACAGGAACGCGGTCATGAGACCGCGGTGCTATGCGCCCTTAAGCCCCGGGGACCGCTGTTCTGGCGCACGCGCATTCAAGCTGCTCTGGCGGGGGAAAAACCGTTTATCGAAGACCACCGTCTCGGCTATGCCACCTATCGCGGTTACGATCCCATAAACGGTATCCCGGAAGCCATCGAGCGCTTCCAGCCCGAAGTCGCCGTCGCCGAGGTTGGTCAGACGAGCCGGACAGCAAGGGCCCTGATCGAGGCTGGTCTCCCCTGCGTTGCCTATCTGCACGACACCACGCAGGACACATTCGCCATTGATCCGTTCATCCACCCTCGCCTGCTATACATCTCCAACTCTCTTTTTACCCAGTCGTTTTTCCGGGAACGCAACAACCTTCTCAGCGAAGTGATTCGGCCCCTGGTTCACCCGGAGCGCTACCGTGTCCATTCCACCCGTGAGGTCGTCTTGCACCTGAACCCTTCCCCCAGGAAGGGAATCGACATCACCCTCAAACTGGCACAACAACGCCCGAAAGTCCCGTTCTGGATCGTCGACACCTGGGGGCTAGACAGGCGACAACGTGCCGACTTCCGCGCCCGCACCCGGCGGCTCAGCAACGTGCGAACCTTCGCCACCACCCGCGATCCCCGACCGCTTTACCGCAGATCCCGACTCATTTGCGCCCCGAGCCAGTGGATCGAGACTTGGGGACGAATGGCGACAGAAGCCCATCTCAGCGGCATCCCGGTCCTGGCCAGTCTTTCGGGCGGTCTGCCCGAATCCGTGGGCCCGGGTGGGCTGCTCCTGCCCCCGGATGCGCCGATCGAGCACTGGCTGACCGCCCTCGATCAACTCTGGTCAGACCCAACCGCCTACGCGCAGATCGCCGCGCGATCGCTCGCTTATGCCGAGCGCGCCGAGATCCAACCGAAACACATTGTCGAGCGATTCCTCGAATCACTGAACCGCGTCCAGGCGACTCCGGCTCAGGGCATCGGCGAGCAGTCGCTCCACCCGCAGCCGGGATAAGGGCGTCATCTGATCCGCCTCCTGGACACAGAGGCAACGGACTCCCGCATCGCAACGTACCCGCTCCAAAACGCCCAGGACAGCGTCGTCGCCATCGAACCGACCGTGGACATAGCCCCAGTCGTCCCGCCCCCAGACGGCTGCTCCCCGCATGAACGCGGCATTAGCTACCAGATTGGGTATGGTCATCTGCTCGTGACTGCGGAACCGATACGCGATCTGGTGTCTCAGAGACGACTCCTGCGCAAAACAATCGGCGAGAACATCCCGGAAGAACGGATGCGGAGAGTGGGCACACTGGAACGTGATCTTGCGCCCGAGAAACTCCCGCTCGCGCCCCGGCTTGAGGTAAGACGCCTCACGCTCCACCCCGCCCGCGCCCAGCAGCGCACTCACCCAGTTCTCGAGGCGAAACCCGTAGTGGAACCGCCCGCGCCAGCGTGCTCCGGCCGCCGTGAAGAAGGCCTCTCGCGGCGTGGGACGCAGGACAAAGATATCGTCGTTGAAGTAGAGGAAGGCCGGGGCGAGGCCGGGTATCCGGTGCAGGACCGCCTCGATAGACTTCGAATTGAAGACCGGCAGCACGTCCTCGAACCCGCGGAAGATCGTACTGTGATCCACGACGGCTAGGCCGAGCCCCTGGGCCACCTTGTCACTGAGCCATTCCGGACGCTGCCCGTCCGTGACCAAGTGGATACGATCAATCCAGTCCATATGCCTGCGGATCAGGTGCACGCAATAGTAAAGCTCGAAGGAGGTGCGAAACCGGGATTCGTCCAGACCGGCGGGCATCCGGCCAGGCTCAGCCAACTTGGCGTAAGCGGCCCGTTTATGAGCGTGACCCGGATCGTCCCCATCCACCCAGGTAATAACAGCGTCGATCATCCTGCCCGACCATCGCCCAAAGCCGGACAGCCCCCACCCGATCCTGCGGATGGAACACGCCTGGCACCGATCTCTGGACCTGCCAGCTCCAGCTCGCGGAACGCCTGCACGATGCACTGCATCGCCGGCTGCCACCAGAGATATCTAGGTTGCACCGTCCACCGACCCCACAGGGCTCTGAGATATCCCCCGCGGCTCAACTGCGGGGCCCCCCGAGCCAGCATGGCACCCTCAGCCAGCCGCGCGCCGTAGAGCCGACGCCGGCTGCGCCGATTGAGATCCCGGGCTGTGACGCCGTATGCCCCATAGGGGACGCCGCGGTGCGCCGGATAGGCCCGGGCGATAACCCGATCGTGCAACCCAACTTCGTCCTCGGCCCTGCCCTCCGGTCTCCCAAGGCCCAGCTCAAGGATCGCCGGATCCAGAAACGGCAACCCGACCCTGGAGCCAACCGGCCGCAGGGCAACCGGGATGAGCGCAATCTCCCGGCGGGTGCGGTTCCAGAAACGAAACGAGCGTGCCGGGCAGACAGCGTCCACGTGCCGGGCCAGCTCTTCGCGGATTGCTGCCCGAGCCTGCGCCGCGGACCAGCGCTCCGCCCAGGGCCCCTGCAGCACCTGCCCCCAGTCCGCACCAGCCGCCAATAACCGATGCGCAGCCGCATCGACATCCCCACGGCGCAGGGCTTCGGCAAGGCTCGCGCTGAACTGCAGCCCGTTGAGAAGCATATCGCCCCCCAGACCGTCGAGATACGCCCCCCGTAGCCGCGCAGCGACCGCCAAGTACCAAGTATGCTCGTCCGACGCAAAGTGCGTCCGTCGATTCTTTTCGGCCTCGAGTGCCCCGTCCAATTCGTGTTCATCCAGGCAGCCAGCCTCCTCCAGGGCAAGGCCGAGGCGCGCGGCCAGACCGGCAGCCACACCGAGCTCATTCTTGAACAGGCGATGGCCGCATACGACACGCTCGACCGGGACTCGCTGACGGTGAAGCTCCAGCAGGATATGCCGCGAGTCGCGCCCCCCGGAAAGGGGCAACGTCGCGACTCGATCGGGGGCCCGGGCAGTGATGGCCTCGGCAAATGCCGCCTGCGCCAACCGCTCGAGACGATCGCCCGCATCGCGGACAACGCAGAAGCGCGGGTACCTCACCGCGCCATCCGCCGCCGGGGGTTGACCCGGTGACCACGACCACCGCTCGCCGGGACCGAGGACATAGACACCCTCGACCACTGTCTGGTTAGCGCAGAAATAACCCAGGCGCAGGAACACCGCGATGCCCGAGTCATTGGGGCGATTGGGGGTGGCACGGTGGCGACAGAGCTCGGCGAGGTTGTCGGCCACGATCACCCCGCCCTCCTGAAAACCGTAAAACACCGGGATCATGCCGAGACGATCCCCCCACACCTGCAGACGCCCCTCGCACCAGGACCACCCCGCTTCGAGCGCCCCCCTCCTGCCGGAATCCTGGTCGACACTCTGCCGGTGACGATCCGCACCGCAGCGCGAGCCGCCCGGCTGGATGGCAAGGTAGGCCAAAATCCTGGCAGCCTCCGGTTAATGGATTCGAATCCGGGCCAGCCCCTCCGGACCGCCCCAGACGTGGCCGTGGAAGCTGGCGTAGTCCGGATAGCGCCCCCCTGGATCGCCGCTCAGTTCCCGGCAGAGGGCATAGAGCTTGCGCCGCTCCGTATCCACGCGGGCCAACGCGGCGGCGCGGACTTGTTCAGGCGGTATCCGTCGGCTGAGAATCTCGCGCACGCCGTCGCGAACGGCCTTGGCAGTGGGCTTGACGATTACCGAGTAGCGCGGATCCAGAAAGACATCCCGCCCGCCCAGCGAAGGGGTGGAAACCACCGGCAAACCGGCGTAGAGATACTGCATCATGCCGAGCATCGCACCCTCCTTGCGGGACAGGGCCAGCCCGCAGCGGCTCGCGCTGACTCTTCGACCGATCTCCTCCGGATCACTGATCCAGTCCTCGTTGAACGCCGCCTGACGGATGGCAGGCTCGAAGGCGTGCAGGTCCCACTTCCCGGCGGCATTGCGAACATCCGGCCAGAAGTAGGTAATCACCTGCAGCGATTCGACCAGGCCCGCCAAATGCAGGCGTTTGTAGGGTTTCGCCGCAGCAATGTAGACGGCATCCCACCGCTTGGGCTCATCCCGAATCCGGAAGGCGTGCTCGCAGACGTTCATGTTCTGGCTGATGAATCGCGAGCGCAGACCGCAGAGGCGTGCGATGCGATGCTCCCGCAACGAGTTATTGAGCAGGATGAGGACCATGTTTCGCCGGCGCAGTGCTCGCGCCTCGCGCAAGTAACGCCATACACCGCCGAGGCCGAGATACCACATCGGATGGGCGAGGAGATAGCCGGTATCGGTGCCCCTGTGATCGAGATAGCGCCAGTTGGCGGTACCGATGGAGAGATAGATGGCCGGATCGGATTGGATCCGGTAGATTGCCTGCGCCTTCATGAGCGGGTGACTGCTCCCTCCGGCCCGTCCGATCCGCACCCTGACAAGCATAGCCGCCCCCGGCGGACTTGCCGTCCGGCTCTGCCCACCCGGCAGTTGGTCGCATCCCGGCCTGATTCGCGGCTCACGCATGGCCACGCCCCGATCGCCGCAATAGTATAAGGCGGGGCCGCCGCCCCATCCCCGACCGACATGACCAGGCAGGAGGAGCAGCCCTACATGCGTCAGCGCTACGATCGCCCCCCGCACCCGGAAGGCCCCTTCAACGCCGACCGCGTGGCCGATAGCGATCCCCCCGAGCAGCAAGAGCTGGGGGCGTTCCAGGAGCGCATGCGGGTGCGGGCCCGGGAGCGCACCCTGCTGTTCCTGGGTGCGCTGGGGGTTGCCGCCGTCCTAGTGCTGGCGACTCGCCACGAGCCCCAGATCGCAGGTTTCATGAACGCCAGCGAAGAGGCAGTGGGAGTGGCGCTGCTGGGCCTGACGATCGGCGCCATCGTCCTCTGGGGATACACCCTGCACCAGCTCATGGACCCGATCTTCGGTGATGTCCTGGGGGCGCGCGGCGACCTGGAGGTGATCGACCCCGATGTACCCGATTATCGCCGGCTGTTGATCGTGGCGGCGCTCATCAACCAGGCGGCCACAGGCTACTTCCGCGCCCTGCGCGAGACCTGCGACCGCGAGGTCCGGCTCGGCGATCTGCGCGCCTTACGCCAGTATCTGCGCCAGCTGAAGAACCCCAATCTGGCCGGCGCCGCTGCACCACCGTCCACCCCCCAGGACGACTGGGAGCGGGGCTACGTGGTCTGGTCGGAACACAGCTACCGGTTCTTCCTCGACGAGCTGGATACCCTGGACTACATCGAGTTCCTCGACGGGGAGCTGGAGGGGGTCTCCCTCTATTTCGGCCGACCGGGGGAAGGGAGCTTTCCCTACAAGATCATCAGCTGCCCGGACTCGGTCCTGGAGGCCTTCGGTAGCCGCAGTGGCCTGGAAGAACGGATCGACGAAGAGCTTGAAGATGTGCTGGAGGTCTTCGGCGGCTGGGGGCAGGACCTGGTGCTCTACTAGGTCCCAGGATTGTTCCTGCGGCGGTCAGCAACAGGGGGCTGACCGCCGCCGAATGATCATCCGAACACCATCGGATACCAGAAGAATCCGACGATCGTGCTGATGCCGACGACCACAAAGGCGTGAAGCAGCACTCGGCGGTAGCCCAGATACATACCGAGCAATAGCCCCAGCGTGGGCAGGAACACGGCGCTCAGATAGGCAACCACCATCAGCCAAGTCGGCACCGCCCCCCGTCTCGCAGCAGTTTCCGCCATCGGTCATGCACTCCCTGAAACGAAAAGAACCCCCGATCGGCGAACACTGCACGTGTGCGCTGAGCGGGGGCTCATCTCGATGACTGACTGGTAGCGGGGGCAGGATTTGAACCTGCGACCTTCGGGTTATGAGCCCGACGAGCTACCTGACTGCTCCACCCCGCAACTGGTGACGCGCATTTTATGCACCGAGCCGCCGGGCGTCAATTCACCATGAGTACTGCGGCAAGTCAGGGAGCGCACGCCGCGATACCGGCTAGACTCCTTTCAGGAGTCGCCTGTCCCAGCACCACTGGAGATGGAAGATCAGCGTGCCCCTCCCCATGGAAAAGCACAACGTCGGCACCTTCCCCTTCCGGGCGGAGGCCCTGCCCGCTGACATGGAGCAGGCTGCCCGCGGCATCTCGGCACTGTCGCTGGATCTGTTCGACACCTTGCTGTTTCGTGCCTACGGTCCTCCGGGGTCCGGTTATCTGGCTCTGGGGACAAGAGTGTCCGAGGAGGGGCTCATCCCCTGTACGCCGGAGGTGTTCGCTCGCCTGCGTCAAAGTGTCGAACGAGACTGCTGGCAGCGCGAGGACCGTGAGCGCACTTTTACCTTGGAGACCATCTACGCAGCCTTAGGCCGAGAACTCGGCCTGACCGAGGAACAAATCCCCCCGCTAATCGATCAAGAACTCGCGCTGGAGCGCATTGCTCTGCACCCCTTGCGCAGCTCCCACGCTTGGATCCGGCTAGCGCATCTTCGCGGGGTGCAACTGGTTTACACCTCCGACACCTACCTCCCGGAAAGTTTCATTCGCGCTGTACTCGCCGGTCACGGCCTGCTCCCGCAAGGGGCACGCTGTTTCCTCTCCTCGCATTACGGTGCGACCAAGCACAGCGGGCGGCTCTTCGACATGGTCCTGATGGAGCTAGGGCTGCCCGCCCACGCAGTCCTGCACGTCGGGGACAACCCATACAGCGACGTACGGGTTGCCAGGCGCAAGGGCCTACGCACCCTCCACTTTCGAGGGGGCCGATTCAACCGCTACGAATCCTTGCTCGCAGCGCACCACTGGGATTCGAACGGACTCACTTCCGTTCTTGCGGCCACGAGCCGGCGTATCCGCTGCAACCATTCGCCGGACGTACAACCAGGTGCCATCGACGCGGTCACCGGGGTAGCGGCACCGCTGCTGACGGCTTACCTGGTCTGGATTCTGCGCCGTTCAGAGGCTCTGGGCCTGGAACGAGTCTACTTCCTGGCTCGGGACGGAGAGATCCTCGCGCGCATGGCCCAGGCCCTTTATCCGCGCCTGGACACACCCCTGGAAGCTCGCTACCTCTTAGTCAGCCGCCGGTCGACCAATCTCGCTGCCGTCGAGCAGACCGGCGAAGCGGAGCTGGCGTGGATCTTTCGGGATGCGATCGGACGCCCGCTGGGGGATATCCTTGAACTTCTCAACCTTCCTGATACTGAAACAAGGACCGTCGCCGAAATCCTCGCCGATCCGAATATCACCGCGCGCTCGCGGATCGACGAGCGCACGCTGGCGACCGTACGGCAGCTTGCCGAGGACCCCGCCTGGTCCGAGCGGATCCTTGAACAAGCGACCCGACGACGGGCCGCCCTGCTCACCTACCTGCGCGAGCAAGGCGTGCTCGATGGCCACCGCATCGCCTTTGTCGACCTAGGCGGGGTCGGCAGCCAGCTGCGTGCCCTGGATACACTGTGCAAGCAACACAGCCGGAGCCGGCCCCGTTTCTTCGTCGCCGGCCTGGAAGCGTCCAGCGATCCCGACCACGAATGGCTGGAGCGCGTGGAGTGTTTCCTCTACGATCGCCAGCGCGGAGCAACCCCACCACCCCCGCGGGGACTCAACACGGCGCTGCAGCTCTTCTGTACCGCGACGCACGGCTCGGTCTCTGGGTATACCCCCACGGAAAACGGCGTTCAGGTTCATCTTGATCCGCCCTCACCGATCGCGCATCACTGGGACGTTGCGGGTTTCCAGAACCGCCTTCTGGAATTCGTGGCCACCCTCCCCGCGCAGGGCCCCCACTTCGACCCGCGAGGCTCGGCCCGCAAGGCAGTGCTAGGAGCCGTCACCCTGCTGATGCGAACACCAACCCGCTGCGAGGCCAAGTATTGGGGACAGCTGCCCTTTGAAGATGGCCGCGCCGGTAACGCGGCCACGCAACCGTTAGCACGCCGCTACACCCTGGCTGAGGTCGCCTTGCGCTCCATCGACGGCTCTATCCTCAAGTGGCGCTTCCCCAGCCTTGCCTGGACGCACTGGCCGGAAGGATCCCTGCAGTTGAGCTCTGTGGCGGTCCGATGGTGGATGCGCGGCCTGGAGCGGCTACGACGCAGCCTGGCAATGATGCGCTGACCCTGGCGCGGCGAGACTACAACGCCCCGCGCCCCGCCAGTCGCCCCCTCACCAGCCACAGCAGTGAGATCGGCAGGTGGACCAGCAGCCAGGGGTCACGGCGCAGCCATCGCCGTGCCGCCTCGAGCCGTTGCCTCTGGCGCAGCCGGCGCAGCAGTAACATCCCGCAATAAAGCCTGCGCCGAGCAAGCCGCCGACGCACCCATGCCCGCTGCGCCGCAGACAATCCAAACAGGCTGACGATCCGCTTCTCGAGCAGGACACCGCAGAACGCGACCTCCATGGCACGCGGTGCGTCCCAGCCGACGGCACTCGCATAGAGGTTCACCCCCTGCCCGTAGCGAGCCTCGACGTGTGCAGAAACAACGAAGGCATCGCTGCTACGGGCCAGATTTAGCCAGAAGACCCAATCCTCGTGGACACGCAAATCGGCTTCGAAACGCAACTCCGAGTATTTCGACCATCGGAACACCACCGTCGAGGTACCCACGAAGTTGTTGCGCAGGATTCGGTCGAAGACCGCGCCACTGACCTCGTAAACATCCGAACATCCGGGCACGGGCCGGTGCTCCTCAGGACGGAACTGTCGGTACAGGGCGAAGAAATCCCTTCGCCACCCGGCCCGAATCAGATTAGCGCAGTACACATCGTAGCCGCGGCCGAGACAAGCGACGGCGCGGGCGAGATGATCTTCCGTCCAGACATCATCCGAGTCGAGGAAAGCGACGTAGTCACAATCCGTCAGCACCTCATCCAAGCCCCGATTGCGTGCGGCAGCCACCCCGGCATTCGTTGTCCTTAGCAGCCTGACATTCAGGCCGACCGGGACGCCCCCTTGGGCCAGCACGTTTTCAGCCGCCCAAGGCGAACCGTCATCGACGACGATCACCTGCTTGAGGAAAGGGCCGCGCTGCGCGGCCACCGACTCCAGGGCTCGCACCAGGCATTGGCCATCTTCCTGGAAGTATGGAATGACAACACTAATCGAAACCGCCACCCCGGCTCCTCCTCCCTGAAGGGCGCTCCCGCTCCACAATCCACCTAAGAGTGTAGTCGCGGAGCCGGGGTCGGCTGATCGATTGTGGCACCCTCTTCGAGGGTGCTTAGAGGCCGGGATTGACGCCGCGGATGGAGCCGGGTGCGGCAGCGGGCTGCCGCACCGGGCTCCATGCGCTACTCAGACGCTGTAGTACAG